>JBBSQZ010000251.1:0-4673 GCA_038243565.1 Rhodothermales bacterium | reverse complement strand
CTGCTCCAGCGCAACAAGGAGCTCCAGGACATCATCGCGATCCTCGGCATGGACGAGCTCTCGGACGAGGACAAGCTCGTCGTGCAGCGCGCGCGCCGCGTGCAGCGCTTCATGTCGCAGCCGTTCTTCGTCGCCGCCCAGTTCACGGGCGCCGAGGGCAAGTACGTCAAGGTCGAGGACACCGTCCGCGGCTTCAAGATGATCCTCGACGGCGAGGTGGACCAGTACCCCGAGTCGGCGTTCCTCTACAAGGGCACGATCGAGGAGGTCATCGAGGCCGGCGAGAAGATGCTCGCATCGGCCGCCGTGTAGCGGCGGGGGACTGGCGAATGGGAAATGGGGAACTGGCCGAGCCGGCCCCCGCCTGTTCTGCCAGTCCCCATTCCCTAGTTCCCAGTCCCCACTCCCCGTGGCTTCCTCCCTCCTCGTCGAAATCGTCTCGCCGGACCGCGCCGCCTTCCGCGGCGAGGCGCTCCGCTTCCGCGCGCCGGGCACGGAGGGCGCCTTCGAGGTCCTCCGCGGCCACGCGCCGATGCTCGCCGCGACGGGCGTCGGCACCGTCACCGTCACGACCGTCGGCGGCGATCGCGTCTCGTTCGCCACGTCCGGCGGCTTCGTCGAGGTCCTCGACGACCACGTGACGATGCTCGCCGAGACGGCCGAGCCCGTCTCGGGCATCGACGTCGAGCGCGCCAAGGCAGCCGAGGCGGACGCCCGCGAGCGCCTCGCCTCCGCGCAGGACCCTGAGGAGCGTGCCGCCGGGCAGGCGGACCTGGACCGCGCCCGCAACCGCCTCCGCGCCTCGATGGGCACGGTCTAGCACCGCGGCGCTCCGATCCGAAACGGGCGGGCTTCCCCACGGAGGCTCGCCCGTTTTCTGTATCTGCCGGCTACCGCTCGCCCATCGCGGCGAGCGTCTCGGCGAGGCCTCGTAGAATCAAAAGGCACACAATGGGTATAATGGCTCTACCTGAATCCTCTCCCCCTGCCATGACGACCGTCGCCGCGCGCGAGGCCAAGCGCCAGTTCGGTGCCCTCATCGACACGTCGCAGCGCGAGCCTGTGACGATCGAGAAGCACGGCCGGCCCGTCGCCGTCGTCGTCTCGAAGCATGACTACGACGCGATCCAGGCGCAACTCGCCGACTACCGCGCGTGGCGTGAGACGGCCCACCTGCTCTCCACCGACGCCAACCGAGACGCCCTGCGTGAGTCGATCGCCGAGTTGAACCGCGGCGTGACGACCGAGAGGACGCTGGACGACCTCCGGGCGCATGAGCATTAGGTTCTCCGCACGCGCCTGGGCCGACTACCTCTACTGGCAGCAGGCGGACAGGAAGCTGATCCGGCGGATCAACGCGCTCATCGAAAGCGCAGGCCGGACGCCGTTCGAGGGAATCGGCAAACCCGAGCCGCTCCGCGGAGACCTGTCGGGCTTCTGGTCTCGCCGGATCGACCAGGAGCACCGGCTGGTGTACCGAAAGGCGGGAGAGGCGCTCGAGGTCGTGTCCTGCCGGTTCCACTACGCGTAGGGCCTATTCCTCCACGATAAGAACGGGCGGGCTTCCCCACGGAGGCTCGCCCGTTTTCTGTATCTGCCGGCTACCGCCCGCCCATCGCGGCGAGCGTCTCGGCCAGCCCGCGCAGGCGCTCCGACGTGCGGCCCTGCGTCTGCGCCGCAGCGCCCGAGACGGCGGACGACGCCGCGGCGACCGCCGCCGGCGCGCTGCTCCGGACGGCCATCCGCGTCTGCGCGGCCTGAGCCGCGGTGAAGATGCCGTCGCGCTCGAGGCCGTCGATGTAGGCGTTGGCCGTCGCGGCGGTGTTGGGCCACGTGATGCGCGTCTGCGTCTGCGGGTTGAAGCTGTCCACGTGGACCGCCTCGGCGGCGGCGATCTCGTTGGCCGTGAGGCCGTCGCCCGGCGAGAGGCGGAAGACGTCCAGGCCGCGGCTGATCTCGGAGGCGTAGATGTAGCCGTTGTACCAGTAGGCGGACCAGTAGCCGCCGAGCGTGAGCTCGGTCGCCGAGATCGGGCCGCGGTCGAAGGACGCGATCTCGCGCGGGTGCGCCGGGTCCGTGAAGTCGAAGAGCGAGAGGCCGCCCTGGTACCACGCCTGCACCATGAGGTCGCGGCCCGGGACGGGCACGAGCGAGCCGTTGTGCGCGACGCAGTTCTCGGTGTCCGTCTGCTCGGCGGGCAGCTTGTAGTAGCCGCGGAAGGTCAGCTCGCGGCTGTCCGAGATGTCGAAGAAGGCGTCGGCGCCCCACTGCGGGCGGTCCGTGGCGCGGCACCGAGGCGCCGAGCCGCCGCCCCACTCGTCCGTGAAGACGACGCGGCGGGCGTCGTTGGAGAACGTCGCCGAGTGCCAGTAGGCGAAGTTGGAGTCGGCCGCGGCGGCGATGCGCGTCGGGTTGGCCGGGTTCGAGATGTCGAGGAGGAGGCCGTAGCCGGCGCAGGCGCCGCCGGCGATGCCCATCTCGGGGTAGGCCGTGATGTCGTGGCACTGGTTCGGGCCGGGGCGTGGGCCGGCCGGCGTCGGGCCGAACATCTGGGCGACGATCATGGGGAGCGCGGCGCGGAGCGCCGTCGAGTCGGCCGCCGTCGGGGCGCCGGCCCCGCCGCGCTGCGCGACCATCTGGCCGAGCAGCTGCGTGACGTACTGCTCGGGCACGGCGACGTCCTCGCCCTCGACGGTCGCGACGAATCCGCCCGCGGCGCGGACGCGCTCGACGGCGTCCCGGTCGGCCTGCGCCACGCCGTGCTCGGGCGCGGCGTCGAGGCCCATGAGGAAGCGCGGCGTCGCGATGACGGCGGCCTGCTCCGGGTGCGCGAGCGGCACCCGGATGACCTCGATGCGGAACAGTGACGAGTTGGGGTCCTCGCCCGGGGCCTGGTTCGAGCAGCCGGCGAGCTCCTCGCCCGAGCGGACGCGGCTCGTGCCCGAGACGTAGACGTAGAGGTTGGCCGGGTCGGTCGGGTCCGGGACGAGCGTGTGCGTGTGCGAGCCGCGGCACGTCTGGACCGCCGCGACCTGCCGCGGGTGGTCCACGTCCGAGACGTCGAAGATGCGGACGCCGCGGAAGCGCTCGGCCGAGACCGGCGCCTCGACGCCCTGCACGCCGCAGTCGACGCGCCCGCGCGTCTCCTCGACCGACATGAACAGGAGGTCGCCGTGGATCGAGATGTCGCCCTGGCCACCGGGGCACGTCAGCGCGGCGCGGAGGCGCGGGGCGGCGGGGTTCGAGATGTCCCACATCTGGACGCCGTGGTAGTTGCCCATCAGCATCAGGTCGCCGCGGAAGGCGAGGTCCGTGTTGGCGAAGGCGAAGTCGCCGGGGTCGTCCGGGTTGAGGAAGCCGGCGGGGCGCGGGACGTGGGCGACGAGCGTGAGGTTGTGGATGGCCTGCCCGGCGTCGTCGAGGCCGGCACTGAGGCCGACGCGCGGGTCGGTCTGGGCGAGCGCCGTCGAGGCGAGGAGCAGGGCGGCGAAGAGTGCGAGGGAGGCACGCATTGGCGGCGTCAGGGCTGGGTGAGGAGGGACTGCATGCGGGAGATCTCGGTCGTCTGGTCCGCCTCGATGTCCGAGACGAGCTGGTAGACGTCCGACGCCTGGGCGCCGCCGCGCGCGTCGAGGATCTGGTCCACCATGGTGAGCGCGCCGCGGTGGTGCTGGATCATGCCGGTCAGGAAGAGACGGTCGAAGTCGGCGCCGGTTGCGGCGGCGAGGGCGGCCATCTGCTCGGGCGTGAGCATGCCCGCCATGAGGTGCCCGGAGTGGGACGCCGGGACGGGCTTGTCGCGCACGGCGAGCCAGCGCGACATGCGGCGGATCTCGTCCGCCTGCGAGACGCGGATGCGCTCGGCGACGAGCGTCACGGCGCGGCTGGCGCCGCGGCCGTCGACGAGCGCGGCCATGTCGATCGCCTGGGCGTGGTGCGGGATCATGTCCTGCATGAAGCGCACGTCCGGGCTCGGGTCGGTCGACATGCCGTCCATCGCGGCGTGGTCCGAGTGGTCCATCGCGGCGTGGTCCATTTCGGAATGATGCGCTGCGCGGTCGGCTTCGCCGGTCATCGCGCCGTGGTCGGCGGCGGGCGTGGCGGCCTGACGAGGCGCGGCGCACCCGGCCGCGAGCAGGAGCAGGGCGAGGCGCGTGTGCCGCGCGAGCGTGATCTGCGACATGAAGGGGAGCAGAGGAGGGACGGCAAAAGTAGCTCGGCCGCCGTATCTTGGCACCTCGGGTCGAGCGCTTCTCCGGACCGCCCTCCGGTTAGTGCTCCCCGAACCAGAGCGTCCGAGGGCCCGCCCCCTCGGGCGCTCGCTTGCGTCCGGCCGCGACGGCCGCGTGGCGCGCCCCGGCGGCGGTTTAGTTTCGGGGCACACTTGCCCCGCCGTCCGTGACCGACCCGACCCCCGGCTCTGCCGCAACCCGCGCCGCGCTCGTCGACGCCGCGCGTGTGCTGTTCTCCGAAGGGGGCTACGACGGCGTCGGCGTGCGCGAGATCGGCGGCCGCGCCGGCGTCAACGCCGCCCTCGTGAACCGCTACTTCGGGTCCAAGCTCGGCCTCTTCGAGGCGGCCGTGGCCGACAGCTTCACGGTCGGCAACCTGCTCGTCGGCGAGCGGGCGACGCTGGGCGAGCGCCTCGGGCGCTACCTCGTCGGCAGAAGGCG
>JBBSQZ010000250.1:0-4690 GCA_038243565.1 Rhodothermales bacterium | reverse complement strand
CTCCACACGCCGCGGTTGATGCCGCCGCGCGGCGCGCGTAGGTTCTCGGTCCGCCGGCCGCGCTGGCGCCTCGGGCCTTTAGCTCAGCGGTTTAGAGCGCTCGCCTCACACGCGAGAGGTCGTAAGTTCAAATCTTACAAGGCCCACGGCGCCCTCTCTCCACAGCGGAGCGAGGGCGTCGCCGGTTCGGAACGGGATGCACGGGGAGGCCCCGAGGTCGGGGAGGGGCCGCGCGCCGGTTCTCGGCGTGAAGAGAAGGGATGCGCCTTCTTTAACGGCTTATACTCCCGAGGTCGCACAGCCCGGATCCCGTTATGGCTCGCGTTCGCCGTCCGATCTCACCTGACGTGCGTCATGCCGCCGGCTGGGCGCTCGGCCTCACGGTCGTCCTCGGCGGGCTCATCGTGGCGGGCTCGCGCACCCTCGAGCACTTCGACGCCGCGCTCGTCGGCTACACGTTCGCCGTCCTCTTCGCGACGTTCGGGCTGACGTACCGCTACGCGATGTGGCTGCGCCGGCCGCCGACGGGCGTCTACTGGCGCCGCGGCTGGCAGGCGTTCTTCCGGCGCGGGCGCGTCGGGCGCAACCTCGCCGTCGGCGCGCAGCGGATCGGCTCCGAGGTGGTCGCCAACCGCTTCATCTTCAAGCGGAGCCGGCTGCGCGGCGTCACGCACCTGCTCATCATGTGGGGGTGCCTGCTCGCCGTGGCGATCACGTTCCCGCTCGTCTTCGGCTGGCTCCACTTCCAGCCCGTCGCGGGGAATCTGGACCTGTACGAGGCCGTCGTGTTCGGCTTCCCGGCCTTCCGGTTCCCGCACGCGTCGATGGTCGGCTTCTTCCTGTTCCACGGGCTCGTGTGGTCGTCGTTCCTCGTGATCGCGGGCGTGATGCTGGCGATGCGGCGGCGGATGCGCGAGGAGGGCGCGGCCGCCGTGCAGCGCTTCGCCGAGGACTTCATGCCGCTCATCCTGCTCTTCGCCGTCAGCCTGACGGGCCTGATGCTGACGGCGAGCTACACGTGGATGGCCGGCTACGCCTACACGTTCATCGCCATCCTCCACGCCATCACGGTCATCGGGACGGTCCTGTGGCTGCCGTTCGGCAAGTTCTTCCACGTCTTCCAGCGGCCCGCCCAGCTCGGCGTCGGCTTCTACAAGGACGCCGGGCGCGAGGGCGAGGCGGCGCACTGCCGCCGCTGCGGCCACGCCTTCACGTCGGTGATGCACGTCGAGGACCTCATCGAGGTCCAACGCCAGCTCGGCTACCGCTACGAGATCGACGGGCCAACGGAGCACTACCAGTGGATCTGCCCGCCGTGCCGCCGCGCGGCGTTCATCACGGCCCAGGCGCTCGCGTGGCAGGGCCGCCGAGGCGGCGAGGCGCTCCCTGCGGGTACCGGCCCGCTCCCGATGCCCGTCTACGCCAACCCCGGCCGCGGCGAAGGCCCGCTCGGCACCGAGGACGCCCAGAACTTCCACGCCTGACCATGCCTGTTCGTCACCAGCACGACCTCAACGGCTCCCCTCCTGGCCAGGAGGGGCCGGGGGTGGTCGATGGTCCGGGCACCGAGCGTCACACCAACCTCCCCGCCCTCAAAGCCGTCCGCCGCGCCCTGCGGAGTCACGCGACGCCCGCCGAGCGCGCCCTGTGGCAGACGCTCAAACAGCGCCAACTCGAGGGCCGAAAATTCCGCCGCCAACACAGCATCGGGCGCTACGTCCTCGACTTCTACTGCCCGGACGAACGCCTCGGAATCGAGCTCGACGGGTCCGTCCACGACGACCCGCTGCGCCGCCAGTACGACGCGAAACGACAGGCCGAGCTTGAGGCATTCGGAGTTCGGGTGCTCCGGTTCGAGAACCGCGAGGTGCTCCAGACGCCGGGCGTCGTCGCTGCCGCCATCGCTGCTCACTTCTGACGTCCAGATCGACCACCCCCAGCCCCTCCTGGCCAGGAGGGGAGCTTTCCTACCGACGAAAGAGCCATCCTGGCTCGTCAATGACCGCTGGTCTGAGCACCAGCGTCCAGATCGACCACCCCTGTCCCTTCCTGTGGGCTGCGCCTTCGCTGCGCGGTCAGGAGGGGGACTCCTGTCTGACCTCTCCGTCATGCCTGCGACGCCCACGCCCGGCCTCGACCTCGACGCGATCCGCGAATTCGGCCCGTACCTCCAGTACGCCCGCGACATCCGCGTGGACACCGGCGTCGAGCCCGACCGGATGGTCAAGACGCACTGCTGCTTCTGCGGCCAGCAGTGCGGCATGCAGCTCAAGGTGAAGGGCAACACCGTCGTCGGCGTCGAGCCGTGGTACGACTTCCCCTTCAACCGCGGCATGATGTGCCCGAAGGGCATCACGCGCGCCCTCCAGCAGGGCCACCCGGACCGCCTGCTGCACGCCTACAAGAAGGACCCGGGCGCCGCGTCCGGCTTCTCGGAGATGGGCTACGACGAGGCCATCCAGCGCGTCGCCGGCGAGATCGACCGCATCCAGCGCGAGCACGGGCCGAACGCCTTCGCCATCCTCTCGGGCGCGAGCCTCACGACGGAGAAGACGTACCTGATGGGCAAGTTCGCCCACATGTGCCTCAAGACGTCGAACATCGACTACAACGGCCGCCTGTGCATGGTCAGCGCCGGCGCGGGCAACATGAAGGCCTTCGGCGTGGACCGGGCGGCGAACCCGTGGAGCGACATCCTCGGCGCGGACGTCGTCTGGATCAGCGGGGCCAACGTGGCCGAGTGCGCGCCGATCACGACCAACTACGTCTGGCAGGCGCGCGAGCAGGGCGCGAAGGTCATCGTCGTCGACCCGCGCATCACGCCCATCGCGCGGACGTGCGACCTGTTCCTGCCGGTCAAGCCCGGCCGCGACTCGGCGCTCTTCAACGGCATCCTGCACCTGATGATCGAGCACGACTGGCTCGACCACGACTTCATCGACACCCACACGGTCGGCTTCGAGGCGCTCGCCGAGAGCGTCCACGCGTGGACGCCGCAGCGGACGGCCGAGGTGACGGGCATCGCCCGGAAATCCGTCGAGCAGGCGGCGGAGTGGTGGGGCGAGGCCAAGACGAGCTTCCTCATGCACGCCCGCGGCATCGAGCACCACACGCAGGGCGTCACCAACGTGATGGGCGCGATCAACATCGTGCTCGCCTCGGGGCGGCTGGGCCGCGAGAACTGCGGCTACGGCACCATCACCGGGCAGGCCAACGGCCAGGGCGGCCGCGAGCACGGCCAGAAGAAGGACCAGCTGCCGGGCGGCCGCGACCTCGCCAACCCCGAGCACCGCGCCTACGTCGCCGGTGTCTGGGGCATGGACCCCGAGGACCTCCCGATGCCCGGCGTCGACGCCTACGAGATCGTGCGCAAGATCGACCAGGGCGAGATCAAGGGCCTGCTGAGCATCTGCTTCAACCCGGTCGTCTCGCTGCCGGACAACAACTTCGTCCGCCAGGCGCTCGAGAAGCTCGACTTCTTCGTCGCCATCGACTTCTTCATGAGCGCGACGTCGCGCTACGCCGACGTGGTGCTGCCGGGCTCGCTCCAGGAGGAGGACGAGGGCACGGTGACGCAGCTCGAAGGCCGCGTCATCAAGATCAACCCGGCCGTGACGCCGCCCGGCGAGGCGCGCAAGGACTGGCAGATCATCCAGGACATCGCGAAGGCGCTCGGCCGCGAGCACGGGATGACGTTCGAGAGCCCGCGCGAGATGTTCGACGAGCTGCGCGTCGCCTCGAAGGGCTACATCGCCGACTACTCGGGCATCACGTGGGAGGCCGTCGAGGAGAACTACGGCGTCTTCTGGCCGTGCCCAGACGAGACGCCCCCAGGCGTGCCGATGCCGGGCCCGCAGGGGACGGTCCGCCTCTTCGAGCCCGGCTCGTGGAACCCGATCGCCAACGGCGCCGGCCCGTTCTACTTCCCCGACGGCCGGGCGCGCTTCAACCTGACGCCGTACGTCGGCCCGGCCGAGGACGTCGACGCCGCCTATCCGATCATCCTCACGACCGGCCGCGTCGTGAGCCAGTTCCTCTCGGGCAACCAGACGCGCCGCATCGGGCCGCTCGTGGACCACTACCCGGAGCCGAAGATCGAGATGCACCCGCACCTCGCCCAGCAGCTCGGCATCCAGGACGGCGACTGGGCGACGGCCGAGAGCCGCCGCGGGACGTGCACGCTCCGCGCCTCGGTCGTCCGCACGATCCGCCCGGACACCGTCTTCATCCCGTACCACTGGTCCGGCCGCAAGAGCGCCAACCAGCTCACGATCTCGGCGCAGGACCCGATCTCGAAGATCCCCGAGTACAAGGTCTGCGCCGTCCGCGTGGCGCGCGCCGAGGCGCCGCCGGAGTACGAGGACAAGCTCCAGCCCCAGCAATGACGGCGCCGCCCGACCTTGACGACCGGCGGGCCGAGGCGCTCCCGCCGGAGCGCCTCGAGGCGGCGCGCGCCGCCTACCACGACGCCCGCCTCGCCGGCCTCTGCCACGACGGCGCCTGGGAGATCGCCCTCGGCACCGCCGCCGAGCGCCCCGCCGAGCAGACACCCGAGACCACGACCTAGCCATGCCCGTCCCCGACACGCTGGAGTTCTTCGTCGACCCCGCCCGCTGCATCGGCTGCCAGGCGTGCGTGCAGGCCTGCGCCTCGTGCGACACCCACAAGGGCCAGTCCATGATCCAGCTGG
>JBBSQZ010000249.1:0-4734 GCA_038243565.1 Rhodothermales bacterium | reverse complement strand
GAACCTCGATTCGGTCACGCGGCTGCGCGGCGTCGCCGGCGGCCTCGTCGAGGCGTTCCGCGCCGGGTACCTCGAACCGACGCGCGTCGAGCGCCCGATGGTGCCCGTCGACCAGACGGTGCGGCTGAGCCTGCCCGCACCCAACCCGTTCCGCGAGCGCGCGACGGTCCGCTACGAGATGCCGACGGGCACGGCGATGCGCGCGACGCTGCTCGACGCGCGGGGCCGCCGCATCGCGGTGCTGTTCGACGGCCCGACCGCGGCGCCCGCGGGCGAGTTGGTCATCGACGGCGCCGGGCTCGCGGCAGGCGTTTACCGGGTGCAAATCGTCGTGCCGCGTGGCGAGAAGTTTGTCACACTCGTTCGGACACGCTAACTTGGGGCTTCACCTTTCCTCAACGCGCATGCGCCTTGTCCCATCCGCCAGCCGGCTCGCTCTGCTGTCCCTCCTTCTTCCTGCGGCGGCCTCGGCGCAGGTCATCCAGCCGGGGTCCTGCACGCTCGGCACCGCCCAGGCAGACCTCACGACGAACAACGTCGCGGCGCGCGTCTTCAACAACGGAAGCCTCTTCTACGGGAACGGCTCCGAGAACTTTTACTTCGTCCCGCAGGCGTCGGGCAAGTCGCCGATCTTTGCCTCGGGCCTCTGGATCGGCGGCAAGGCGAACGGCGAGCTCCGCGTCGCCGGCGGCACCTACGGCGCGCCTGCGCTGGACTTCACCTTCTGGCCCGGCCCGCTCGGATCCAACGGCCGCCCCGTCGACCCGGCCAACTGCGCCGCGTTCGACCGCATCTACTCGGTTACGCAGAACCAGATTCGGGCGGCTGCCACGGACGGCACCATCGCGCCTGACATCACCGCGTGGCCCGTCCAGCTCGGCGCGCCGTACTTCGTCGACGCCAACGCCAACGGCCGCCGCGATGCGGCCGAGGCGCGCATCACGCGACGCGCAGGCGACCCGGGCTACGGCGTCGGCGGGACGCCGATCAACGTCGCAGCGCGGCAGCTGCCGGACATCGTGGGCGACCAGGGCATCTGGTGGGTCATGAACGACGTCGGCAACGTGCACCCGGCCCAGAACACGCCCGTGCTCGGCGTCGAGGTCCAGGTCCTCGCCTTCGCCTTCGACCGTCCCGACGCCCTCGGCGACGCCACGTTCTACCGCTACACGATCATCAACAAGGGCGGGACAGCGATCACGGACACGTACGTCTCGGTCTTCTCGGACCCCGACCTCGGCGACGCCACCGACGACTACGTCGGCTCGGACCCGGCCGCCGGCCTGGGCTACGTCTACAACGCGGACAACATGGACGGAACGGGCGCCGGCACGTCCTACGGCGCCGCGCCGCCGGCCGTCGGCTACGACTTCTTCCAGGGCCCGATCGTGAACGGCGACACGCTCGGCGCAACAGCCTTCAGCTACTTCCAGAACGCGCAGACGGCGGGCAACACCGACCCGAGCGACGGCGTGTCGATGTACAACTACATGCA
The DNA here is from genome assembly GCA_038243565.1 of Rhodothermales bacterium. Taxonomy (GTDB): domain Bacteria; phylum Bacteroidota; class Rhodothermia; order Rhodothermales; family Rubricoccaceae; genus DASVSE01. The sequence continues at coordinate 3,239 of JBBSQZ010000249.1, read as the reverse complement.
GGGCCTCTGGGCCGACGGCTCGACGATGCGCGCGTTCGGCGACGGGTACCAGGAGACGCAGGGCGATGTCACGAAGTTTGCCTTCCCCGGCGACCCGGTGACGAACCAGGCGTGGAGCGAGCGCAACCCGGGCGCCGGGCGCCCGGCGCTCCCGTCTGGCGACCGTCGCTTCGCGCTCCACACCGGCCCGTTCACGCTCAACCCGAACGACGAGCAGGACATCGTCTTCGGCATCGTCTACGCCCGCGGCTCGAGCAACCTCTCATCCATCACGGCCCTCCGCGCGGCCGACGCGCTCGCGCAGCAGACGTTCGACGCCGACTTCGTGGTGCCGGTCGCGGGCGAGGACCAGCCCGAGGCGCAGGCCGCCCTCGGCGCGCCGACTCCGAACCCGTTCTCGGCCGAGACGCGCGTCGCCGTCGGCGCCACCGGCGGCCCGGTGCGGGCCGTCCTGTTCGACGTCCTCGGCCGGCAGGTCGCGGTCGTCCACGACGGGCCGCTCGCGGGCGACCTCGTCGTCCCGGGCGCCGGCCTCGTGCCCGGCCTCTACGTGCTCCGGGTGACGACGCCGACCGGCGAGCGCTCGGTCCGCATCGTCCGCCGCTGAGCGGCGGGGGAGGGCGGAATCTGCCTGCCCTCCCCTACCGTGTCATGTTGAGATCGGCGCCGTCTCCACAGCCGGACTCGTGGAGATGTCCGGCGGCGCGTCGGCCGGCCCGATGAGGTCGAGGAGAGGCGGCGGCGCCTGCCGGCGTCCGTCGAGGCGGCGCGGGCGACGGCCTCTTCTTCGCGTCGCGGGTATGGCATCGGAGGCGGCACTCCACACGGCCGAGGCGCTCACCCGCCGAAGCCGTCCGAGACGCCCGCCGCGGCGCGGGCGTCGGCGGCCTGCGCGCCGGGCGGCAGCGGCAGCCCGAGCGCCTCGAACGTCCGCCGCCCGACGGCGTCGTTGCTCATGTTTCCCCGGAAGCGGTCCGCGCCCGGCCCGTCAGCGTAGAGGCCCACGTCGACGGCCGTGTGGCCGCTCGTCGTCCACGCGACGCCGGCGCGGCGCGCCTCGATCTCGCGGAAGGCCGCGCTCGGGTCCTCCGTCGCGGCGAGGATCTCCATCTCGCGGGCCGAGAGCGAGTCCGTGCCGAGCGCCCCGCGGACGAGCGCGGTCGTGTCGGCGCCGGCCTCCTTGAGGCGCTCGCGGAGACGCTCCGAGCTCATCGTGGCCGAGAGCAGCGGCGCGGGGTCGTAGGCGTAGACGCCGTCGCGGCCGAGCGTGAGGCCGCCCGTCTCGTGGTCCGCCGTGGACACGACGAGCGTGTTTCCGTCGCGGCGCGCCCACTCGAGCACGGCGGCGATCGCCGCGTCGTAGGCGAGAATGTCGCGGACGTGAGCGCCGGCGTCGTTGCCGTGCGCGGCGTGGTCGATGCGCGAGCCCTCGACCATCAGAAAGAAGCCGCGAGCCTGCGCGGCGGGCGTCGCGGCGAGCAGGTCCAGCGCCTTGACGGCCATCTCGGCGAGCGTTGGCTGGTCCGGCGTGCCGCTGCCGCGCGGCGGCGCGGCGCGGTCGACGGTGTACGCCATGTGGTCCGAGGCGAGCAGCGCCACGGCGGGCGCCGCGGCGAGCGCGTCGAAGCCGGCGCGGTCGGTCGCCACGGTGACGCCTCGGGCGGCGAGCTCTTCGGTGAGGTCGCGGCCGTCGTCGCGGCGCCCGCCGGCGGCGGCCGGCAGGAAGAAGCGCGCCCCGCCGCCGATCATCACGTCGACGCGGGCGCCGATCATCTGGACCGCGATCTCGCCCTCGCTGGCGCGGCTCGGGACGTGGCTGGCGAAGCCGGCGGGCGTCGCGTGCGTGATGCGGCTCGTCGCGACGAGGCCCGTCGCGAAGCCGGCGTCGCGGGCCGCCTCGAGGACCGTCCGGCACGGCGCGCGGTCCGCGTCCACGGCGATGGCGCCGTTGTACGTCTTGATGCCGCAGGCGTAGGCCGTCGCGCCGGAGGCGGAGTCGGTGATGCGGCTGTCGGTCGAGGCCGTCGAGACAGAGCCGGTGTAGATGCCGTCGAGGGCGAGCGGGGCGCCGTTGGCGGCGCGGCCGAGCGCCTCGGAGGCCGGCCCGAAGCCGTCCGCGATCATGAAGACGACGTTGCGCGGGCCGCCCTGCGCCGAGGCGGGGACGGCCGCGAGCAGGACGAGGGCGAGGAGGAAACGCATGGCGAAATAAGGTGGTGGGATACCGTGCATGCCAACCGCCCCCACGGTGGCAGGACCGTCACGTTTTCGGAGTGCACCCGGCTGAACCCGCGTCATCCTGAGCGGAGCGAGCCCTTGGCGAGCACAGTCGAGGATCTCGACGCCGACCGAACCGCCGTTTACTGCTGGCCGAGGGGAATCAGACGACGGCGTCGAGATCCCTCGACAAGCTCGGGATGACGTTGTTTCGTGTACTGAGTTAAGGTGGGCACACAGGACTTAGGACCTACCCCGCGAGGGACGGTCATTCCACGTCGCAGCGCCGCAACAGCCGTCAGCTCAGCAGCGCGGAGAGCTGGAGCAGGTCGTAGTCGATCTCCTTCTTGCGGCCCCAGACGTGGCGCATCGGCGTGAGCTTCACGTCGCCGTTGACGATGCCCACCATCACGCCGGCGTGGCCCTCGATGAGCGCCTCGACGGCCGCCGAGCCGAGGCGGCTGGCGAGGACGCGGTCGCGGGCCGTCGGCGAGCCGCCGCGCTGGATGTGGCCGAGGACCGAGACACGCGTGTCGATCTTCGCGAAGGCGGGGTCCGCGGCGAGCGCCTGCGCGATCGTGTGCGCGCCGCCGAGCTCGTCGCCCTCGGCGATGACGACGATGGACGACCGGCTCTGAGACGACATCAGCGACAGGATGCGCTCCTTGATCGCCTCGACGTCCGACAGCATCTCGGGGATGAGGACCAGCTCGGCGCCGCCGCCGATGCCGCACGCGAGCGCGATGAAGCCCGTGTCGCGGCCCATCACCTCGACGAGGAAGAGGCGGTCGTGAGCGTCGGCGGTGTCGCGGATCTTGTCGATGGACTCGAGGGCCGTGTTGAGGGCCGTGTCGAAGCCGATGGTCTCGTCGGTGCCGAACAGGTCGTTGTCGATAGTGCCCGGGACGCCGACGGCCGGGATGCCGTTCTCGGTCGCGAAGTGCGTCACGCCCTGGAGCGTGCCGTCGCCGCCGATCGCGACGAGCGCGTCGATGCCGGCCGCGCGGAGGTTCTCGGCGGCG
>JBBSQZ010000248.1:0-4791 GCA_038243565.1 Rhodothermales bacterium | reverse complement strand
GCTGACGGTCGCCGAGGCGCAGCCGGTCCGCGCGGTCCTCCTCGACGCGCTCGGCCGCGAGGTCTCGGTCGTCTTCGAGGGCACGGCGCAGGGCACGACGGACCTCGTCGTTGCGCGCGGCGCGCTTCCCGCCGGGACGTACGTCCTCCGCGTCTCGGGCACGGCCGGGACGGCTGCCCAGCACATCACGTTCACCCGCTGACATGACCCGACTGCTCGCGCTCGCCGCACTCGCCCTCGCTGCCCTCCCGGCCGCCGCCCAGATCAACGGCCCGGTCTCGTGCGCGAACGGCGCCGCGGCGCTCGGCGGGCGGACATACGCCTGCAACGGCGTCGACGTGATGAGCGTCGTCCCGACGTGCGTCCCGGCCGCGGGGCAGCAGACGTGCAGGTCCGGACCGCTGCAGGCGCACCGGATGAACGACGTCTGGGGCTGGACCGACCCGCAGACGGGCCGCGAGTACGCCCTCGGCGGGACGTACTACGGGACGGCCTTCGTCGACGTGACGGACCCGGCCGCGCCGGTCGTGCTCGGCAACCTGCCGACGCAGACGCAGGCCCAGCAGGGCTCGGTCTGGCGCGACATCAAGGTGTACCGCAACGTCGCGTACGTCGTGTCCGAGGCGTCGGGCCACGGCATCCAGGTGTTCGATCTCACGCGCCTGCGCGGCCTCGCGCCAGACCCGACGCGCACGTTCTCGGCCAACACGGTCTACCGCGGCGTCGGCTCGGTCCACAACCTCGTCCTCAATGAGGCGACTGGATTCGCCTACGCCGTCGGCTTCCGGCCGGGCTCCGTCCAGGGCCTGCCGGCCGCGTGCAACGTCCCCGGCTTCCACGCCGTGAGCCTCGCCGACCCGCTCAACCCGACGTTCGCGGGCTGCTTCAACGACGCGTCCATCGAGACCGGCCCGCGCACGCCCGGCTACACCCACGACGCGCAGTGCGTGACGTACACCGGCCCCGACGCCACGTACGCCGGCCGCGAGCTCTGCTTCGCCGCCAACGAGGACGTCCTGACGATCTTCGACGTGACGGACAAGGCGAACGTCCGGATCGTGAGCACGGGCAACTACCCGAGCTTCGCGTACACGCACCAGGGGTGGCTCTCGCCGGACCAGCGCTACCTGCTGCTCAACGACGAGCTCGACGAGCGCAACAACGGCGCGACGCAGCGCACGATGGTCTTCGACGTGCAGGACCTGGACAACCCGGAGCTCTCGTTCCAGTACCAGTCCGGCCTGACGACGATCGATCACAACCTGTACACGCTCGGCCGCTACGCGTACCAGTCGAACTACGAGTCCGGCCTGCGCATCCTCGACATGGCCGGGCTGGCGACGGGCTCGATGGCGGAGGTCGCCTTTTTCGACACCTATCCGCAGTCCACGACGGCCAACTTCAACGGCACGTGGAGCAACTACCCGTACTTCGCGTCGGGTAACGTCGTCGTGTCGGACATCAACAACGGCCTGTTCGTGCTCCGCCCAACTACCCTTGCCGTGGCGTCCGAGGCGGCGCCGGACACGCGCGCGGGCTACGCGCTCTCGTTCCCGTCGCCCAACCCCGCCGCCCTCGCCTCGTCGCTGACGCTCGCCGTCGACGCGCCGCAGCAGGTCGCAGCCGAGGTGTTTGACGGGCTCGGCCGCCTCGTGCAGACGGCCTTCCGCGGCCCGGGCGCGCCGGGCACCGACGTCCGGATCGACCTCGACGCGGCCGCGCTGCCGTCCGGCGTCTACGTCGTCCGCGTCGCGGGCGAGACGTTCGTCGCCTCGCGGCGCCTGGTAGTGACGCGGTAGGATGGGGACTGGGGACTGGGAAATGGGGACTGAAATTGCAATTCCCCAGTCCCTATTTCCCAGCCCCCAGTCGCTTTTGTCCCTTCGGCGTGAGCGCCCAGAGCGGCAGGAGCGGGTCCTCGAGGCGGACGAGCGCGTTCTGAGCGAGCCAGTCGAGGAGGCCGTCGCGGCGGCGGGCGGGCGTGCCTGCGAGCCACGCCTCGGGCGCGTCGCCCTGCTCGACGTGCGCGAGCAGCGCGAGCAGGAGCGGCTCGTCGGCCGGCGTGACGACGGCCGGGCGGTGGGCGCCGAGGCAGACGTCGCAGCGGCCGCAGCGCGCGGGCGCCGGCTCGCCGAAGTGCGCCAGCAGGTGCTGCCGGCGGCAGCCGATGGACGACGCGTAGCGCACGACCTCCTCGAGGCGCTCGAGCGCGCGCGTGCGCCCGCGTGCCAGCGCCCGGGCATCGACGAGCGCAGACTGGAAGCGCGGGCCGGCCCACGTCAGGCGCAGTGAGCCGGCGCCGGCGGGCTGGACGGCGAGCAGGTGCCGTTCCGCGAGAAAGGCGAGGCCCGCGAGGACGCGCGCCTCGGGCAGGTCGGCGCGCTTGACGATGGCGTCGAGCGGCAGGCGCGCCCAGCCGCCGAAGGCGTCCGGCGGAAGCGTCCGCAGGAGCGCCTCGACGAAGCGGCCGACGGAAGGCTGCGCGTCGCGCGCGAAGTGCCGCAGCGCGTCGGGACCGCCCGCGACGCGGACGAGCGGCATGGTGGCCTCCCCCGCCGACCAGACGCCGGCCTGCGCGAGGCGCTGGACCGCGGCGCGAACCGTCGGCGGAGGCAGATCGGCGACGGTGGCGAGGCGCGCCGCGTCGAGCGTCGTCGGCCCGTCGGCTTCGGATCCGACGGCGATCTGCGCGAGGCTGCCGGCGGCGCGGTAGACCGCCTGGACCTCCTCGGCCGTCGGGTGGCCGGTCTCGGCCATGCGCCGCGGCGTCCGGTCGTCGTTCGGCGCCACGAGGAGGATCGCCTGCGACGGCTCGCCGTCGCGCCCCGCGCGGCCGGCTTCCTGGTAGTACGCCTCGAGCGTCGGCGGGAGGGCGACGTGGACGACGGCGCGCACGTCAGGCTTGTCGATGCCCATGCCGAAGGCGCTCGTCGCGGCGAGAACGGGCGTCTCACCCGCGATCCACCGCGCCTGGACGGCCTCGCGTTTCGCCGGCGGCAGGCCGGCGTGGTACGCCTCGGCGCGTAGCCCGGCGCTTTTCAGGCGCGCGGCCCACGCCTCGGTCGCGTTCCGCGTGCCGGCGTAGACGAGCGCCGAGCCGCCCGCCTCGCGCAGGACGGCCGCCGCGCGGCGCTCCTTGTCCGCCGTGTGCTCGACGCCCCACACGATGTTGGGCCGGTCGAAGCCGCGGACGACCACGAGCGGATCGCGCAGGCCGAGCTGCTCGACGACGTCGCGGCGGACGTCCGGCGTCGCCGTCGCCGTCACGGCGAGGGCAGGTGTTGGCGTGCCGTCGGCGCCCGTCAGCAAGGGGCGCGCCTCGGCGATGAGGCGGTAGGCCGGGCGGAAGTCGTGACCCCATTCGGAGACGCAGTGCGCCTCGTCCACGGCGAGAAGTGCGACGGGCAGGCGCGGCGCGCGGGCGCGGAAGAGGTCCGTCTGGAGCCGCTCCGGCGTGACGTAGACGAGACGGTAGCGCCCGAACTCGGCGTCCGTCCAGAGCTGGTCCTGGTCGCGGATCGACATGCCCGAGTGCGCCATCGTGGCCGGGACGCCGCGGCGCGCGAGCGCGTCCACCTGGTCCCGCATCAGCGCCAGCAGCGGCGACACGACGAGCACGACGGCCTTCCGCGGCGCCGCGACGACGGCCGGCACCTGGTACGTCAGCGACTTTCCGCCGCCGGTCGGGAGCACGGCGAGCGCGTCGCGCCCGGCGAGGACGGCCGCGATGGCCTCGGCCTGCCCCGGCCGGAACGCGTCGTAGCGCCACACGGCGCGCAGCGCGGCGAGGGCAGCGGAGTCGGCGGTCGGCTCGGGCAGTGGTGACATGCGGGAAGCTAGGCGCCGGGTAGATTGGGCAGCGGGAAGGAGGACGGAAGACAGAGGGCCGAGGGTCATCTACCACGTCCGCCTTCCGTCCTCCGTCCTCCGCATGTCCCATGGCTCGCCTTCTCGATGGAACTGCTCTCGCCCGCGACGTTCGGGCCGACGTGGCGCGCGGCGCCGCGGCGTTCGTGGCCCGCGCGGGCCGGGCGCCGGGTCTGCGCGTCGTGCTCGTCGGCGAGCACCCGGCGTCGGCGTCGTACGTCCGCGGCAAGGAGACGGCGGCGCGCGAGGCGGGCTTCGACGCCGAGACGCTGCGCCTCGACGTGGCTACGCCGCAGGCCGAGATCGTCGCCCTCGTCGAGGCGCTCAACGCGGACGACGCCGTGGACGGCATCCTCGTGCAGCTGCCGCTGCCGGACGGCGTCGACACCCGCGCCGTCGTCCGGGCCGTCGCGCCGGAGAAGGACGTGGACGGCTTCCACCCGACGAACGTCGGCCGGCTGTGGCTCGGCGAGCCGGCACTGGCGCCGTGCACGCCCGCCGGCATCGTCGAGATGCTGCGCCGCTCGGAGATCCCCCTCGAGGGCGCACACGCGGTCGTCATCGGCCGATCGGACATCGTGGGCAAGCCGATGGCAGCGCTCCTGCTCGCCGGGAACGCGACCGTCACCGTCTGCCACAGCCGCACGCGGGATCTGCCCGCGATCACGCGCCAGGCGGACATTCTCGTCGCCGCGATCGGCCGCGCCGGCTTCGTCACGGCCGACATGGTGAAGCCCGGCGCGACGGTGATCGACGTCGGCATCAACCGCGTGGACGACGCGAGCCGCGAGCGCGGCTACCGCCTCGTCGGCGACGTGGACTTCGCCGCGGTCGAGCCGGTCGCGGGCGCCATCACGCCCGTGCCCGGCGGCGTCGGCCCGATGACGATCGCGATGCTGCTCTCGAACACGCTGAAGGCAGCCG
>JBBSQZ010000247.1:0-4792 GCA_038243565.1 Rhodothermales bacterium | reverse complement strand
GGCGGGCCCTCGTAGAAGACGAAGTGCGGCGCGCCCTGCCGCGCGGCGAGGCTCTGCTGGAAGGTGTCGTCGCGCTCCCACTGCGCGAGCACGTCGCGTTCGACGGCGACGGCGTCGTAGCGGTCGACGGCGGGGTAGGCGGGATCGGGCACGGGGCGGGCGTCAGTGGTGCGGAAAGCTACCGCTCGCGACGCGGCGTCTCGGTGGAGTGTCGGCGGAACGGGGCCGATAGCGCGCCCGTCCGAGTGGCTCCTCTCTGACCGGCCGCCATGTCCCGACTGCTACGCCTCTCGCTCGTTGCCCTCGCCGCGCTCCTCGTTGTCCCGAGCGCCGCGGCGCAGTGCAACATCGACGCCGGCGGCGTGCTTACGCAGTCTGCCATTCGCGGCAACCCGGGCGACGCCATCGACATCATCTACACGTTCGGAAACGATGGCAGAACCGCCTGCCCGCCTCTCGACGTCGGCTACTACTTATCGACCGATGCCTACCTCTCGGCTGACGACACGTTGCTCGGGACGGGGTCCATTCCGGCGTCGAACCCACAGCAGAACGTGGGGGGAAGTGGAACGGTCACGATTCCAGCCGGGACGCCTCGCGGCGGCTACCGCTTCCTCATCGTCGCGGACTATCTCGACGCTGTGCCTGAGGACGGGCAAGGCAACAACGTCGTCTTGGGAAAACTGACCGTTGGCGGTGACCTCAACGGTCCGAACCTCACGATAGTCGACACCGAACTCGACGAGACCACTGCTGCGCCGGGCGGGCGCGTCTCGTTCGATTACGGCGTCCAGAACCAAGGGCGGTCGGGCGTCGGCGACGTGACGACTGGCTTCTACCTGCGACCGATCAACGCGCCGCCGTCCGAGTGGATACCACTTGGAAGCGAGGTCGTCGGCAACGTCGAGGCGGGTGAGACGGAGAACGAGAACGAGGAGGTCACGATTCCACAGACAGTGCCGCCGGCGCGGTATGCGCTGCTCGTCGTGGCCGATGACGGCAACGCGATTGAGGAGTTCAACGAGACGGACAACGTGCTGGGAGCGGGCCTGATTACGATCACCGGGACGACGGCGGACGAGGGCGGGCCGGGCGCCGCGGCGCTCGCGCTCGCCGTCCGCCCGAACCCCTCGGCCGGCGAGCCCGTGCTGTCGTACACGCTCGCCGCCGAGGTCGACGTGCGCCTCGCCGTGGTCGACGCGCTCGGCCGCGAGGTGGCCGTCGTCGCGAGCGGGCGGCAGGGCGCAGGCGCACACACGGCGGCGGTCGGGGCGCTGCCGCCAGGCGTCTACGCCGCGAGGCTCGTCACGGGCGCGGGCGCGGCGTCGGTCCGCTTCACGGTGGTGCGGTAGAAGAACCCCCCGTTCGGACGCGCGCATTCCGAGGCATTCTGACAGGGTTGCGTCGCGCGTCCAAACTGTCCCCCTCGTTGAGGGGGGCAGCTTTCCGAGCGAGGGAACCACAGGTCGACGCAGTCCGCGTAGCGACCAGCCGGGAAGCGGGGGGTTCTGGGTGGGAGTGGCGTCCGTGCGTCTGCGCCGCCTACCTTGCGGGATGGCCGACCTGCCCGCCCACCTGCCGAGCCGCGTCCGCGACGCCGTCTGCGACGCCCGCACGCGCCTCGCCGCGCTCTACGGCGAGCGCCTCGCCCGCGTCGTGCTCTACGGCTCGCACGCCCGCGGCGACGCCCGCCCGGACTCCGACGTGGACCTGCTCGTCGTGCTCCGCGGCGACGTCGCGCCGGTCGACGAGATCCGGCGCACGGGCGCGCTCGCGCTCGACCTTCTCCTCGCCCACGGCGTCGACGTCTCGATGCAGCCGTTCAGCGACCGCGACGCGGCCGACCTCAGCCGGCCGCTGATGTGGAACGCGGACGCCGAGGGCGTCGAGGTATGACGGACCGGCAGCGCGCCCTGCTCGACAAGGCCGACCGCGCGCTCGACGCCGCCCGCGCCAACCTCGACCGCGACGACGCCGAGACGGCGGTCAACCGGGCGTACTACGCCGCCTACTACGCGGCGACGGCCGCGCTCCTGGGCGTCGAGGAGCGCCCGAAGTCGCACTCCGGGACGCACCGGCGCTTCGCGTTCTGCTTTATCGAGCCGGGCCTGATCCCGCCCGACCTCGGCCGGACGCTCGAGGTCGCGTTTCGCGTCCGGCAGCGCGCGGACTACGAGGCGCTCGCCGTGACCGACCTCCGCGGTGCCGTGGACCTGCTCGCGGACGTCGAGCGGTTCGTCGCGGCGGCGCGCCGGCTGTCGGGCGGTGCGCCCTGAGCCGGGCTGAACGCCGCGCAGGTGCCCCGGCACCGCGATGACCGTACGGCTGCGCTCAGTACACGGCTCGTGTCTGTGCGGCGGCTGGCCTTGAGGGTTAGCCGTGGCGCGCGACGTCCGGCCTATCTTGGCGCATGGACACCACCGACCGCATCACGCTCGACCCGGCCGTCCGCAGCGGCAAGCCCATCGTCCGCGGGACGCGCATCACCGCCTCGGACGTGCTCGAGTACCTCGCCGGCGGCATGACGCCCGCCGACATCGTCGCCGACTTCCCGGACCTCACGGACGCCGACATCCGGGCCGTGCTCGTGTTCGCGGCCGAGCGCGAACGCCGCCTGTTCTCGGTCGCCGCGTGACGCTCCTCTTCGACGAGAACCTGTCGCCACGCCTCGTCGGCCTGCTGTCCGACCTCTACCCGGGATCGGTGCATGCCCGCGACGTAGGGCTTTTCGGCCGACCAGATGCGGAGGTGTGGGAGGTCGCGGCGCGAGACGGCCACACCATCGTGTCGAAGAACGGCGACTTTTTCCAGCGGTCCATTCTCTTCGGGCCGCCGCCGAAGGTCGTGTGGCTCCGCATCGGCAACGGGCCGACGCGAGACGCGGAGGCGCTCCTGCACGCTCGCGTTACAACGATCCACACGTTTACGGGCGACCCATCTGCTGCGCTCATCCGCCTCCCCGACTAAAGACGCCCGACGGAGACGGGGCTTAGACGGCGGAGAGGTCGGGCACGAGGCTCTGCTGGAAGGTGTCGGCGCGCTCCCACTGCGCGAGCACGTCGCGTTCGACGGCGACGGCGTCGTAGCGGTCGACGGCGGGATAGGCGGATTCGGGCACGGGGCGGGCGTCGTTCATGGCAGAAAGCTACCGCCCGCGCCGCGGCGCCCATTCGGCTTCGCTCCGGGCAGGCTCTCGGTGGAGTGTCGGCGGAACGGGGCCAATGGTGACCTAGATTGCCCACCCATTCAACACCGCGCCCATGTCCGGTCCGATTGCCGAGCAGTTTCCGATTCTCACCGCGTGGATCGAGGCCGGGTGGGTCGAGTTGGGTCCGACGGACTGGACGCGGTCGTTCATCCGGGTGCTGAACGAGGGCGGGACCGTCTGGGAGGGCGCCGAGACGTACGAGACGCTCGAGGCGGCGTTCGCTGCAGCCGAGACGGCCATCGAAGCGTGGTAAACGCGCAGCCCGTTTCTGCTGTCGTCCGCTAGCCGCGGCTATCGCCCGACGAGGCGCGGATCGAACGCAAACGGCTCCTGCCCGACGATGCGGACGCGGCGGGCCGCGGGTTGACGAGCACGTTCCGTTTGCGCGGCACGAGCACGGACGGCACGACGAGAACGGCCGACCCCGATGCCGCCCATGCCTCGCCAAATGCGGCCGACGCCTCGGCGTCGCGCCACGCTTCCGGGAGTGGGTCCTGCGCCGCGGCGTCCACCAGGTCGTCCGGCACGTCGATCTTGAACGCGGCGAGGTCGTCCGGCAAGAGGTCCGGGTCGGTGTGGACGAGCGCCTCGAGGACGGCGAGCGACAGGTGCGCCGACGTGTGGACGGCGGGCGTCCCCGGCCGATTCCAGCGCCCGCCGGCGCGGCGCGCGCCCTCGCCGCCGAGCGCCGGGTAGACGGTGCGGGCGAGCCGCCAGATGGTCATTCAGGCGTAGACGCCGTGGGCGAGGCGCTCGAGGACGGCCTCGACGGCGCGGGCACCTGGATCTGTCGCGAGCAGGTCCAGCGGCACGGCGCCGTCGAGCTCGCGGTTGGCGCGGCGGAGCCACGCGTGCGCTTTCTCGGGCGTCCCGAGCGTCTCCGAGGCCGCGGCGACGGCGCGGGCGACGCGCGTGAGGCGGTCCGACTCGGCGACGGTCAGCCGCTCGCTGCGGGCGCAGCGGTGCGCGAGCGTCCGCCGCGGGATGACGAGGCGGGCCAGTTCGTCGGCCGAGAGCGCGCCGCCGGCGACGAGCGCGTCGGCGGCCTCGACGGGCAGGCCGCGCTCGACGGCGCGGGCAAGGTCGAGCGTGGAGCGGATCGCGCGGGCACCGAAGAGGCGGGCGACGTCGGCGGCGACCATGGGCGGCGTGGCAAGCGTGCCGCCAACATACGGCAGATTGCTCGCAGCACAGGACGCGGAGCGTGTTCCTGGGTGCGTGCTACTGCCCGTGCCGCGCCGCCTCGTCGCGGCGCCGCGAGGGCCGGCGCGCGGCGAGCCACACGAGCCCGATCAGGCCAGCGGCGACGCACAGCGCGTGCAGCATCCCGAGGCCGACGAGCCCGAACAGCGGGTTCGCCTCGGCAAGTGGCAGGAACGGCCGGATGTCGGCGTGCATGGTCCCATCTAAAAACGGGTGGCTCACGCCGCCGAGCAGCCCGCCGACGAGCGCCGGACCGAGGCCAAGCTCCGCCGAGGCGCTCCGCCGGACGCGCCCGATGGCGCCGACGCCGGCACCGACGGCGAGCCCGACGAGCGTCGCGGCCCAGAACGTGTGGAGCGTCGCGTGAAGCGGGTAGCGGCC
>JBBSQZ010000246.1:0-4815 GCA_038243565.1 Rhodothermales bacterium | reverse complement strand
GTCACCAAGCGCCCCGAGGCGGACTGGACGCCGCTGGCGGACGAGATCGAGTTCGTCGTCCGGGCGCACGTCGGCGCGTAGTGCAAACGGATCAGGCGGCGCCCCGCGGCGCCGCGGTAGCGTGGGGCTCCCTTCTCCCCCGCCGCCATGCGCCGCTTGATCCTTCCCGCGCTCGTTCTCATGCTCGCCGGCTGTGACCTCTTCGGCGAGGGCCGCGTCCGCGAGGCCGTCGTGCTAAACGTCGCCCTCGAGGCGCTGCCGCTGGACCGGCCGTGGGACCACGCCGTGCCGAACACAGCCCCGGACGTCTACGTCGACGTCAAGAAAGTTGCGCCGAGCATCGGGGAATCGCCGCTGGTGCGCTCGGTCGTGGCCGAGGACGTGCGCCGGACGAGCCTGCCGCTGACGCTCCGCCCGGCGGCGAGCCGGCCCATTCCGGTCGACGAGCTCGTCCTGATCACCGTCGCCGACCGCGACGCCGGCACCTTCCTCGACGGCGACGATGAAATGTTCCGGTCGGACACGCTGCGCCTCGCGTCGCTGCTGCGCCCCGAGGACCGCCCGGGCGGCGGCCGCACGCTGACGTTCGCGAACGCCGAGACGCGGATGCTCGTCCGCGTCGAGTGGCAGTGACGCGCGTGACCGATCTTGTCGGTCTCCCCCCTGCCGGATGCCGCGCCTCGCCCTCTTTGCCCTGCTCCTCGCCGCCGCGGGCTGCTCGCCGCGCGGCGAGGCCGTCCGCCGCGCCGTCGTGACGCGCGTCGTCGCCGAGGCGCTGCCCCTGGACCACCCGTGGGACGGCGCCATCTCCGCCAACGCGCCCGACGTCTACGTCGACTTCAAGGAGGGCAACGCGCACGGGCCGCTGGACTTCCGCGCGGCGCTCGTCCGGACGGAGATCGCCGAGGACCTCGAGGCGCGCGACCTCCCGCGCGAGCTGCGCGTCAACCCCGGCGCGTTCCCGCTGCCCGTCCGGATGCCGCTCCGCATCGTCATCGCGGACCGCGACGGCGGCGAGTTCGGCGCGGACGACGTGCTCTTCGCGACCGAGATCTCGTCCCTCGCCTCGCGCCTCGGCGACGCGGCCGTCGGCGACACGACGGCGCTGCGGTTTGGTGACGACCAGACGCGCCTCGTCGTCACGGTGCGGTGGGAGTGAGGGGCGGCCAGGATCGAGGCCAAGAAGACAACTTCTGTTCATCGCGTCGCCCGTGACACGCGACGCCCGTGCGGGACCTCACGAGGCGCTCGGCACTCGCCTGCCGCCTACTCCTCGCCGTTCTCCGCCGCGAGCGTGTCCTGGACGTGGCGCGGCATCGGCTCGTAGTGGCTCGGGCGGGCGCGGTGCAGGCCGCGGCCCTGCGTCATCGAGCGCAGCGCCGTCGCGTAGCGGTAGAGCTCCGCCTCGGGGACGTGCGCGTGGATCGTCTGGAGCCCGCCCTCGGCCTCCATGCCCTGGATGCGCGCGCGGCGCGCGTTGAGGTCCCCGAGGACGTCGCCCATCTGCGCATCGGGCACCGTCACGTCGACGAGAACGACGGGCTCGAGGACGGCCGGCTGCGCGTCGCGGAAGCCCTGGCGGAAGGCCATCTTGGCCGCCGTCTTGAAGGCGTTCTCGTTCGAGTCGACGGGGTGCATCGCGCCGCCTGCGACGACCACGCGGACGTCGCCGACGGGGTAGCCCGCGATGGGACCACGCTGGAGCGCCTCGGCGACGCCCTTCTGGATCGCCCCGAAGAAGCGCTGCATGTCGATCACGCCGCCGACGATGGCGTCGACGAAGTGGACCTTGCTGCCCCACGGCGTCTCGAGCGTGTGCTCGCGGCGCATCTTGAGGTCGCCCTCGGGGACGTACGCGTCCGTGAGCGGCTCGACGTGCAGCGTGAGGTCCGCGAACTGGCCCGCGCCGCCGGTCTGCTTCTTGTGGCGGTAGCTCGCCACGGCCCGGCCCTGGACCGTCTCGCGGTAGCCGACGCGCGGCCGGTCGAACACGACGTCCACGCCCGCGCGGCTCTTGAGGCGCGCGCGCGCGATGTCGAGGTGCTGCTCGCCCTGCCCCGAGAGCGTGACCTGCCCGAGGTGCGCGTCGTGCTCGACGTGCAGCGCGGGGTCCTCGCGGACGATCTGGGCCAGCCCGGACGCCATCTTGTCCTCCTCGCCCGGCCGCTCGGCGCGGACGGCGACGGCCATGCGCGGCTCGGGGTACTGGACCGGCGCCACGACGGCGCCCGAGCCCTTGCGCCGCAGCGTGTCGCCGGCGTGCGTGTGCCGCAGCTTGACCGTCACCCCGATGTCGCCGGCGACGAGGCGGTCCACGCCGGCACGCTCGCGGCCGTTGACGGCGTAGAGCGGGCCGAGGCGCTCCATCGTGCCGTCGCGGGCGTTCTCGAGGTCCATGCCCGCCTCGAGCGTCCCGTCGTAGGCCTTCAGGAACGAGAACTCGCCGACGTGCTCCTCGGCCATCGTCCGGAAGACGAAGGCGACCGGCGGGCTGGCGGCGTCGACCGAGACCGTCCCGGCGTCCATCGCCGGCGGCGGCATCGCGGCGGGGCTCGGGCAGACGTTGTCGATGAAGCCCATGAGGCGGCTCACGCCAACGTTCTCGCGGGCGACGGTGAGGAAGACGGGGAACAGCAGGCGGCGGATCATCGCGCCGCGCAGGCCCTGCCGCATCTCGTCCTCGGTCAGCGTGCCCTTGTCGAAGAAGAGCTCCATGAGGCCCTCGTCGTTCTCGGCGATGCTTTCCACGAGCTCCTGGTGGAGCGCCTGCGCGCGCTCCTGGAAGGCGTCCCCGATGGGCTCGACCGCCTGCGTGCCGTCCGGCGCGAAGCGGATCTGCTTCATCAGCAGCACGTCGACGATGGTGCGCGTGCCCGAGCCGCCGGGCAGCTGGATCGGCGTCGCGGCCTTCCCGTAGCGCGCCTGGACGCGCGCGAGCGCCGCCTCGAAGTCCGACTCGGCCGCGTCGAGCCGGTTCAGCACGAACATGGCGGGCGTCTGCGACGCCTCGGTGTAGGACCACGCGAGCTCGGTCCCGACCTGCACGCCCTCGGCCGCGTCGACGACGAAGAGGGCCGTGTCCGCGACCTTGAGCGCGGTGATCGTCTCGCCGGTGAAGTCCAGCGTGCCGGGCGTGTCGAGGACGTTGATCTTGTGGCCCTGCCACTCGGCGTGGAGCAGGCTCGTGAAGACCGAGATGTGGCGCTCTTTCTCGCTCGCGTGGTAGTCGCTCGCCGTCGTGCCGTCGTCGACGGAGCCCATGCGCGGCGTGCCGCCCGAGACGGCGAGCATCGCCTCGGCGAGCGTCGTCTTGCCGGTCCCCTGATGCCCCACGAGGGCGACGTTGCGGATGTGGTCGGCGTCGTAGACGGTCATCGCGGCGGCAGCAGGTGGATCAGGAAGATGCCCGCGCGTGAAGGAAATGTCAAGGATGGCGGATGGCGGATGGCGGATGGCGGATGGCGGATGGCGGATGGCGGATGGCGGAATTTTGTCTTTGTCCGCCTTCTGCCCTCCGCCCTCCGCATTTTCCCCTTCGCCGCACCCCACCCCGCCCACCGTGACCGTCCTCGGAATCGACACCGCGACCGACGTCTGCGCCGTCGCCCTCGTGCGCGGCGGCGCGCTGCTCGCCGAGGCGCGCGTGGCCGTGCCGCGGTCGCACGCGACGCGCCTCGCGCTGCTCGTGCAGGAGGCGCTCGCGCACGCACGCCTCGAGGCGGCGGACCTCGACGCGATCGCCGTCTCGGCCGGACCGGGGTCGTACACGGGCCTGCGGATCGGGGCGAGCCTGGCGCGCGGGCTCGCGCTCGCGACCGGTGCGCGGATCGTCGGCGTGGGGACGATGGAGGCCCTGGCGGCCGAGGCCGAGGCGCTCGTGCGGCCCGGCGAGGCGCTGGCCGTCGCGCTGCCGTCGCGGCGCGGCGAAGTCTATCTGTCCACGAACGGATCCGAGCCCGAGGCCGTCGCGCTCGCCGACGTGGCGGAGCGCCTCGTCGGGCCCGTCGCCGTCGCCGGGCCGGCCGCGGCGGCCGTGGTCGCGGCGCTCGGCCGCGGGCGCGTGCTGGACGTGCTGCCGAGCGCGGCGCGCGTCGCCCGCATGGGCGCCGACCGCCTCGCCGACGGCGCCGCCTCGGCGGACGCCTTCGCGCCCGCCTACGTCGGCGTCTTCGCGACGCCACCCCGCGCCGTCTGACGCCGGGCCGCGCGCGCCGGCGGTATCTTGGGCGTCCATACCCGCAGCCTCAGCGTTCACATGGCGTGGTTCACGCGCAAGTCGGCCGGCATCCAGACCGACCGGAGCGAGCAGAACGAAGTCCCCGAGGGCTACTGGGTCAAGTGCCCCGAGTGCGACACGATCACGAGCCAGAAGGACCTGGCCGATAACGCGCTCGTGTGCCCCAAGTGCGGGCACCACTTCCAGATGGCCGGGCTCGGCTACCTCGAGCTGCTCTTCGGCGAGGGCGGCTATGCCCGCCACGACACCGGCCTCCACTCGGTCGACTCGCTGGACTTCTCGGACCGCAAGCCGTACACCGAGCGCATCCGCGCGGCCGAGATCGCGACCGGCCTCAACGACGCCGCCGTCTCGGGGACCGGCATGCTCGGCCGCCACGGCCTCTCCGTCGCCGCGATGGACTTCTCGTTCGTCGGCGGCTCGATGGGCTCGGTCGTCGGCGAGATCGTGACGCGCGCGATCCGCCGGGCGGCCGACGAGGAGCGCGCGTGCCTCGTCGTGTCACAGTCCGGCGGGGCGCGCATGATGGAGGGCGCGCTGTCGCTGATGCAGATGGCCAAGACGAGCGCCAACCTCGC
>JBBSQZ010000245.1:0-4818 GCA_038243565.1 Rhodothermales bacterium | reverse complement strand
GGCTCGGCGATGCCGTGGGACGGCCCGCTCCAGACCATCGCGTCCGCGCTCACCGGCAACACCGTCCGCATCCTCGCCGTGATCGCCATCGCCGCCGGCGGCATCATGTGGGCGTTCACGCGCCACGAGGAGGGCGTCAAGCGCATCTCCCAGGCCGTGCTCGGCCTCGGCATCGCCATCGGGGCCGCGTCGTTCGCGGCCACGCTCGGCATCTCCGGCGCGACGCTGTGAGCACGCCCCAGTCCACCGGACAGAGCACCTCGGCTGGCGCCTTGGCGTCCAGGTCGGGCGCGACGACGCGCCGCGCGCGGCCGGTCTACCAGTCGCTGCTCCGGACGCCCCGCTTCGCCGGCGTCGACCGCAGCTTTCTCGTGCTCGAGGTGACGCTCGTGCTCGCGGTCGCGGTCGGGATGGGTGTCTCGTTCGCCACGCTCGTCGTGGTCGCGGTCGTCGTCGGCGTGACGCACCCGCTCCTGGTCGCCCTCACGCGCCGCGACGACATGATGACGTCCGTCGCGACGCGGGCGCTCACGCAGGCGCCTAGCTACGCCCCGCTCGGGCCGGTCGAGACGTCCCCCCGGCGTCCGGCCCGAGCGGTCCCCAAGCGGTAGCCGCTTCGCGATAGCACGTCCCGCGCGGGCACCGCGCGCTACCCCAGCACACCAGATCCATGAGTCTCGTCATCGCCGCCGCTGGTCTCACCGCAGGCGCCCTCTCGGCGGCCGGCGCGAGCCGGCTCCGCGAGCACCGCCGCCGCCCGGCCGCCCTCGCCGACCTGCTCGGCTGGGGCTTCCTCGTCGGCGACGGCGTCGTCCTGCTCAAGGACGGCTCGTTCATGGGCTCGTGGGCGTTCCGCGGCCAGGACCTCGTCTCGTCGACCGCGCGCGAGGTCGAGGTCATGACGGACCACGTGGCGGTCGCGCTCGGCTCGCTCGGCGACGGCTGGATGGTCCACATCGACGCCGTCCGCCGCGAGTCCGTCCGCTACGCACCGCGCGCCGCGTGCCACTTTCCGGACCCCGTAACGGCCTACGTGGACGAGCTCCGCCGGGCCGCCTACACCTCGACGGCCGTTGAAGGCGGAGCGCACTACGACACGGCGTGCACGCTGCACCTCACGTACACGCCGCCGGCGGCGTTCGCGTCGCGGATGGAGCGCGCTGTCGTAAAGCGAGGCGCGCCGGGCGGTGCCGACACGCGGATCGAGTGGGACCGGCTGCTCAGCCAGTTCGAGCACACCGCGCGCGCGCTCCAGGACCGCCTCTCGGCCGTTGTACGCCTGCGGCGCCTCGGATCGAGCGAGCTGCTCCGCACGCTCCACGAGGCCCTCACCGGACTCGAGCACGCCGTCGGCGTCCCTTCGGTGGGCGCGTATCTCGACGTCGCGCTCGCCGACCAGCCGTTCGTGGGCGGCTTCGAGCCCAAGATCGGCGACCGCCACCTCCGCCTCGTCTCGGTGCAGGGCTACCCCGACGCGACGCTCGCCGGCCACGGGGACGCGCTCACGCGTCTGCCGTTTCCCTACCGCTGGTCGACGCGCTTCGTGC
Source organism: Rhodothermales bacterium (assembly GCA_038243565.1). Taxonomy (GTDB): domain Bacteria; phylum Bacteroidota; class Rhodothermia; order Rhodothermales; family Rubricoccaceae; genus DASVSE01. The sequence continues at coordinate 3,271 of JBBSQZ010000245.1, read as the reverse complement.
CGCTCTCGCCGGCCACGGCCGAGAGCCAGATCAAGAAGGCGCAGCTCGGCTGGTTCCAGAAGCGCAAGGGCGCGATGGACTGGGTGCAGTCCATGGCGAGCTCGGCGCGCGGCGATACGCGCGCGCCCGACCCGGCGCAGGCGGCCTTCCAGGACGCCAACGCCGCCTCGATGGTGAGCGACGCCGGCGAGGCGCGCCGCGTCAACTCGGCCGGGCACCTCCGCTTCGGCTACGCGACGCAGACCGTCGTCGTCTCGGCCCGCGACGCTCGTGAGGCCGACGACCGGGCGCGCGCCGTCGTAAAGACGGTTCGCGACGGGGGCTACTCGGCGCGCGTCGAGGACGTCAACGCCGTCGAGGCGTTTCTCGGGACGCTCCCCGGCCACGGCCGCCAGAACCTCCGCAGGCCGCTCGTCTCGACGGGCAACGTCGCCGACGGGCTCCCGCTCACCGCCCCGTGGGGAGGCCACGAGCACGTCCCGAGCGGGCTCTTCCCGCCGGACTCCCCGCCGCTTCTGTGGGCGCGCTCGGACGGGACGACGCCGTTCCGGGTGTGCCTGCACGAGGGCGACGTCGGGCACACGCTCGTCGTCGGGGCGACCGGCGCCGGCAAGTCGGTCCTCGTCGGGGCGCTCGTCGCGCAGTGGCGCCGCTACGCGCGCGCCCAGACGTTCGTCTTCGACGTCGGGTACTCGCACTACGTGCTCGGGATGGCCGCCGGTGCGCGGCACTACGACCTCGCAGCGCCCGTCTTCGGCGGAGCCGGCGAGGCCGCCCCGGTCCAGCTCCAGCCGCTCCGCGACGTCCATCGCCCCGAGGTGCAGACGTGGGCGGTCGACTGGCTCGAGGCGCTCGTCGAGCTCCAGGGCGCCACCGTCTCGCCGACCGAGCGGCAGCGGCTCACCCACGCCGTCCGTCTGCTCGCGGACAACGACCCCGACGACCGCCACATGACGGCGCTCATGGTCAACCTCGGCGACGAGCACCTCCGCTCGCTCGTGCGCCCGTACACGGTCGAGGGTGCCTACGGCCAGCTCCTCGATGGCCGCCGCGACGATGTGGACGTCGCGCAGGAGGGCGGACAGCACCCGGGTGCCCGGCACCAGGTGTTCGAGCTCTCGCACGTCGTCGGCATGTCCGACCGCGTGCTCGTGCCCGTGCTGCTCTACCTCTTCCGCCGCGTCGAGGAGCAGCTCACGGGCGCGCCGACGCTCATCGTGATCGAGGAGGCCTGGGCGGCGCTCATGCGCTCGCTCTTCGCCGACCGGCTGCGCCAGTGGCTGCTCACGCTGCGCAAGCGCAACGCGGCCGTCGTCATCGTCGCCCACAGCCCGGCCCAGTTCCGCGACCCGGCCGTCCGAAACGCCCAGCTCATCGTCGAGAGCTGCCCGACGCGCATCTTCCTGCCCAACCCCGACGCGCTCGAACCGGACACGGCCGCGCTCTACCACTGGCTCGGGCTCAACGAGGCCGAGGTCGACATCGTCGGGCGGGGCCGCAAGAAGCGCGACTACTACTTCCGCTCGCCGTCGGGCGCGCGGCTGTTCGAGCTCGGCCTCTCGGCGCCCGAGCTCGCCTTTCTGGGCGCGCCGGCTGGCCTCTCCGCGACCGAGGCCGTGACCGAGGCGCGGGCGATGGCCGCGGCGCACGGCGCGGCATGGCCGGCGGCGTGGCTGCGCCGCTGCGGGCTCCCCGAGCACGCCGAGCGCCTCGCGGCACTCGCGGCCGCGGCCACAGCCGCGGCGACCAGCGCACCGAATCCAGCCCCGGCGCGCGTGCTCCGCACCGCCGCCTGACCCGATCACCGCGCGCCTCGGCGCGCACCCTGCGCCGCGAGGCGCGCTCCTGTTCACTCTCACCACCGACCGCCATGCGTATTCCATCCTTCCGCAGCGCTTTCTCAGCGCTCGCGCTTCTCGCCGTCCTCGTCGCGCCCGCGCGCGAAGCGCGCGCCCAGTGGGCCGTCGTCGACCCGGCCCACATCGTCAAGTCGGTCATCAACGGCCGCCAGATCGTGAACCAGCTCAACGAGCAGCGTGCGCAGCTCACGGCCTTCCGCGAGCAGGTCCGCGGCCTCCAGAGCTTCGAGTTCCGCGACCTCGGCTCGTTCATGAGTCAGGTGGACCGGGCCGTCGCCTCGGGCCGCTCGCTCTCGTACGCCACGCGCGACCTCGACCGCGCATTCGCGAGCGCCTACACCGACGCGGGCTCGTCCGCCCCGAACGCCGCGGCCGACGCCTACGTCCAGCGCCGCCTCGACGGCGCACTCGGCACGCTGAGGTCGCTGCGCGAGCACGCGGCGCAGCTCACGGGCTCGCGCCGCGACGTGCAGCGGCTCCAGGCCCAGATCCGAGGCGCGGACACGGCGCAGCAGATCGCCGAGGTCCAGAGCTCGGTGCAGGCCTACCAGACGCAGGAGACGCAGATGATCCGGCAGATGCTCATGCTCCAGGCGGGTCAGACCGCGAACGACCAGGCCGAGGAGGCCGCGCGCTTCCAGTACTCCCGCGAGTACGCGCGCTCGCTGTCGGCGCGCAACCGCCGCGACGTCGGCGGGATGGGCGGGCGGAGCTACCGCGGCTCCATTTTCTAGGCCCACCCTCTACCGCCTCGCTATGTCCATGCACCGTCCCATTCTGCTCGCCACCGTCCTAGCCGCGGCCGCGGTCGTCTCCGCCTGCGGAGGCGGCCCGGCCGCGCCGTCGGCGTCCAGCGATCCCGCCGTCGCCGCGCTCCTCACGTGCGTCGCCGAGGCGCCGGACGCCCTCTGCGCTCGCCCGGCCGTGCAGACGGACTCAGGCACAGAGGTCGCAGACCTGGATTACTGGAAAGTGCTCCGCGGCCGCGACCGCGGCGCGTTCGATGCCGCCGTCGTGGCGTGCAGCCAGGCCGGTGCCTCGGGTGCCGCGGTCGGCTCCGTGGAGGGCGTTCGGGCTGCCGAGCGCCGCTTCACCCGCGAGAAGCTCGCAGGCCGCGTGCCCGATGGCACCGAGTTCGACGACGGCGTCTGCCTCGACGTCTACAACGCCTTCGTGCTCGACCTGCTCGAGACGGGCCGGGTCGGAACTGCGAACCGAGACCTGACGGGTCCGGAGGCGGCTTTCGCCGCTGCGCAGGCGCGTGCCGCGCGTGACCGTGCAAGCCTCGACGCGATGGGCGGACGGGCCTACGACGAGACTTCCGTCGGCTCCGCGAGCGGGACGACCCCGCCTGCTGCTCCCTGACCCACACTCCGATGCGCTCCACCCACTCGGCAGGACTCGGCCCGCTC
>JBBSQZ010000244.1:0-4859 GCA_038243565.1 Rhodothermales bacterium | reverse complement strand
GGCGACCCGCACCACGACCACCAAGCCCGTCCCGCCCGCCGTCCCGGCGGACCGCTTCGCCGGCCAGAACCTCGTCGTCCGCGGCGCGCGGCAGCACAACCTCAAGGACGTCTCGCTGACGATCCCCAAGAAGAAGCTCATCGTCGTCACCGGCCCGTCCGGCTCGGGCAAGTCCAGCCTCGTGTTCGACACGATCTACGCCGAGGGCCAGCGGCGCTACGTCGAGAGCCTCTCGGCCTACGCGCGCCAGTTCCTGCAGCGGATGGACAAGCCCGACGTGGACCTCATCACGGGCCTCGCGCCGGCCATCGCCATCGAGCAGATGACGGCCACGCGCAACCCGCGCAGCACCGTCGCGACGCAGACCGAGGTCTACGACTACCTCCGCCTCCTCTTCGCCCGCGTCGGCACGACGGTCTCGCCGGTCTCAAATGAGATCGTGACCCGCGACAGCCCGCGCTCGACGGCCGAGATGCTCCAGGCGCGCTTCCCCGAGCCGACGCGCTTCTTCCTCGGCTTCCCGTTCCCCGCGCACAAGGGCGCCAAGAAGGCCGAGGAGATGGCCGCGCTCGTCGCGCGGGGCTTCACGCGCCTCGTCGTCCTCCCGACCGACGGCAAGGCGGCGAAGGGCGCGATGCCCGAGATCGTGGACCTCGGCGAGACGGACCCCGACACCATCAAGACGCCGCCCGCCCGCCTGCTCGTCCTCGTGGACCGCCTCGCGACGCGCGTGGACGACGAGTCTGTCACGAGCCGCATCGCGGACTCCGTCGAGCTGGCCTTCCGCGAAGGAGACGAGCGCGCCGTGGTCGTGACGGTCCCGAAGGACGGCCGCTCCGAGCGCATCGACGTCTCGGCGCACTTCGAGCGCGACGGGATGCTGTTCCCCGAGCCGACGCCGCAGCTCTTCTCGTTCAACTCGCCGCTCGGCGCCTGCCCGACGTGCCAGGGCTTCGGCCGCGTGCCAGGGCTGGACCCGGACCTCATCTTCCCCAACCCGGACCTCTCGCTCCGCCAGGGCGCCGTCGCGCCGTTCCGCACCGAGCAGTGGTCCATGCACCAGCGGACGCTCCTGCGCGCCATCGCCCGCCGCGGCATCGACCCGGACGCCCCGCTCTCGCGCCTCTCGCCCGAGGACCGCGACGTGATCTGGACCGGCGACGGCGACTACATCGGCGTCCAGGGCTTCTTCGACTTCCTCGCCTCGAAGCCGTTCAAGATGCACTACCGCATCTACCAGGCGCGCTTCCGCGGCTACACCACCTGCCCGGACTGCGACGGCTACCGCCTCCGCCCCGAGGCGCTCACCGTCAAGCTGCGCGTCCCCGGCGCGGACGGCGGGCTGACGTGGATGCACATCGGCGAGCTCTGCGAGCTCACCACGGCCGACGCGGCGGACGTGATGGACGGCGTCGACCTGAGCGAGCACGGCCGCGAGGTCGCCGGGCGCATCCTCACCGAGGTCCGCCGCCGCCTCGGCTACCTCGTCGAGGTCGGCCTGGACTACCTCACGCTGGACCGCCTCGCGCAGACGCTCTCTGGCGGCGAGTCGCAGCGGATCAACCTCGCGACGAGCCTCGGCTCGAGCCTCGTCGGCTCGCTCTACGTTTTGGACGAGCCGACCGTCGGGCTGCACCCGCGCGACAACGACCGCCTCATCACGATCCTCGAGGGCCTCCGCGACCTCGGTAACTCGGTCCTCGTCGTCGAGCACGACGAGCAGATGATGCGCCGCGCGGATCAGCTCATCGACGTCGGCCCGGGCTCGGGCGCGCTCGGCGGCGAGATCATGTTTCAGGGCACCTACGACGAGGCGCTCGTTGACGAGAAGTCGCTCACAGGCGCCTATCTCTCGGGCCGCAAGTCGATCCCGGTCCCCGAAAAACGCCGTCCCGTCGACCCGGAGCGCGTGCTGCGCGTCACCGGCGCCCGCGCCCACAACCTCAAGCGCCTCGACGTGACGTTCCCGCTCGACGCGATCACGGTCGTCACCGGCGTCTCGGGCTCGGGCAAGTCAACGCTCGTGTACTCAACGCTCTTCGCTGCCCTCAAGCGCGCCAAAGGCGGCGAGTACGACGGCAAGATCGGCGCGCACGACGCCATTTTTGGCGCGGAGCTCATCGAGTCTGTCGAGATGGTGGACCAGACGCCCATCGGCAAGAGCCCGCGCTCCAACCCGGTGACGTACGTCAAGGCCTTCGACCCGATCCGGGAGCTGCTCGCGAGCATGCACCAGGCGCAGGTCCGCGGCTACAAGCCCGGTACGTTCTCGTTCAACGTCCCCGGCGGGCGCTGCGAGGTCTGCCAGGGCGAGGGCGTCGTGCAGGTCGAGATGCAGTTCCTCGCCGATCTCTACCTCGAGTGCGAGGCGTGTCACGGCAAGCGCTTCAAGCAGGACGTCCTCGAGATCCGATGGAACGGCAAGAACGTCGCCGAAATCCTGGCTCTGACGGTCGACGAGGCGGTCGCGTTCTTCGGCAAGCAGCCGCGCCTCGGGAGCCGCCTGCGCGTGCTTCAAGAGGTCGGGCTGGGCTACCTCACGCTCGGTCAACCGTCGAATACGCTCTCCGGCGGTGAGGCGCAGCGCGTCAAGCTCGCGGCGCACCTCGCGGCGCCGCACCGCGGCCACACCGTCTACCTCTTCGACGAGCCGACGACGGGCCTCCACGCGGACGACATCCGGAAGCTGCTCGACGCCTTCAACGCACTCGTCGACGCCGGCCACACGGTCGTCCTCATCGAGCACAACCTGGACGTCATCAAGGCGGCAGACTGGGTCATCGACGTTGGCCCGGAGGGCGGGCGGCGCGGCGGGTTCATCGTCGCCGAGGGCACGCCCGAGCAGGTCGCGGCGCACCCGACGAGCCACACCGGCGCCTTTTTAAAGCCGCTCCTCGAGGCGCGCTAACGGGCGGGGCACCGCCGCGTGCCCTGACGTTACTTACGGCTCCTCTCCCCCGCCCTCGTGTCGCGTCCGCTCCGTATCGCCCTCTTCACGGGCAACTACGTCCACATCGAGGACGGCGTCTCGCGGACGCTCGGGCGCCTCGTCGGGTACCTCATCGCGCAGGGCCACGAGGTCCTCGTCCTCGGTCCGACCGTCGAGGACCCGCCGGTGACGCAGCCAGGCCGGTTTCTGGCCGCGCCGTCCGTCCCCATTCCGGGCCGCGCCGAGTACCGCTTCACGACCGGTTTCCCGGCCGACCTGCGCGCCGAAGTCGAGGCGTTCGCGCCGGACATCGTGCACATCGCCACGCCCGACGTGCTCGGCCACCGCGCCCTCACATGGGCACGCAAGAAGGGAATTCCGGCCGTCGCGACGTACCACACGCACTTTCTCGCCTACGCGGACTACTACGGCCTGGGCGTCGCGCGCCCGCTGCTCCGGTTCATCGCACGGTACTTCTACAACCGCTGCCGCGAGGTCTACGTCCCGACGCGCGAGATGGAGCGCAGCCTGCGCGACCAGGGCGTCACGGCGACGATCAAGCTGTGGCCGCGCGGCATCGAGCTCGACCGCTTCTCGCCGGCACACCGCTCCGACGCATGGCGAACCGAACAGGGGTTCGCTCCGGATGAGGTCGTGGTGTCCTTCGTCAGCCGCCTCGTGAAGGAGAAAGGCCCTGACGTCTTCGCCGAGGTCGTCCGCCGGTTACAGCGCGAGGAGCTCCTCGTCCGCGCGCTCGTCGTTGGCGACGGGCCGGAGCGGGAGGCGATGGCTCAGGCGCTGCCGCGCGCCTCGTTCACGGGCCACATCAGCGGCGAGGCGCTCGCGACGGCCTACGCCTCGTCCGACGTGTTCCTCTTCCCGAGCGAGACCGAGACGTTCGGCAACGTCACGCTCGAGGCGATGGCATCGGGCCTCGCGCCCGTCTGCGCCGACGCCGCCGGCAGCCGCAGCCTCATCGACGATGGGCGGACGGGCCTGCTCTGCCCGCCTCGCGACACCGACGCGTTCACCGCCGCGACGCGGCGCCTCACGCTCGACGCCGATCTGAGGGCGCGCCTCGGCCACGCCGGCCGAGATGAGGCGCACGAATACAGCTGGCCCACCGTGCTCGCCCGAATGGTGACGTACTACCGTGGCGTCCTGGGAGATCGGGGCTGACTGCCAGATGTCTACTCGGACTGGGCGTAAGCGCCCGTTTTACGTAGTGCGCAAATACCTGTCGTCCATGTTGTTAGCAGGAAACACCTGTTCCGAATGAGCGCGCCTCCCGCGCATCCGCCTGGACAACGCCTTATCGTTTTGGCCAAACCAGGGCGCGTTAGGATTCACCTCGCTGCCGCTTCGGCGCGCGGAGCCGGAACGTTGGCCGGAGGAGAGCCTTCGGGTCGCCGATGTCGTAGAGCCGGCGGCGGCGGCGGCGCTTCGAGAGCCAGCCCTGGTCCTCGGCGACCTGGATCAGCGCCGGGAAGAAGACGAGCGTGCTCGCGAGCGTCGTCCCGATGCCGAGCACGGCGAGGACGCCGATCGACCGCAGCCCGGGGTGCGACGACACGAGCAGGCCGCCGAAGCCGATCATGTTCGTCACCGCGCCCATCGTGACGTGCTCGCCCGTCGAGCGCAGGATCTTGCGGATCGAGCCCTTGCCCTCCTCGAGGTACCGGTGCGAGAGGTGCACGCCTCCGTCGTTGCCGACGCCGAGCACGGTCGGCAGCACGACGAGGTTGTAGAACGTCAGCGAGATGCCGCCGATCACCATGCCGCCCATCATCCACAGCAGCCCGACTGCGAGGGGCGAGAGCGCGATGAGCGTCCAGCGGGCGTTCCGGAAGGACAGGGCGACGAGGACGATGACGAGCAGCAGCGTGAGGCTGATCATCAACCAGCTCTCGTCCTGCATCAGCGAGAGCAT
>JBBSQZ010000243.1:0-4866 GCA_038243565.1 Rhodothermales bacterium | reverse complement strand
GACGTCGGCCGGTTCTGGGAGGCGGCGCTGGCAGACCTCGAGATCGAGTTCTCGACGCCGTACACGCAGATACTGGACACGTCCGGGGGACTCGAGCGGCCCGAGTGGTGCGTCGCCGGGCGGATGAACGTGACCCACAACTGCCTCGACCGCTACGCCGGCACGCCGACGTGGGACCAGGACGCGGTCCGCTACGAGCGCGAAGAAGGCGGGACCGAGGCGCTGACCTACGCCGAGCTGCACGCGCGCGTCGGCGCCTTCGCGGCGGCCCTGCGCGGGCGGGGCATCGGGCCGGGCGACGTCGTCGGCGTGTTCATGCCGATGACGCCCGAGATCGTCGTCGCGATGCTCGGCATCGTCCGCATCGGGGCCGTGGCGCTGCCGCTGTTCTCCGGCTACGGCGCCGAGGCCGTCCGCCAGCGCATGGCCGACGGTGGCGCCGTCGCCCTCGTCACGTCCGACGGGCTGCCGCGGCGCGGGCGGGCCGTGGCAATCAAGGAGACGGCAGACGCGGCGCTCGCCGAGCTCCCCGAGGTCCGCCTCGTCGTCGTCCACGAGCGGATGGGCCTCGAGGCGCCGATGGCGGCCGCCCGCGACGTGTGGTGGCGCGATTTCGTGACCGAGGGCGAGGCCGACGCGACGCGCCCGCACGACACGTCGGCCGAGGACCGCGCGATGCTCCTCTACACGTCCGGCACGACCGGCGCGCCCAAGGGCGCCATCCACACGCACGTCGGCTTCCCGGTCAAGGCTGCGCAGGACATGCGCCACGCGATGGACGTCCGCCCCGGCGACGTCGTCTGGTGGATGTCCGACATGGGCTGGATGATGGGGCCGTGGCTCGTCTTCGGCAGCCTCCTCTGCGGCGCGACGATGGTGTTGTATGACGGCGCGCCCGACGCGGCGCCGGACGGCGGCGAGGACGCAGGGCGGACGTGGCAGATCGCGGCCGACCACGGCGTGACGCTGCTCGGCCTGTCGCCGAGCCTCATCCGCGCCCTCCGCCCGCACGGCACGGACCCGGTCCAGGCGCACGACCTCTCGCGCCTCCGCGCCTGCGGCTCGACGGGCAGCCCGTGGGACCCCGAGTCCTGGCGCTGGCTCTTCGAGCACGTCCTCGAGTCGCGCAAGCCGATCCTGAATTACTCCGGCGGGACCGAGATCTCGGGCGGCATCGTCTGCGGCACCTTCGTCGAGCCCGTCAAGCCGTGCGGCTTCCCGGGGCCGGTCGTCGGGATGGACGCCGAGGTGCTGGGCGACGACGGGCAGCCGGTGCGCGAGGCCGTCGGCGAGCTGGTGCTGCGGCAGCCGTGGATCGGCATGACGCGCGGCTTCCACGACGGCCTCGTGCCGGGCGCCGGCGCGCGGCGCTACCACGACGCCTACTGGGCCGCCCGCCCCGGCGTGTGGACCCACGGCGACTTCGCCGCCGTCGACGCGGACGGGCAGTGGTTCATCCTCGGCCGCTCGGACGACACGATCAAGGTCGCAGGCAAGCGCCTCGGGCCGGCCGAGGTCGAGGGTGTCCTCAACGCGAACGCCGCCGTCGCCGAGAGCGCCGCCATCGGCGTGCCGGACCGCGTGAAGGGCGAGGCCGTCGTGGCGCTCGTCGTGCTCGCGCCCCACCTCACAGCCACCGAGACGCTGCGCGACCACTTGCGCGAGGCGCTCGTCGCCGGCCTCGGCAAGGCGCTCGCGCCGCGTGCCATCCTCTTCACGGCGGCCCTGCCGAAGACGCGCAACGGCAAGATCATGCGCCGCGTCGCGCGCGCGGCGTACCTCGGCGAGGACGTCGGCAACGTCGTCGCGCTGGAGTCCGAGGCGGCCATCGAGGCCGTGCGGAACGCCGGGTGAGGTCGACGCGCTCGTGACGCCGGCGGCGGCCGAGGCGCTCGCGGCCTACGTCACGCCCGGTACGCCGGGGAACGTCCAGCCCGAGGCGCTCCGCGCCTCCCTCGCCGAGGCGCGGGAGCGGTTTTAGAGCGCATCAGCCAACCGGGAACGGCCAACGGGAAAATTCGGAGGGCGGAAGGCGGAAGGCAGAATCTGCCGCAGCCCTCTCTGCTGTGTCATCCCGGGCCCAGACCCGGGATCTCCTGAACGATAGGACGTGCTCGGTTGGTCACGCCTCGCACCGCCCCACACCGAGAAGATCCCGGATCAAGTCCGAGATGACATTTATCAGTTATCGCAGTAGAAGTGACGTACGGCGCAGGTTCGGGGCGGTCCGAGGCACTCGGCCCCAAGCGTCCGCCCTCCGCCTTCTGCTCTCCTCCTACATCCGCACCGTTACGCTGAGGCGCGCGGTGATCGGGATGACCGGGTGGACGTGCACGTCCTCGACGCCGTCCGCCGCCTCGCCGGGGAGGCGCGAGGGGTAGAAGTAGCTCACGTCGGCCGCGTGCGAGTCGAAGAGGTTGAGCACGTCCAGGGCGACGGCGGCCTGGCGGAATTGGTAGCCGACCTTCGCGTTGACGAGCGTCGTCGCGTCCGCCCGCACGCTGCCGTCGCCGGTGAGCGGGCGCGGGCCGAAGGCGCGCAGCTGGAGGCTCGCGAGCGGGCCGCCCGAGGCGCGGCCGGCGTAGACGCCGCCCGTGATGATGCGCCCGATCGAGTTCTCGATCTGGTCCTCGGCCGGGTCGCCCTCGGTGTAGTGCGACCGCGTGAAGGCCATGTCGAGGTTCAGGTTCAGCCAGTCCGAGGCCCGGAAGTAATTGTTGAACTCGACGCCGGTGTGGACGCTCGCGTCGCTGGCTTCGGTGCCGCCGGCGTCGCCGACGAAGACGAGCTCGGAGCCGAGGCGGATGGTCCACAGCGCGAGCGTCGTCTGGAGGCCCGGCAGGATCGCCGAGCGCAGGCCGAGTTCGGCGCCGCGCGTCCGCACGAGCGGGTCCACGCGGTCGACGGGCGTCCGGTCGGTCGGGTCGACGGTGATCGTGGTGCCGCGGGCGTCGTTGCTGTGGAAGCCGAGGCCGATGTTGGCGTAGGCCTCGGTCTCGTAGAACGGCCCGACGGCGACGCCGAGCTTGGGGCTCGCGATAGTGGCCGTCTTCGTGCCCGAGTTGGCGGCGATGTCGCTGTCGACGTGGAAGCGGTACAGGTCGCCGCGGAGGCCGGCGATGGTCCTCAGCCAGGGCATCCACTGCGTGTTGTTCTCGGCGTAGAGGCCCGCGCTGCTCTCGGCGACCTCGTCGTCCCGGATCGTGTTGAAGCGGACCCGCTCGGTGGTGTTGAACAGGCCGACCTGGAAGATCTGGTCGTGGCGGAGGTCCACGCCGAGCGTGTTCTGCATGCCGACGCCGACGGCGCTAGAGCTCCACGTCTGCGCCGCGTTGGCGCCGAAGTAGGCACGGCGGTCGGCCTGCTCGAACTGGTCGCCCTCGGTGGGGTTGTCGAGGAAGTAGGTGAAGTTGGAGAACAGGTTGAGGTCGTAATAGGCCGCGTAGGCGCTGGCCTCGGTGTGCGAGCGGCCCGGCGTCGTCCGCTGGAGCGCCCCGACGAGCGTGTACCGGCTGGTCCGGCCGCCGTCGGAGGCGTCGAGGGCGCCGAGGCGCGAGACGGTCCCGGCGTCGACGGCGCGGCGAGCGATCTGGTCCGTCGAGTTCCACGTGTTGTGGTAGGCCAGCGCCGTGACGGAGACGCCGTTGCTGAGCGGCCCGGCGGAGTACTTGGCGACGCCCGAGAGGAGCGTGCTGTTCTCGGGGCTGTCCCACGGCCCGTTGTAGTACTGCCCGTTGACGGCGGCGAGGACGTCGCCACGGCCGGCGCGGAAGGAGCGGGCGACGAGGCCGCGGGCGAACTCGTCGGTCCCGCCCTCGAGGCGCGCGATGCCGGTGTCGAGGCGCCGCACGAGGCGGATGCGGGCGCTGCCGGCCGAGGCGAAGTCGCTGCCGCGGGCGTCGTACGGGCCCTTCTCGAACGAGATCTGGTCGATGAGCTCGGGGATGAGCGAGTTCAGGTCCAGCCAGCCCTGGCCGTGGGCGTGCGTCGGGAGGTTGAAGGGGACGCCTTCGAGGCTCGCCGCGAAGTCGGTCCCGTGGTCGAGGTTGAAGCCGCGCAGGAAGAACTGGTTGGCCTTGCCCGAGCCGCTGTGCTGCGTCACGATGAGGCCCGGCACGGTCTCGAGGACCTCGCCGACGCGGAGCAGCGGGCGCGCCGCGATCTGCGCCTGCCCGACGAGCCCCTGCGACGCGGCGTCGGCGACGCCGACGAGGTTGGTCGTGCGGCCCTCGACGACCGCCTCGCCGACGGCGGACGCCGCGAGGGCAACGTCGACGCGCGTCGTCGCGCCGGAGCGGACGGCGACGGGTTCGCCGGATGACACGTAGCCCGAGAAGCGCGCCTCGAGGGTGTAGCTGCCGGCGGGGACGCCGGCGATCTGGAAGCGCCCGTCGGCGTCGGCCGCGGCGCCGAGGCGGCCGGGCGTGAGAATGACGGTGGCGCCGGGCAACGGCTGGCCGTCCGAGGCGTCCGTGACGCGCCCGGCGACGACGCCCTGGGCGTGGAGCGCGGGCGCGGCGAGGAGCAGGAGGGCGAGCGCCGCGCCGAGGCGCAGGCGTGATGAAAATCGAGTATCCATGGAATGCAGTCGGAAAGGGCGGGCCATGCCTCCCGTAGAGACGCACCGCGGCGCGTCTCCGGCCGAAGCGCAGAGGCGTGGTTGCCCGACAAAGCGGCGCCGAGGCGCCGCCCGTGAGGTGAGGGGCCGTGCGGAGGTCGCACGGAAAACCAGGAGTCCGCGCGGCTCGAGGAGCCGCTGCGGACGGATCACGCCGCGATCTGCGGCGGTCTCACCTCGACTGCCAACACGACCGGCGCGGGCGTCGCGGCCCGGACCGGCCAGTCCAACCGGCGCGCCTCGTCCGG
>JBBSQZ010000242.1:0-4880 GCA_038243565.1 Rhodothermales bacterium | reverse complement strand
GTAGGCGTCGACAGCCGAGGCGTAGTCGGCATGCGTGCCGAGGAGCAGGAAGCCGGCGTTGCGGCCCGAGGCGCCGTGCGCGAGGCGCTCGGCCTCGAGGACGACGACGCGCAGGCCGGCGTCGCGCAGCGCGTAGGCCGCAGAGGTCCCGATGACGCCGCCGCCGACGATGGCGACGTCGCAGACGCGCGTCCCGAGCGGGCGCTGCCACGGGGAGGCCGTCATGCCCGCGTGTCGATCACGACGCGCCCGACGGTCTCGCCGCGGACGATCTTCTCGGCCCACTCGGGCACGTCGGCGAGCGGAACCGTCGTCGTCTCGAGCGCGGCGAAGGCGCCCGCGGCGTCGGCTTCAGAGAGGAGCGCCCAGGCGGTGGTGCGCTGCTCGGGCGTGGCCGTGTTGGAGTCGATGCCGGCGAGCGTGACGCCGCGCAGGATGAACGGGAAGACCGTCGTCGCGAGGTCCGCCGACGCCGCGTTGCCGCAGGCCGCCACGACGCCGGGGCGGCCCGTCGTGGCGAGGATCCGCGCGAGCGGCGCCCCGCCGACGGTGTCGACGGCCGCCTCCCAGAGCGCCTTGGCGAGGGGTGGACCCTCCGAGAGCGCATCGCGGCCGGCGATGTGGGCTGCGCCGAGCGCGCGGAGCGTGTCGTGCGCCGCCTCGGTTCCGGTCATGGCCGTGACCTCGAAGCCGGCGTGCGCGAGCAGCCCGACGGCGACGGAGCCGACGCCGCCCGAGGCGCCGGTGACGACGGCGCGGCCGCTCGTGATGCCGCCCATCGCGGAGCCGTGGCGGATGGCGAGCAGCGCGAGCGCCGCGGTGAGGCCTGCCGTGCCGAAGTCCATCGCGCGCGCCGCCGTCCAGCCCGCCGGCATCCGGACGAGGTGCTCGGGCGCGGCGACGGCCGTATCCGAGAAGCCGCCCCACTGCGTCTCGCCGGTCCCCCACCCCGTCAGGATCACATCGTCGCCGGGCGCCCACGCATCGTCCTCGGATGCAATAACGGAGCCCGCGGCGTCGATGCCCGGGACGAATGGGAACGCGCCGCGGATGATCTTGCCGCGCCCGGTCACGGCGAGGCCGTCCTTGTAGTTCAGGCTCGAGTGGGTGACCGCGATCCGGACGCCACCGTCGGGCAGCGCATCATCGCCGAGCGTCTCGACGCGGGCGTCAGGGGCGTCGGGCGATCCGTGGAGAAAGAGGGCGCGCATGGGCGGAGGACAGAGGGCGGAGGACAGAGGACGGACAAGATCGGGCCAGCGCGGGTTCTGTGTAGAGACGCGCCGTCGGCGCGTCTGGATCAGCTGAGGCGCGTCTCGGCCCGCGCGCCGCGCGGCGCCTCGGCCGCAGCCCCAAACGAAAACAGCGCCCGGACCCACAGGTCCGGACGCCGCAGTAGACACCGCCACGCGTCAGGCTCGGAAGAAGAAGGCCAGCACGACGAGCACGACGGCGACGATCAGCGCGAGGCGGGCGAAGCTCGCCGACATCCCGGCGAGGCCGCGGAAGCCGAGCAGCGACGCGACGAGCGCCACGACGGCGAGGACGAGGAAGATCTGGAACAGCCCGCCGCTGCTTAAGGACTGGGCGACGAAGACGGAGGAAGAGTTGAGGAGTCCGCTGAGGTCCATCTGGAGAGAGGGAGAGTGAGAGGTAGAGGTTTGGACACAGGCGATTCCCGAAAGTTGCACCCCGTGTGAAGGCGCCGCCCGGAGCTAGCTTCGGCGACCCTCTCCCCCGCCCCGCCCGATGCCTGCCGAGACGCTCCGCACCACCCCGCTCCACGCCGCGCACCTCGCCCTCGGCGCCAAGATGGCCCCGTTCGCTGGCTACGATATGCCGATCCAGTACTCCGGCATCCTCGACGAGCACCGCGCCGTGCGCACATCCGCCGGCCTGTTCGACGTCAGCCACATGGGCGAGTTCACGGTCAAGGGATCCGGCGCCGAGACGTTCGTGCAGCGACTCGTCACCAACGACGCCGCGACGTTGACGGACGGAAAGGCGATGTACGCCGTCCTCTGCCACGCCTCCGGCGGCGCCGTCGACGACCTCCTCGTGTACCGGTTTGCCCCGGACCACTTCCTGCTCGTCGTCAACGCCTCGAACCGGCAGAAGGACTGGGACCACGCCCGCGCCGTCCTTGCCGACGGCGACTTCGACTGCGCGCTCACGGACGACTCAGACGACGTCGCGCTGATCGCACTTCAGGGTCCGCGCGCGTTCGAGATCTTCGAGGCGGCCTTCGGCTTCGACGCGTCGCACATCCCGTATTACCACTTCGAGCAGGCCGCGCCGGGCGCGCTCGCCGGCGCCGCGCTCGGCATCGTCTCGCACACGGGCTACACCGGCGAGAAGGGCCTCGAGCTGTACGTCGAAGCCGAGGCGGCGCAGGACGTGTGGGACGCGCTCATGACGGCGGGCGAGCCGCTCGGGCTGAAGCCCGCCGGGCTGGGCGCACGCGACACGCTGCGCCTCGAGGCCGGCTTCTGCCTCTACGGCCACGAGCTCACGGACGACACGACGCCGCTCGAGGCCGGCCTCGGCTGGGTCGTGAAGCCGGACGCCAAGGACTTCGTCGGCCGCGACGCGCTCGCGACGCAGAAGGCTGCGGGCGTGCCGCGGCGCCTCGTCGGGCTCGTCTGCGACGGCCGGGGCATCCCGCGAGACGGCTGCGCGGTGACGGACGAATCGGGCGCGGTCGTCGGCACGGTCACGTCGGGCACGCAGTCGCCCATGCTCGGGACAGGCGTGGCGCTCGCGCTCGTTGAGAACCGGCCCGAGCTGACGGCGCCCGGCACACAGCTCTCCATCGACGTCCGCGGCCGCCCGCTCGCGGCGACGGTCACGAAGCCGCCGTTCTTCAAGAGCGCGTAGCCCGCGGGCGCACTACTCGACGGTGACGCGGCGAATCGTCTCCGCCGCCGTGCCGCTCACCCGGTCCGTCACCCGCAGCGCCAGCGTGTACGCGCCCGCCGGCTGGCCCGACACGTCCAGCGACAGCACAATGGCCTCGTCCGACGACGCGCCCTGCGCCGACGACGCTGTCGAGACGCCGCCGCGCCGCGCGCGCCCGAAGAGGCGGCCGAGCGTCCCGCGCCCGTCCTCGGGCACGAGTGCAAGCTCGACCTCGTAGTTCGTCCGTCCGCCGTTCAGCGCCAGCCCGTACGCCTCGGCGTAGACCGAGACGCGCCCCGAGACGGCGTCCAGCGGTGCCGGCACGATACCGACGCCGCGGCGCTGGACCGGACCCGCGGCGCCTTCCTCGGCGGACGCCGCGAGGAGCAGGCCGCTCAGCTCGAGGCCCTGCCCGGTGAACGCCGGCACGGCGAGCGGGCCGCGCTCGAAGCCGGCCACGTCGCCGGGCGCGGAGAACTCGGCGGCGAGCGTGTAGGCGCCGGGCGCGAGGCGCAGCGTCTCGGCCCCGACCCAGACCGCGGCGTCGCCGAGCGGGATCGTCTCGGAGGCCGGCAGCGCGTCGTGATCGCGGCGGCGCTCGGCGACGGGCAGCGCCGCGCCGTCCCGCAAGACGAAGACGCCGGTCTCGACGCTCAGGCGCGCGCTCGTGCCAGGCGCAAGCCGCGCGGCGAGCGGGACGCCAAAGGCGACGACGACCTCGGCGCGGCCATCGGCGCCGCGGAAGGGCGTCGCGAGGAACGGGACGCGCTCGCGCCGCGCGGGCGCATACTGGCTCCGCTCAGGCTGCTCGCGGCGCAGCTGGGCGTCCAGAATCACGTAGTCGTCGTTCGTCGCAGCGTTTGCCGATGCGATGTCCTCGAAAGCCAGCGCGGACGGATTATAGGTCCGGTACTCGCCCGAGCGGCCCGGGTCCTCGAAGATGAACTGGAAGCCGTCATACCGCCACACGTCGTACAGGTCGGGCACGTCGGCGCACCCGATGCGGCACGGCCTGTCCCCGGCGTAGATGCTACCCGAGAACTGTGTCCGGCTCCTGGGTGCACCATACCGGGCCCAGATGCGTCCGCGGGAGGTTTCGACGCCGTTTGCCCCGCTCCACCCGAAGAGCAGGTCCGCCTCGGTGCGGCGGGCGATGTGCTCGGCGCGGCGCTCGTTGGCCGGCGTGAGCAGGCGGACGTCCTCGCGCGACCAGAACGCCCGTGCAACGGCCTCGGGGTCCGCGCGGTACGCCTCCGCCTGGTCCGGCGTGAGCAGGTCCGCGATGTCGTCGTAACGCGCCCGCTCGGTGGCGGGGAGCAGCGCGAGGCCGCGGGCGCCCGTCGCGTCGGCGGACGACGCGTCGCCCGTTCGGTACTGCGCGAGCGCACCCCAGAGCACCGCCTCGCCCCAGTCCGGGAACTGCGCCGCGGCGTGGGTCGCGACGTGCAGCAACTGCGCCCAGTCACTTGTCGCCGCCAAGATCGCTGCGAGCGGTTCATAGGCCGAGCGGTAGTCCGGGTCTGTCGCGAGAGCCTGCTCGAGGAAGCGTCGCGCATCGGTGCCCGACTCACGCCCCGGGCCGCTCGCGTCAACGACGAACGGTTCGATGTTGATGCGGTCGCGGAAGAAGAGGAACGTCCGCAGTGCGTCGCGCCCGAGTACGTCATTGGCGAGCGGGTTGCCGGCGTCCACGGCGACGAGGCGCCGCGCGGTGGCGACGCGCTGCTGCCCCCAGGCAGACTCCGGGACGCCGCCCATGCCGACGCCGTCGAGCTCGAGGCGCAGCTTCTCGGCGAGCAGGCCCGCGTCGTCCGGGTTCTGGTCGAGGCCGCGGGGGCACGGCGGCGCCGCCCCCCTTTCCCCGCCCCGCCGCGGGGGGCCCCCGGCCCCCCCCCGCCCCCCGGGGGGTGGCGCCCCCCCCCACCCCCCGCGGCCTCGACCAGAACCCGGACGACGCGGGCCTGCTCGCCGAGAAGCTGCGC
>JBBSQZ010000241.1:0-4884 GCA_038243565.1 Rhodothermales bacterium | reverse complement strand
GAGGCGCGGCAGACGGCAGAGCAGGCGCTCGCCTTGATTCGCCCGTCCTGATCGAATCGGCCGCGTTCCGCCTGAATGTCTGTCATCCCGGCCCCCGAGCCGGGATCTCCTGGACGGGGGGACGTGCTCATGCGGTTACGCCACGCGCCGCCAACCGTCGGGGAGATCTTGGACCAGTTGCGGGAGGACACGGATTCGGAACCGCGCCAGGCCGAATCGTGCCTCCCGTCCGGGCGCCGAAGCTGACTACAGCTCGAGCACGTCCTCCTCGCCGTCCGACTCGTCCGGGGCGATCGTCGGGGCGAAGGGGACGTCCGGGACCTCCTCGAGGGTGCCGGTCTGGAACCAGAGCTCGGCGAGCTGGTCGAGACCGTCCATGGCGTAGCCGTCCAGCGTGAGCTGGAACGCGGCGACGCCGTCGATGCTCAGGCGCACGTCCTCGGGGTCGGCGAGGCGCGCGGCGTCGGCGAGGGCTGCGGCGTGCTGCGGGGCGAGCGTGCCGGCGCGCGCGGCGACGAGGCCCCACGGCATCGGGCGGATCGTGAGGTCCACGAACTCCTGCCCGAGGTCCAGCACGACGGCGCCGGCGTCCTGCGCCTCGGCCGCCACGTCGAGCGGGACGAGCGCGGCGTCGGCGTTCTCGAGCCACTCGGCGAGGGACGCGTCCGGCGTGCCGAGCACGAACGTTGGCTTGTTGCCGTAGTGCTCGCGGAGGAGGAGCTGCGCGAGGAGCGCCTCCTGCATGTCGCGCGGGTCGAAGGCGACCGTCTCGATCGCGTTCAGCTGCGCGTCGAGGACGAGCGCGCGGCGGTCCGACCGCTCGCCGGCGAGCGCCACGCCCGGGACGACCGCGAGGCCGTCGGGCGCGCGGAGCACGTCGAGCGTTGGGATCAGCACGAGGTCCGCGCCCTCCGCGTCGAGGAGCGCGCGCGCTTCGTAGGGCTCGACCAGGACGGTCTCGGTGACGACGCCCGAGGCGCCCAGCGCGTCCGCCAGAGCGGCGGACGCGGGGCCGGGCCAGACGGCGAGGCGCACGGTTACTTCGTGCTCACGCGGCGCTTCTCCTGGATGCGCGCCGCCTTGCCGCGGAGGCCGCGGAGGTAGTACAGCTTCGCGCGGCGCACGCGGCCCTCGCGGACCACCTCGACGCGCGCGATGCGCGGGCTCGCGAACGGGAAGATGCGCTCGACGCCGACCGAGTTCGAGATCTTGCGGACCGTGAAGGAGCGCGAGGTGCCTGAGTTCTGGATCGCGATCACGACGCCCTCGTAGAGCTGGACGCGCTCCTTCTCGCCCTCGATGACGCGGACGTGGACGCGGACGGTGTCGCCGGGGGCGAAGGACGGGTGGTCGTCGCGGAGCTGGGTGGCCTCGATGAGGCCGAGAAGGTCGGTCGCCATGGCGGTATCGGTCGGGTGAAGCCGCGCGACTCGCGCGCGGACAGCCCGGAAGCTAGAGAAAAGGAGGCCCGGACAGCGCCGGGCAGAGTGTTTACGCGGACTCTTCGCCGTCGTCGGCGGAGCCCGTTGGCGCGCCCGCAGGAGGCTCGCCGAGCAGGTCGGGGCGGCGAGCGCGCGTGCGCTCGAGGCGCTGCGCCTCGCGCCAGTCGAGGATGGCGCCGTGGTCGCCGGACATCAGGACCGGCGGCACGTCCATTCCGCGGAACGACGCCGGCCGCGTGTAGCTCGGCGCATCGAGGAGGCCGTCCTGGAACGAGTCCGACAGCGCCGAGGCGGCGTCGCCGATGACGCCGGGGATGATGCGCGCGAGCGCGTCGATCAAGACCAGCGCGGGCAGCTCGCCGCCCGAGAGGACGTAGTCGCCGATCGAGACCTCGCGCGTCACGAGCGCCTCGCGGACGCGCTCGTCGATGCCCTTGTAGTGGCCCGCGATGAGGACGAGGCGCGTCGCCAGCGACAGCCGGTTGGCGAGCGGCTGCGTGAGCGTCTCGCCGTCCGGCGTGAGAAAGATGACCTCGTCGACCGGCACGCCCTCGGCCATGGCGCCGTCCACGATCGACTCGATGCAGGCGAAGAGCGGCCCGGGGGTGAGCACCATGCCGCCCTTGCCGCCGTACGGCTCGTCGTCGATCTGCCGGTACTTGCCCGTCGCCCACTCGCGCAGACCGTGCACGCGCACCTCGACGAGCCCCTTGTCCTGCGCGCGGCGCAGGATGGAGTGCTCGAGCGGGCTCCGCACGAGGTCCGGCAGGACAGTGACGAGGTCGATGATCACGGAAAGACAGGTTTAAGGTTTCAGGTTTAAGGTTCGAGGCGTCACCCTTAAACATTAAACCTTAAACCGCATTTACTGGTCCCCCTCCACCTCCTCCACGTCGTCGTCGAACAGGCCGGCGGGCGGGCGGACGAGCAGGCGGCGGCCGGGCAGGTCGAGGGCGGCGACGAACTCCTCGACGTCGGGCAGCAGCACCTCGGGCCTGCCCTCGCGCTCGACGGCGAAGAGGAGCTGGGCGCCGTCGTAGACGTCGCGGACCGTCCCGAGGCGCTCGGTCGGCTCGCCGGCGTCGTCGACGGCCCAGACGGCGAGGCCGGCGAGGTCGTGGAGGAACGCCTGGCCCTCGGCGAGCGGCGGCAGGTCGTCCGTGTGCGCGTAGAGGTTGAGGCCGCGGAGCGCCTCGGCGGCCTCGGGCGAGTCCGCGCCGTCGAGCGCGAGCAGGACGACCGTCCGGCCCTTCGGGTACTGGAAGCGGACGTTGCGGACGCCATATTCGCGCACGTTCTCGGGCGTCTGCCCGGCAAAGATGCGCTTGAGGCCCGCGAGGCGGGTCGGGTCGTCCGTCTCGGGCGTCACCTTGACGTCGCCGCGGATGCCGTGCGGGCGGCCGAGGCGGCCGACGAGGAGCAGGGAGTCAGTGTCGTTCACGAGTCGGCTGGACATGGCACGTCCCGCCGTGCAGGGGCACAGGCGGGACGCGCGGGGTCAGAATCAGGCCGTGGCGGCGTCGTCGGCGCCCTCGGCGGGGTCCTCCGTGTTCACGGCCGTCGCGTTGGCGTCGCCCGTGTCGGCGTCGGCGTCCGAGCCCGGCTCGGTGCCGGCGACCGGCTCGGCCGCGACCGGCGCGTTGCCGTCCGCGGCGCCCGCGTCGGCCTGAGCGGCAACCGAGGCGCCCGTCTCCTCAGCGACGGCGTCGGCCGAGTCCTCCGTGACGGCGGGCTGCTCGGTGGCCGAGTCCGGCGCGCCGGCGGCGACGTCCGAGGCGTCGGCGTCAGCCGTCGCAGCGTCGGCACCTGCCTCGCCCGAGGCCTCGATGGCCGCCTGTTCGTCCGCCACCTTCTCACCTGCGGACGTGACGTTCGCCTCGGCGGCCTCCTCGGCCTCCGCCACGTGCGCCCTGACCTCCGCCATCGGTGTGTCGAGCAGCGTCGTCTCGGCGACCGTCTCGGCGACGGGCTTCGTGCCCTCGACGTCGCCCTGGTTCGCGCCCGTGTTCGGGGCAGGCGTCGTGGACGGCTGGCCCTCGATGTTCGCGGCGTCGGCGGCCTCGGCCATCGCGGCCTCCGGGTTGGCCTCCGCAGCGTTCTCCTCGGCGGCCTCCGTCATCGCCTCCGCCTCGGGCGAGGTCATCCCTGCAGCCTCGTTGAGCGCGCCGGCCTCGGCGTTGTCGGCGGCCGGCGGGTTGGCGGCGGCCTCCTCGGCGGCCATGCGCTGCGCCTCGGCGCGCGCGAGGTCCTCCGTCTCCTGGCGGAGGCGCTCGAGCTCGGCCTCGCGGGCCTGCTGCTCGGCGCGGATCTCCTTGGCCTTGGCAGCTGCCTCGTCACGCTCCTTCTTGAGGTTGGCAGCGCGCTTCTCAGCGTTCGTCATCTTCTTCGGCGTCTTCGCCGCGCGGCGCTCCTGGAACTCGGCGAGGGCCGTCGCGATCTCGTCGGCCGGCTTGCCGGCGCGCGACATGGCGGACTGCATCAGCACGCCCTCCTTCTGGAGCAGGTTGCGCGCCGTGTCCGACATCTGCGCGCCCTGGCCGAGCCAGTAGATCACGCGCTCGGCGTTGACCGAGAAGCGCGCGGGCTCCGCGACGGGCTCGTAGCGGCCGAGGTCCTCGATGAACTTGCCGTCGCGCGCTGAGCGCGAGTCGGTGGCGACGAGGGAGTAGACGGGGTGCTGCTTGCGCCCCATGCGGCGCATCCGGATTTTAACTGACATAACGGGGTGGAGGGGTTGAAAGGTGGAAGGGTGGGCTACGCCGCCCTGCGGGTGAAGGGGAAAGACAACAGAGGCGAAGTGCGAGGTCAGACGGATGTCCTCCCTTTCAACCCTTCAACCCTGACACCCTTCAACCGTCTATCGACGATTGCCGAGAAGCTGGGCGGCCGTCGGCTTGCGGCCGGTGCCCTGGAAGCGGGACATCGTCTTCATCATCTTCTTCATCTCGCGGAACTGCTTCAGGAGCGCGTTCACGTCCTGGATCTCGAGCCCGGCGCCGGCCGAGATGCGGCGGCGGCGCGGGCCGTTGATGGCGTCCGGCGTCGAGCGCTCGTAGGGCGTCATGGACTGGATGAGCGCCTCGATGTGCTTGAAGGCGTCGTCCGAGACGTCGAGGTCCTTGACGGCCTTGCCGACGCCCGGGATCATGCCGAGGAGGTCTTTCACCGACCCCATCTTCTTGATCTTCTGGAGCTGGTCGTAGAAGTCCTGGAGGTCGAATTCCTGGTTGCGGAACTTGCGCTGGAGCTTCTCGGCCTCGGCCTCGTCGAACTGCTCCTGCGCCTTCTCGACGAACGACACCACGTCGCCCATGCCGAGGATGCGCTGCGCCATGCGGTCCGGGAAGAACTCGGTCAGCGCGTCGAGCTTCTCGCCCGTCGAGGCAAACTTGATCGGCTTCTGGACGACGGACCGAATGCTGAGGGCCGCGCCGCCGCGCGT
>JBBSQZ010000240.1:0-4951 GCA_038243565.1 Rhodothermales bacterium | reverse complement strand
GCCAGGAGCGGCTTCTTCGAGGACCAGGATCCCGTCGTGGCTCGTGCCGATGCCCAGCTCGTCCTCGGCGCAGATCATGCCCATCGACGTCTCGCCGCGGATCTTGGACTTCTTGATCGTGACCGGCTCCGCGACGCTCGGATCCTCCCGCGACGGCAGCTCGAGGACAGTCCCGACGGTCGCCACCGGGACAGTCTGGCCCTGTGCCACGTTCGGCGCGCCGCACACGATTTGGACCGGCTCGCCCGCGCCGATGTCGACCTGGCAGACGCGGAGGCGGTCCGCGCCCTCGTGCGTCCGCACCTCGAGCACGTGCCCGACGACGACGCCGTCGAACGTCGGCCCCGTCTTCTCGACGCCCTCGACCTCGAGGCCGGCCATCGTGAGCAGGTGCGCGATCTCGTCGGCGCTCTTATCGGTGTCGACGAGGTCCGAGAGCCAGGCGGTGGAAACGAGCATTGGGAGGCATGGGGGATGAGGCATGAGGCATGAGGGACAGGCATTTCTGCCCATGCCTCATGCCCCTTGCCCCATGCCCTCGAACTGGTTGAGGAAGCGGAGGTCGTTCTCGTAGAGCAGGCGGATGTCGTCGATGCCGTGGCGGAGCATCGCGAGGCGCTCGGCGCCCATGCCGAAGGCGTAGCCGGCGTAGCGCTCCGGGTCGATGCCGACGGCGGCGAGGACGTTCGGGTCCACCATACCGCAGCCGAGGATCTCCATCCAGCGGCCCTCGCCCGTCGCCTCCCACCAGACGTCCACCTCGGCCGAGGGCTCGGTGAAGGGGAAGAAGGACGGGCGGAACTGCATCCGCGGCGCGCCACCGGGGCCGTCGCCGGCCCCGAAGAAGTCCGCGGCGAAGGCCGTGAGCAGCGATTTGAGGTCCGCGAACGTCGCCGTCTCGTCGATCACGAGGCCCTCGACCTGGTGGAAGAGGCAGAACGACTTGTACGAGATGGCCTCGTTGCGGAAGACGCGGCCGGGCGCGATGAGGCGGACCGGCGCGGCCAACTCGCCCTCGGCGCATCCCGCGGCGCGCGCCTCGGCGACGGCGTCCTCAAGGGCGCGGATCTGGACCGGCGACGTGTGCGTGCGCAGCAGCACGCCGCGGCCCCCCGCTTCCGCGGGGGCAGGCTGCGGTGGCGGCTCGAGGAAGAACGTGTCCTGCATGTCCCGCGCCGGGTGCTCGGGCGGGAAGTTGAGGGCCGTGAAGTTGTGCCAGTCGTCCTCGATCTCAGGCCCGCGGCGGACGGCGAAGCCCATGCGCGTGAACGCGGCCTCGATGTCGGCGAGCGCCTGCGTGAGCGGGTGGACCGTGCCGGGCCGACCGGGCGCGGGGATGCGGCCGGGCAGCGTGAGGTCCAGCGCCGTCGCGCCCGCGGCGGGGCCGGACGCCTCGCTGGCGGCCTGCTCGAGGCGCGCCTCGGCGGCCTGCTTCAGCGCGTTGAGGCGCTGCCCGAGCGCGCGGCGCTCCTCGGCCGGCGCCTCGCCCATCCGCCCGAAGAGGGCCGTGACGGCGCCGGCCTTGCGGCCGAGGAAGCGCACGCGGAACGCCTCGGCGTCCTCGGCCGTGGCGAGCGGCGCGGCGTCGATGTCGGCGAGGACGGCGGCGATGTCGGCGGTCATGGGCGTAACAGGCATGGGGGATGAGGCATGGGGCATGGGGGAAAGGCATTTCTCTCATGCCTCTTGCCCCATCCCCCATGGCCCTCAAACGAAATCTCCCGCCCGGCGCGAGGGCCGAGCGGGAGCGGTCGAGTCGGCCACGAGGCAGGGCGGGCCCTAGTTCGTGGCGAACTCGACGACGGCCGTAAAGGCGGCCTTGTCGTGCACGGCGAGGTCCGCGAGGACCTTGCGGTTCAGCGGCACGCCGGCCTTCGAGAGCGTGCTGATGAGGCGCGAGTACGTGGTGCCGTTCATCCGGGCGGCCGCGTTGATGCGGGCGATCCAGAGCCGGCGGAACTGCCGCTTGCGGTTGCGGCGGTCGCGGTAGGCGTACTGCAGCCCCTTCTCGACAGAGTGCTTGGCAACGGTATAGACGTTGCTCCGGCGACCCCAGTAGCCTTTCGCCTGCTTCAGAAGCTTGCGGCGACGGCGACGGGAGGCCACGAGGTTTTTTGCGCGTGGCATCTTGTTCTCCGGTGAGGGTCAGGACGAGCCTGACGGGGGATGGAAACGGGCGGGCCAGACGGCCGGTGCCCGACGAGTGGAACGGGGTCCCCACCGAGGCGGGGGACGGCGTCGCTAGGCGACGATGAGGCGCTTGATGCGCGCCTCGTCGACCTTCGAGACCAGGGTCGCCTCGCGCAGGTTGCGCTTGCGCTTCGGCGACTTCTTGGTCAGGATGTGGCTGGCGAACGCCTTCTTCCGCTTGACGCGGCCCGTCCCGGTCAGCGAGAACCGCTTCTTGGCGCCGCTGTTGGTCTTCATCTTGGGCATCGGACTCTCGGGATGGGGATCGAAAAACCGGCACGGGTGCCGGGAGTAGACAACAGACCGCCCGGTGCAGACGAGCACCGGGCGGCGAGTCGGACGGGGAAGCTACCCGCGGGCGGGCGCGGCGCCGGGGCGCAGACGCAGTCTTCGCACCGCTTTCCCCGACGCGCGGCGCTGGCCGTATCTCATCGCTGTGTCGTCCCGGCCCCCGAGCCGGGACCTCCTCGACGGTCGCCGGCCTGCAGCGCGCGAGGATGACGGCTGGACGGAGGTGCTCAACTGCGTAAGTCCTACCCGGGTCAGGCCCGGGATGACACAGCGGGTGTGGTGCCAGGCCGATCGGCGATGCCCGCCTGCAGAAACGAAGCGCGCTACTCGGCGGTCGCCTCGGCGTCGTCCGGCTGGGGCGCGGAGACGGCTTTGACGGGCTTCTTCTTCTCGGGCGTGAGCATGATCGACATGCGCCGGCCCTCCATGAGCGCCTGCTGGTCGACCTTCGACAGGTCCGAGAGGTCCTCGATGAAGCGGTCCAGGACGGCCTTGCCGCGGTCCTTGTAGATGATGTCGCGGCCGCGGAACTGGACCCACGCCTTCACCTTGTGGCCCTGCTCGAGGAACTCGCGGGCGTGGCGCATCTTGAAGCCGTAGTCGTGGTCGTCCGTCTCGGGCCGGAAGCGGACCTCCTTGAGCTCAGACTGCTGCGACTGCTTCTTGCGCTGCTCCTTGGCCTTCTTCTGGGACTCGTAGCGGAACTTGCCGTAGTCCATGATTTTGACCACGGGCGGCGTCGCCGTCTCCGAGATCTCGACGAGGTCGAGGCCGCGGTCGCGGGCCATGTCGAGGGCCTGGGCGCTGGGCATGACGCCGAGCTGGCCTTCGGCATCGGAGATCACGCGGACCTCGGGCGTGTCGAGGATGTCCTCGTTCATGCGAGCCTCGGGCTCGCGGCGGATCGGCTGCTGCGGCCGACTGGAACGTCGTCTGGCTATGGTGAAACCTCTGGTCTGTGGGAAAAGGAAGGCTCCGCGAGGAGGGAGGCGGAGTGTTTGGTAAAAGGATACCGCGCCCGGGGCGCTCCGGTTCGGACGATTCGGGGAAAACGCGCAGATAAGGGCCTGCCCTACGCCGCCCCGGCGCCGAGCCTGGCTTGCCGGGCCTCACCTCCCGCTCCGATGGACTTCACCGCGCTTGACCTCCGCATCGGCGCTTTCACCGAGGCCACGCCCGTCGCCGCGGGCGTCCGCTTCGCCGTCTCACTTGGCGCCGCCTCGGTCGAGGTCACGTCGCAGGTGACCGAGACGTACGACGCCGCGGGCCTCGTCGGCCGGCAGGTCGTCGTGGCGACGGACGCCGGCGGCGGGGCCGTCGTGCTGGCCGCGCTCAGCCCGACCGACGGCGCCGTCCTGCTCCAGCCCGAGCGGCCCGTCGCCGACGGCACGCGCGTCGTCTGACGCGTCCCTATTCTGCCCGGAGACGTCCCTCCATCGCACCATGCCGACCGATACCCTTGCTCTGGAGCCGCTCCGCGTCGAGGCGCCCGTGAGCTACCCGGCCACATTCGAGGCGTGGCTCGCGCTGCCCGAGGGCGCGCCTGCGCAGTACGTCGACGGCCACATCCACATGACGCCTGCCCCGCTCCTCTCGCACCAAGACGTCGTCCTGAACTTCTACACGCTGCTCCGCGCATACGCCATCGCGCACGGCGGGTATGCCGCCGTCGCCCCCGTGGACGTGTACCTCGAGGAGCGCCTCGTCGTGCAGCCGGACGTGCTCTACGTTGCCGCGGACCGCCGCGACCGCCTGAGCGAACGCGGGGTCATCGGGGCACCGACGCTCGTTGCCGAGGTGCTCTCGCCGAGCACGGCACACCTCGACCTCGGCCGGAAGCGCCGGGCGTACGAGGAGGCGGGCGTGCTCGAGTACTGGATCTTCGACCGGCACGTGCAGACCGTGGACGTGCTCACGGCGACCGACGCCGGGCTCCGCACGTCGGCGCGGGTCTACGACGAGGGGACGGTAGCGTCTGCCGTGCTCACCGGGTTCGAAGTCGAGCTCGCCGACGTGTTCGCGCGGCCGTAGCGCGTCAGGCCGCGCCCGTCGCCGCCTCGACTTCGGCGCGGAGCGCCTCGGCGAGCTCGCCGAGCGTCATCACGCCGACATCGCCCTGGCCGTGGCGGCGGACCGAGACCGTCCCGTTCTCCGCCTCCTTTCGGCCCACGACGAGCATGACGGGCACCTTTTCGATCTCGGCGTCGCGGATCTTGCGGTTCACCTTCTCCGAGCGGACGTCCACCTCGGCGCGGAAGCCCGCCGCCTTCATCGTGGCCACGAGCTCCTCGGCGTAGGCGTTCTGGGCGTCCGTGATCGGGAGGACCTTGACCTGGAGCGGCGCGAGCCACAGCGGGAAGTTGCCGCCCGTGTGCTCGATCATCACGCCGATGAAGCGCTCGAGCGAGCCGAACGGCGCGCGGTGGATCATGATCGGCCGCTGCTTCTCGTCGTTCTCGTCCGTGTACGT
>JBBSQZ010000239.1:0-4974 GCA_038243565.1 Rhodothermales bacterium | reverse complement strand
GTGGTGAGGTCGCGGGCGGTGACGCGGCGGACGAGCGCCGGCCACTCCCGCGGGCCGGGGTTCACGCGCGTGTCGTAGCGGATGAGGCCGTCCGACGTGGCGACCCACGCGACGCCGTTCGCCTGCTGGAAGACGTCGGCCGCCTGGATGCCGCCCATCTGGAAGCCGGTCGAGGAGCGCAGGATGCCGTCGGTGTAGGTCCACAGCGTCGCGCCCGTCCCGAACAGCCCGTAGGCGCCGGTGAGGTGCTCGAACTGCGCGTCGCGCGTGAGATGGAGGCGCGCGCCGCGGCGCTCGATGCGGAAGACGCCGTCGCGGGACGTCATCAGCAGCCGGTCGCCGATGCGTGTGAGCGGCCCCGGCGCGGCGCTTAGCCCGTCGGCCACGCCGAACGGAACGGCCGTCGGATGCGCCGTCCCAGCGTCGCGCAGCAGGTACAGCGAGCCGCCGAGCTGCGAGATCCAGAGCTGTCCTTCCGCGTCGTCCGCCATGAAACGGGTCTCGCCCGAGATGCCGGGCACGCGTCCGTCCGCGGTCCAGCGGCCGTTCCGAAGCGTCAGCACCACGACGCCGTCGGCCGTCCCGACGAGCAGGCGGTCTGCGTTTCCCGGCACTGTTGCGACCGAGTAAGCCGAGCCGTCCATCAGGTGGCGCACGCCTCCCGGCTCGAGGACGTACACGGCATCGTGCGCAGCGACGATGAGACCTGATGCCGTAGACATCATGTCCCAGACCTGCATTCGCTCCCACGGAAAGCCGCTAACGCGCTCGAAGCGCGAATAGGCTGGTCCGGTGGGGCCGGGAACGCCGAGGCGCCCCGGCGTCTGCCGGTACAGCCCGACGTCGGTCCCGGCGTAAATCGTCCCGCTGTGCTCGGCGACCGTGTTCGGGCTTCCGAGCAGGCCGTTGCGCTCCTCGAACACGGTGTGCCGGGGGAACAGGTCGAGGCGCGTGATGCCGTTCTGCAACGCGACCCACAGGCCGCCTTGCCGGTCGGGCATCAGGCCGAGCGCATCGTCGCCGAGCGTCAGCCCGACGTCCTCGCCGAAGACGCGCACGATCCCGCCCTGCGGCGTGATAAGAACGACGCCGCCGCCGAACGTCGCGACGGCGTAGAGGACGCCGCGGCCGGCATAGCGGTCCGGCACGGCGACGGCCGTGTACGGGCGGAACGCGGTGAGATACGTCGAGGCAGCGCTGGGAATCGGCCGCGTTGCGCCGGACGATTCGATGACGACGAGGCCCTCGTCCCGCACGATGGCGAGCAGGCCGCGGCCATACGGCAGGAGCGCATCCACCTTGCGGTTTGCGAACGCCGCGCCGCCGGGGATGAGGGCGAGTCCGCGGGCGCCGAGCGCCTTGATGCCCACGCCATCCTCCCACGCGTAAACCGTGCCGCGGACCTGGAAAGCGACTCGGAAGCGCGAGTCCGTACCCCACGACTCCATCCGGCGGCCGTCCCAGCGAAAGATGCGGGCGAAGGTCTGAAAGACGATGCCTTGCGATGTGGTGAACGCCGTCCAGACATCTCCGAAGTCGCGCTGGTTTTCGGGGATGAAGCGGTTGAGGCTTCGGTAGTGAAGGTTTTCCAGCGAATCGGCCGCGAGGTACCCGATGTCCCCGACGCCGCCGACGTAGACGCGCCCGCTCCACCCGATCGCAAGCGAGTGGATGAGCGGGCGAATCTGATTCGGCGTCGCCATAAGCCGCCAGTCCTCACCATCGTATTCGAGGATGCCACCCGTGTTGGCGACGTAGATCCGGCCATCGTCGCGCTGGGCGAACCCCCAGTTCTGAGACATGGAATCGTACTCCTGCCACGAAATGTGGCGCGACAGCAACGGCCAGCCCTCCGTCCGCGAGGGAGCGGGCTGGGCGACGGCGGCGGCCGAACACGTGAGGCACAGGACGAGCAGCGGTCGCAGCACGGGCGGGTCCACCGCGGGCGCGGCGAGAGGGGACGCGCCGGGTATCGGAGGTGCAGGGCCGGGCTTAAGTGAACCGAACACGGCCGGTCCCGTTCATTGACCTGAGATGTCACGCTTTGTATCCTGTAAGCGTGGGTGTGACCCACCACCACGACCTCTCACGCCCTCAAACCCTCTCCCTCCCCCATGAAGACGATTCTTTTCTCCGCGCTCCTCGCGGTCGGTGCCCTCCTCGCCACAGGCGGCAATCAGGGAGGCGGGCTGAACACGCCGAAGGGCGGCGTCCTCGACATCGCGTCGAACCAGACGGGCGGCAACCAGGGTGGCGGGTTGAACACGCCGAAGGGCGGCGTCCTCGACATCGCCTAAGGCTATCCTGCCTCCTCTCGCTCCTGCCTCACCGGAGCGGGCCTGTTGACAGACTCGCCGGGCCGACGAAACGGCGCGCGGCGGTCTAAAATGGCCGATTATAGGCCTCGGGCTGGGAACGTATGCGTTCCCGGCCCGCGCTTTATTTGACCCCTTCGCTCATCTCGAGCATCCGCTCGATGGGCTTGAGCGCGGCAACTCTGAGCGCCTCGTCCATCACGAGTTCCGGCGCCTCGTGCTTCAGGCAGAGGTACAGCTTTTCGATCGTGTTCAGCTTCATATGCGGGCAATCGTTGCACATGCAGCCGTTGTCTGGAGGTGCCGGTATGAATGTCTTGGCAGGACTGTCCTGCTGCATCGCATAAAGAATGCCTGCCTCGGTGGCGACGATGAACTCGGTCGCCGGGTTCTCCTTGGCGAAGCGGCGGATGGACGCGGTCGATCCGATGTGGTCGGCGTGGCGGAGGACGGCGTCCTCGCACTCCGGATGCGCCAGCACCAGGGCGTTAGGATGGCGGATTTTGAGGCGAACCAGCTTCTGATCTGAGAATATTTCGTGAACCATGCAGGAGCCGTTCCACAGCAGCATGTCCCGCCCGGTCTGCTTGTTGATCCACTGCCCGAGGTTGCGGTCCGGCGCGAAGATGATCGGCTGGTCGTCGGGGATCTGGCGGACGATGTGCTCGGCGTTGGAGCTCGTCACGATGATGTCCGTCTGCGCCTTGATCGCGGCGGAGCAGTTGATGTAGCTGATGACGAGGTGGTCCGGGTTCTCAGCGCGGAAGGCCGCGAAGGCGTCGGGCGGGCACGAGTCGGCGAGCGAGCAGCCGGCGTTGAGGTCCGGCAGCAGGACCGTCTTGCTGGGGTTCAGGATCTTGGCCGTCTCCGCCATGAAGTGGACGCCGGCGAAGACGATGATGTCGGCCTTCGTCTCGGCGGCCTCGCGGGCGAGCCCGAGCGAGTCGCCGATGACGTCGGCGACGTCCTGGATGTCGGGCTCCTGGTAGTAGTGCGCGAGCAGGACCGCGTTGCGCTCGTGCTTGAGGCGGTCGATCTCCTCGAACAGGTCGAGCGTCGGGTCGATGGCCTCGCGGACGAAGCCGGTGCGGGCGACTTCGGCGGGCGCGGCGGGGTCGATCAGGTCCAGCATCGGAGTGGAGGTTGGGGGCCGAAGAGACAACGCCCGAGCGCCGCGATCAGTCCCACAGGAGTGGATCAGGACGGCAGGCCCCAGGCGCGGGCGAGGCGCGTCCGGGCGTCTCGGGGAAGCTGCACGAGGACGGGCGTCTGGCGGGCGTCGAGCCACGCGAGGACGGTCTGGAGCGATGCGTCCGGCATGGCGGTGCAGCCCGACGTCGTCGACGTCGGCGAGCGCCAGACGTGGAGGAAGATGCACGAGCCGCCGGCGCGCGTGACGGGGCGGCGGAGCGCCGGCGCGATGCCGCCCGGCACGATGGCCGGGTCGACGCCGGCGCCGTTGTGCGCCACGACGACGCCGATGCGGTAGAGGCCGTCCGGCCGGCGCATCTCCTCGTGGCTGCCCCAGTCGGCGGTCGGCGTCCGCTCGCGGACCGAGTTGTAGGCGACGGACTCGGTGTCGTCCACGCACTCGACGTCGGCGTCGGTCGGGACGTACGGGAGGCCGGTGGTCTCGGAGCGGGCGTAGCCGAAGGCAGCCGTGAGGCGGAAGACGCCGGCGGGCGCGCGTCCGTCGCCCTCGCGCTTCGCCGGCTCGCCGCGCCGCGCCGCGGACGCGGTGTGGAGGCCGATGCCCCACCCGAGGCCGCCGCGCCCGACGCGGACGTCGACCGGCGGCCCGACGGCGCGCCACGCTGTGCCCGTCCGCTCGTAGCGCTGGAGGCGGCCGCCCGTCGCGCTCCACGCGTCCGTCGTGACGAGCAGCATCTGGCGGCTCACCGCCGGGATCGGCGACGGCGGCGACGCGAGCAGAAGCAGGAGCAGGGCGACGAACTGGGGCACGGCAGCGCAGGAAAGGGCCTGCAACCTACCGACACGCGGGACCCGCGCGCGCACGCGCAGCGTCCTCAGCCCACGCCTTCAGAACCCCCCGTCGCCCGGCTGGTCGCTTCGCTCCCGGCTCGGACGACTGTCCCCCTCGACGAGGGGGACAGTTTGGGCGCACATCGTTGACCATGCAGGATGGCGTTTCATGCGCGCGTCCGAACGGGGGGGCTGAGCCCGCCCGCGAGCACCGCCTCGACCACACCGATGGACCCGACCCTCTCTTCTGACGAGCCGCCGCCGCGGCGCTCCGCCGCCACGGCCGACTTCGGCCCGCGCCTGCGCCTCGCGCTGCGCGTCGCCGGGATCGCGTTCGTCGTCTCGCTCGCGCTCGTCCTCCTGGATGTGCTCGCCGGGGTGCGCCTGCCCGGCGCCGTCCGCCCGATCCTGCCGTGGGTGCTCGTGCTGGCGACGCTCGCCGGGATCACGCTGCTCGTCGGGGCGCTCGGGATGCCGAAGCGGCCGGAGGGCGTGCCGGGCGATGAGTGCTGACCCGGCCGCCTCGCTCGGTAGCGTTTGGAGTTTGGGCTCTTTGACAAATCCCGTGGTCAGGCGGTCGCCATCAACACCCGGACCCGCATATGATCGAAGTTCGGTAGCCCGAACGAGATCCGTTTGAAGTAGCGCAGGTAGTTGTTCAGACCTTCCGTGACCG
>JBBSQZ010000238.1:0-5003 GCA_038243565.1 Rhodothermales bacterium | reverse complement strand
CGCGCGAGCTCGCGCTTCGCCTCGGCCGCGAAGAAGCGCGCCTCGGAGTACGACGTCCCGAACTGGTCGTGGAGCTGCTGCCACGACAGCACGACGGGCTTCCGGGGCGCGTGCGAGTCCTGCATCCGGGCGAGCCGGTGCGTGAGCCACGTGTAGAGGTCGATCGCGAGCGCAGACTGCTTGATCTCGCGGAGCACGCGGAGGTCGAGCGGCACCGCGTGGCGCGTTACGTCGGCGAAAAACCGCTCGCCGAGGACGACGACGCTGCCAGGCGTCGCGACGCCCTCACCCTCCGGATTCCACCAGAGGTCGAGCGAGGACGCGATCTCGGCGCTCTGGAAGCGGACCTCGCCGTCCGTGCGGCGCGCTGCCCAGATCCGGGCCGAGAAGAGCCGCTCCAGCTGGTCCCGGAACCGCGTGACCGTACCCCACTCGCCGCCGGAGGGGACGAGCGAGAGCGCGCGCATGAACCCCGTGAGCGAGGGTCCGAGCGCGATCCGGGGCGACTTCGTCTTGACGGCCTCCGTCACGAGCCACGCCAGAATGAGCCGGGGATAGCTCCCATACGGGAGCCCGGTCCACGGTCCCGCCTGGATGGCGAGCTCGAAGTCGCCGTTCGTGCGGACGAAGACCGGGACGTCGCCGGGGTCGCGGTGGGGGAGGGTCGCGAGCACGAGCGTTCGGCCGACGAAGGCGGCATTACCGCTCTGCCACGCGTCCTCCTGGTGGATGGTGTACGCGAGGTCGACGAGCCGGTTGATCTTCCGCGCAGCGCGTACGTCCACCGCGGTAGAACCACAGTCAGAAGGGCGGCCGGGTGTGCAGGGCGGCATCATCGAGAGCGGCGGCTGACGAACGTCTACGCTAGAGTATACGGTAGCGTAAACAGAACAGCCACGGTGAGCCGCGACGCGCTGACCTGCCCTACAGATCGCGTGAAAGAGTTTTCAGTTGTGCAATAACGGATTAACTTACTCCAGTCGGCGGCTTACCGGGCGCCAGTTCGGGTCCAGCGCCCCTGGCCCTCCGTCCGTAACCGCCGGACGCAGTCGGCGGCGCACGTCGGTCACAGGGCCGTAGTACCGCGAGTCGAGCGAGTACCGGACGCGGCCGCTGTGCATCCAGTACTCGCCCGGCCCGAGCACGTGCGTGCCGAGCGCGGCCGCGACCGGCGCGCCGCTGCGGCTGTGAGCCAGCGGAGCCGAGTGGGGGAGGGGCACCCCGTTCACACGCACGCCCTGCGCGCCCACGGTCACCGTGTCGCCGGGGAGCCCGGCGATGGCCTTGGCGAGCTCGGCGTATGAGGCGCGGCCGTCCTCGACCGCGCAGTCGTCGCCGGCGAGCAGGTACGGCGCGACAGGGCCGACCGCACCTCGCTGCGGGCAGAACGTCACGAGATCGCCGTAGTCGGCCGTCTCGGGATGGAACGCGCTCGTCTGGTAGAGCCCGAGCGGGAGGCTCTCGGTCACGTTGAGCCGGAGGCCGGAGGCGGCTCCAGCGCATAGCAGGACCGCGAGAGCAGCCGGAACTACGACGAGCCAGGGCACTCGCCCTCCGTGGCACCGGAGACAGACTGAGCGCCTGGGCGAGTCGGTGGCGAGCGCGGGAGCGGGTCGTTCAGCGGCGGCCATCGTCAGAACCGGCGAAAAGGAGCGTGCGGGACCGCGCGCGCGACGCGCCGACGTCCAGGGCGAATGCGCCGAAAGTCGGCGCGATTTGTAGCCTGGCGGGCCGCTCGTTCGCCCCTCCGGAAAACGGAGGGGCTCTATATTTGGGGACTGCGACCGACTCGACTCTGGATGACCGACACCGACTCTCAGCACGCCACCGCCACCTCTTCTGACGTGGAAAGCACGAATGCAGCCCCCGAGGGCAGCGACGCCGGCGCTGCGACCGACGAACTCGCGTGGCTCGTCGAGCCGGCGAAGGATCTCCGAGAGATCGTCGTGAGCATGAGGGTGACCGAGGCCGAGCGGGACCGGATCGCCCGGGCGGCGGCCGCTGCCGGGTCCACGCCGTCGGCGTACGCCCGCGCCCGCGTGCTCAGTCCAGGTCCAGACGTGGACGCGTGGCGGGCCGTGTACCGCCTCGTGCTCCGCGTGCGCGAGGCCGCCGAGCGCGGCGACGACCCGCTCGAGACGGCCCGGCAGGTCGAGACCGCATTCCGGGAGATCGCGCTCACCGTGCTGCCGGCCGACGACGCGAAGTAGCCTCGGCAGGTGACGCCGTCACGAGGCGTTCAGCGTCGGGAGCGACTCCACGCCGAGGTCGCGCGCGGCGTCTTCGGCCATGCTGTACGGGAGCACGACGCGCCCGAGCAGGACCCGCGCGAGGCGGGCGTAGTTGCGCGCCGACCAGTCGAGAAGCTGACGGTTCGCGGTGACGACGAGCGTCCGCGAGCCCGCGAGCTGGTCCTTCGTGAGCACCTCGAGCGAGCGGAGGCGGCCGAGCTCGAGCGGAGAGAAATACAGCTCGCCCGCGAAGCGGAAGTCCCAGACCTCGGTGAAACCCGGCTGCCATCCTGGAAGCTCGACGAGCGCGAGCCCGCCTTCGACGACGGTGTCGACCGTTACGGTGCCCCGAGGCTGCATGAGCCCGTACCGGTCGTTCGGAAAGACCGCCACGTAGGGAAGCGCACCGGACGCCGCACCGAGCGTGCCCGTGCCGTTCTCCGCGTCCCAGAGCGCCGTCGCCTCCGCGTCCGGGCCCTCGAAACGGCGCACGGCGCGGACGATGCCGCCTCGGTCGCACAGCGCGAGCTCGAAGTCCAGGCCCCACCATCCCGTCCGCGGGTCGACCTCGACCTCGGCCTCGATGTGGCCGGGCCGGCCCGGCTCGCCGATCTCGACCAGGACGAAGCCTGGGCTGCCCTCGTCCCGGAGCCCCAGCGCGACCGGGCCGTGCTCGACGGCCCGGTTGTCCGCCTCGCTCGGGGCGCCGCGTTTGATCAGGAGCTGGACGCCGCCCGGGCCGACCTCTGCCCAGTCGTGCCCGACGGGGACGGTGGCCGGGTCTCTCGACTGGACCGGCGCAGGATCGCCGATGTGGAACATGTAGGTCATGACCGCGGAGGATGGGTGGGCCGTTCAGGCGAGGGGACCGCCCTCAGGCGGCCCGCCCGTAGGTGGCGCCTCGTCGCGGAGCGCGAGCCCGGCGAGCAGCACGAGGAGTGGACGTCCGTAGAAGGGTTCGTGGCAGGAAGGGCAGGAAGGAGTGGGCAAGCCGTGGCGACTGTGCTCCGAGGCGGGTTCTCCGCCGAGGCGGCCGGCCTGGTGGCTGCCGGTCTCGAAGTCGACGGCGGCGTGGACGGTCAGGCACGACGGGCAGGGCTGTGGCCGCACGTCGAGCCAGTCGAAGAGCGCGGCCAGCGCGTCCCACCCGAACTCCGCATCCTCACCATGTCCACCGCGACGGTCTCGGCTCGGGCCGCGCTCGAGCGCCTCAGCGCGCAACGCTTCGAAGAGGAAGTTCCGGACGTCCGCGGCCAGGCCTGCGTAGAACCTGCGCGTGGACCGGTCGAGGACAATGTGGTGCTCGGGACTGCTGGGCGCCTCGCCCCCCGCCCAGTCGACGCCGACGCCTGCGAGCGCCGGCCACACCGAGAGGTGACGGGACCAGACGGCGAGTGGGCTGTAGTGACCCGCCTGGGCGACCTCTCCGTCCTCGACCACAGGAGCCGAGCGAGCGGTGAGGTGGAACGAGACGTAGCGGCTGTCTCCAGTGTAGCCGACGGCACCCTCGAAGCGCGGGGGCGCCTCGCGGCCGCCGCCAGTGAGCGCGAGCAGAGGGAGGATGCCTCGACCAGCGGGTTGGATTTCCTGCATGGGGCCAGATGCGAGCATGAATGGCCTCGTAAGACCGCCATGCAGATGAACAGGGCGCCGAAGGGCTTCACGGCACCTTGATGCTCGCCGTTCCCACAGGGGCTCCGGTATGCCCCATGGGCTCGGGAGTGTCGGGCACGGCGGAGAGCTTGGAGAGGGCTTGACGCCACAAGAGGTGTCCCGTATGTTTACGTCATCGGTGACGTAAACACGAAGTAGACGTGAATCAACTCACACTGGATCCCGTGGGTGCCCCCGCAGACAGTTCGTCCGATGCCGTACGCATCGAGGCCGTACAGGACGCTCGCCCCGGCGAGCTGTCCGTGCCGGACGTGGCGGCAGGCCGCCCAACGCCCGACACGTCAGGCGACGCGGCCGCAGCCGGCCGTTACGCAGCCCTCATGGAGCGCTACCTCGGCCGCGCCGTCGTAGACCTCTTCGGAGACGACGACGTGACCGAGATCTACGCCAACGCCGACGGCTGCGTCCGCGTCGACACGCACTCGGGCGGCAAGCGCCGGACGGGCCTCGCGCTCCGCCCGGCACAGCTCGAGCAGTTCCTCAACGCCGTCGCCACGCGGCAGGGCACGACGCTGAACCGCCGCACGCCGTGGGTCCAAGCCGAGCTTCCCGAGGGCGTCTTCGGCGGCGCGCGCCTGCAGGGGTTCGTCGCGCCGCTCGCGGCCGGCGCGGCGCTCGTCGTCCGCAAGCGGGCCGTCCGGCTCTACGACCTTGACCATTACGCCCGGACGGGCGTGATGACGGAGGTGCAGCGGGACGCGCTCGTAGACGCCGTCGAGGCGCACCACAACATCCTCGTCGTCGGCGGGACCGGGTCCGGCAAGACGACGCTCTGCAACGCGCTCATCCGCGAGATGACCGTCCGCTATCCCCGTGAGCGCTTCGTCGTGCTCGAGGACACAGCCGAGCTCCAATGCGCCGCCGACGACGTGCTCCAGCTCCAGACGTCGGACGGGACCGACGGCGGTCCCGGCGTGTCGCTCTCCGACCTCGTTCGGTTCACGCTCCGCTCGGCGCCCGACCGGATCATCGTCGGCGAGGTGCGCGACGCTCCACGCGACGACGGCCACCGGTGCGCTCCAGCGCGCGAACCGCCTCGCGCAGCGAGCGGGCGTCCCGCCCCAGCACGAGCTCGTCGCCGAGTCGGTCGACCTCGTG
>JBBSQZ010000237.1:0-5059 GCA_038243565.1 Rhodothermales bacterium | reverse complement strand
GCCTCGTGGACGAGCCCGGTCGTCCGCATCGTGAGGTCGGGCCGCTCGCGCGCCCGGAGGCGCCGCGCCGTGCGGTGGAGGTCGTCGTAGACGGCCTGCTCGGCCGCCGCGTGCTCGGCTTCGGACCAGGGCGTCGCCTCGTCGTGTGGGGTGCGGGTGGTGGAGCGGATCATCGGAGTGGTGGGGGAGAGGATGCGCGTCTCGCGGGGTCGTGGCCGGCAGGGTCGTGACCGGCCGGGTCATGACCGCGAGACTCACGTGTGGTACAGGTGGACGGCGAGTGCGACCACGACGACGCCCTGCACGCTCACCATCGAGACGGGCACGCATTGGTCCGGGTAGTCCGGGTTGCGCGCGACGAGGCGCACGACCTCGCCTTCGTCCACGACGTGCTTGAGCGTGTTGCCCTCGCCCTCGATGTAGACCGAGCACACGTCCTCGGGCGTGGGCGAGACGTTCGGACGCATCACGAGCGTCATCCCGGGATGGAGCCCGGCCCCGAGCATCGACTCGCCCTCGACGACGAGCAGGTAGTCGCCCGGCCGCATCTGCGGCACGAGGTCCGGCAGCGTCGTCACGAAGTCGTCGGCCTGCTGCTGCACGTCCGTGATCGGCCCGGCGGGGATCGTGCCGAGACGTGGCCAGGCGCGCTCGCGGCCCTGCCGTTCGCCTTTCTCTGTGAGCGCGATCTGGAGGGGGACACCCCGGCCTCCGGACGTGAGCGCGACGAAGCCGGCCGCTTCGAGCTTGCGGAGGTGGGCGTAGACGGCCGAGACGTTGGCGAGCCCCATCCGCCGCGCGAGGTCTCGGCCGTTCGGGGCGACGCCGTGCCGGCGGACGGCTTCGCTGATGATCGCGAGGAGCTCGGTCTGGCGAGGATAGAGCACGGATGCGGGGGCGTGACAGTGTGGATGCCAGTTTACACCTTTGGGTGATAACTCGGGTCCCGGAAAGCCGGAAAACAAGGCCGCGGGTCTCGGCACGCATGCCGCAGTCGGCGCGAGGTGCCTAAAAAAGGGTGAGTTGGACGGATTGAGATCGTGCCACCGAGGCCGTTCGGCTGGTGCAGAAACAGGGCATGGGGGCAGGGGAGGGGTGGCGACGGCACAATCCCCTGTGACACTCCGTCGCCACCCCTCCTCACGCGAAATCGCCCTGTCCCTCATGTCCTCTCTCTCCTCCGAGACCACCGGCATCGCCTCGTCTGCTGCGCTTGCGCGCAGGGTTCAGGCCTGCCTCACCGAGTCGCGTCCGCTCTCGTCCGGGGACCTCTTCGCCCTCGGCGCCGAGGCGTTCGGCGGCACGCTCGCAGAGGGGGCGTTCTCGCCCCGCGACGCCTACGACGCGGCCGAACTCGGCCTCCACCTCCACCTGCTCCGAGGCGCCGGAGCACTCCCTGTAGCCCCGGACGACTTCCGTGAGGTGCTCGCCGAGGTCGAGCGCCTCGCGGCGCTCTTGCCCACGCAGACGCGCCGCACGGCCGAGCAGAACGACTTCCAGCAGTTCTCGACGCCGGCCCCGTACGCGGCGCTCTGCGCCTGGGTCGCGGACATCTGCCCCAGCGACCGCGTGCTCGAGCCTTCGGCCGGCACCGGGGCGCTCTGCGCGTTCGCGCTCGCTGCCGGCGCCTCGGTGCACGCGAACGAACTCTCCGGCCGCCGGTCGGACCTGCTGGGCGTCCTGCTGCGTGAGGCGGGGCAGGATCCCACCGAGACGATCACGCGCGAGAACGCGGATCACCTCGACGCGGTCCTTCCGGCGCACGTCCGCGCAGACGTGGTACTGCTGAACCCCCCTTTCTCCGCAACCGCCGGGCGCCTCGGCGGGCGCCGCGTGCCCACCGTCGGCACGGACCATGTGCTCCAGGCGCTCCGACGCCTCGACGCCGGCGGGCGTCTCGTCGCCATTCTCGGCGCCTCGGTGCAGCCGTCCAAGCCTACGCACCGGCCGTTTTTCGCGGCTGTGGGCACCGAGCCGTTCCGGCTCCGCGCCGACGTCGAAATCGGCGGATCCGTCTACCGTCCAAACGGGACCTCGGTGCGGACGCGGCTGCTCGTCGTAGACCGGACCTCGGAAACCACGCCTGCGTCTGACCGCGCGCCCGTGGAGGCCGTCGCCGAGTCCGTGGCGGAGGCCGTGGACGCGCTCGTGTGCGTTCGCCGGTAGCGTGTGCCTGTCGCGTCTGCCAGACTACGTGGTCTCCCAGAGGCGCCGGATCGGTACAGCCCACAGCCCGTCGCCGAACGGGAGCGTCGTCTCGCCGTCGTACAGCACGACGCCGGCCGCCAGCCGGTCGCCGACGGCGTCCTGGAGCTTGCGGAGCCCCGAGAAGTCTTTCGTGCGGACGGTCGCCGCCGCTTTCACCTCGACGCCGACGAGCCGGCGCCCCGCCTGCTCCATCACCAGGTCTACCTCGGCGCCGTCGCGGTCGCGGAGGTGGTGGAACTGGACGGGGCGGCCGAGCCCGCTCGCCTGGCGCAGGAGCTCGCCGTACACGAACGTCTCGAGCATCTGGCCGTAGAGCTCGCGGTCGGCCCACAGCTCGTCTGCGCCCACACCCAGAAGCGCGCATGCGACCCCGGTGTCGCCCGCGTGGAGCTTGGCGGTTTTGACCAAGCGGCTGAGCCGGTTCGAGTGCCACGGCGGGAGTTCGTCCAGGAGAAACACCCGCCCTAGGAGCGTCACGTAGTCCCGGACCGTCGGCCGTGTAAGCTGGAACGGCCCCGAGAGGTCGGCGACGTTGACGAGCCGGGCCGTCTGCGACGCGACGACGGAGAGCAGACGTGGGAGGGCGTCCAGGTTGTGAATCGACGCGAGGTCGCGGACGTCGCGCTGGACGAGGGTCTCGACGTACGCCCGGTACCAGGCGGTCCGTCTGTGGGGCAGCGCCCGTGCAAGCGCGGCGGGGTACCCGCCCGCGACGATCGTCTCGGCGAGCGCCGCACCGAGGCGCTCCGTCGGTCCCGGCGTCGCACCCAACGTTGCGCTGAGATCCGCCTCCGGTCCGGCCACCGAGACGCTCCCAGCCCGGAACAGGCGCTCGACGAACGTGGGGGCCTTGCCTGCGCGTCCGGCGAGCTCGTGCTGCGAGAGCGGATGCAGCCGGAGAATCTCCATCCGTCCGGCGAGCGAGTCGGCGAGCGTTGGGACGAAGAGGACGTTGGCCGAGCCTGTGAGCAGGAACCGCCCCGGCGTCCGGTCGCGGTCGACCGCCGCCTTGAGCGAGGTGAACAGGCCCGGCACGCGCTGGACCTCGTCGAGCACAGCACGGCCGGGAAGGTCGGCGACGAACCCGACTGGGTCGGCCTCGGCTGCCGCGCGCACGGTGTCGTCGTCGAACGTCCGGTAGACGTAGCCCGCCACGTCGCCGACGGCGCGGGCGAGCGTGGTCTTGCCGCACTGACGTGGCCCGTGGATCAGCACGACGGGCGTGTCGGCGAGCGCCTCTTCGAGACGGGGGCGAACGAGGCGGCTGTAGTGGGGGGCGTCTTCCATTCTGGAAGCTACAGAACACTTCGGCTGATCGAAAAAATAGACTGCGCTAATCGAAAGAAAGCGTCCCGCTATCTGAAAGATCTCCGGGGCGGCCGGTAGGACCGGCCCGCCGCAATGCCGGGCCGTGGGGCGAGCCCGTCAACGCGGCGGGCCTGGACCCCGCTCGGGTCCTGCCATCTCCATGCCCCACACGAGTGGGGCAGACCAGATCTCCCGATGGACACTTTCTCCAGGCGCGCCTCGGCGCGCACGGCACCTCGCCAACTCGACTTTCTCGACCGTCTCTTTGCGGCCTCGTCCGATGCCGCCGAGGCGCCGGCCGAGCCCTCGCTGGCAAACCGGCTCCACACACGCCCCGAGGCGTGGCCCTTCCCGACTGCCGAGCCGCTCGCCGTCCGAAGCAGGACGGCGAGCACGCTTCGCGCGGCGCTCACGGCGAGCGTCTTCGACGTCTACCGTCCCCGCCTTTGCGTCCGAGGCGCGCAGGACCACCCGACAGCGCTCGTCGAGTCGGCCGCGATGGCCGCGGCGACCCTTCCGTACTGCGACTACCGCCCCACGCTGCCCCGGCGTCTCGTAGACGAGGGCATCCTCTCGGGCGCGCAGCTCGAGACCGTCTGCCGCGCCGGTGCCGCTCACGCCGAGCACCTGCCAGGCGCCGCTCCCGATGAGACTGGGCCGCGGCAGGGCTTCTTCCTCGGCGACGGCACCGGCGTCGGCAAGGGCCGCCAGACGGCCGCCATCATTCTCGACAACGTGCTCCAGGGGCGCCGCCGCGCCCTCTGGATCAGCGAGAACCGCAACCTCATGCGTGACGCCGTCCGCGACTGGACGGCGCTAGGAGGACCCGAGGGCTTCGTGTTCGATCTGGGCGACTGCAAGGGAGCTGTCACACGGGCGGACGGCATCTGCTTCGCGAGCTACGACACGCTGAAGGCGAAGCCTTCGGGCAAGCCCCGTGAGAAAGACGGCGCCACGTCGGGAATCGACCGCTTAGACCAGGTCGTGGGCTGGCTCCAGAGTGGGGGAGAGGGTACTTCGGCCGAGAGCTTCGAGGGCGTCGTCGTCTTCGACGAGTCGCACAACGCGGCGTCCGCACTCGACACCCAGGGCAGCCGAGGCGTCCGCAAGGCGTCGAGGCGCGCACTCGCGGTCGTGGAGTTGCAAGAGCGCCTGCCGGGCGCCCGCGTCGTTTACGCGAGCGCGACCGGCGCCACCGAGGTCTCGAACCTCGCCTACGCCGCCCGCCTCGGCCTCTGGGGCCGCGGCACGCCCTTCCCG
Organism: Rhodothermales bacterium; assembly: GCA_038243565.1. Lineage (GTDB taxonomy): Bacteria > Bacteroidota > Rhodothermia > Rhodothermales > Rubricoccaceae > DASVSE01. The sequence goes on along the minus strand of JBBSQZ010000237.1, from coordinate 283 downwards.
AGCCCCGAGGCGTTCGTCGAGAAAGTCTCCGCCGGCGGCATCGCCGCGATGGAGCTCGTCGCCAAGGACCTCAAGTCGATGGGGCTCTACACCGCCCGGAGCGTCTCCTACGACGGTGTGGACTACCGCACGCTCGTTCACGACCTCGTGCCGCACCAGGCGCAGACCTACGACCGCTGCGCCGAGGCGTGGCAGGTCGTGCTCCGCAACATCGAGGACGCACTCGCACTCACGAGGGCCAACCTCTGCGGCCGCGCGCGGGCCGCGGCCTACAGCCAGTTCT
>JBBSQZ010000236.1:0-5128 GCA_038243565.1 Rhodothermales bacterium | reverse complement strand
GCCGGAGCGCTGACTGCTCGAAGACAAGTCGAAGAGCGCGTCAGCGTCAGAGGGCGGGTTGAAGCAGCGACGCGGCTGCGTATCTTGTGCCTCCCGCTGCGGCGGGGACGCTGCCCGATAGCTCAATTGGCAGAGCGCCAGTTTCTGGATCTGGAGGTTCAAGGTTCGATTCCTTGTCGGGCAACCAAGGCCCTCTGCGCGCTGCAGAGGGCCTTTTTGCATGAAAGCCGCTGCTTTCCTCAATCCCAGATCGTTTCGACAGGGTAGTCCGCAAAAGCCCTGTCGCGTGTCAGAACCGGGACGCCTTCGGTAAGCGCCTGCGCGATGATGAGGCGGTCGAACGGGTCCCGGTGGTGAAACGGGAGCCCGACGAGCCGCGCCAGGTGATCGACCTTTGCGTGCAGCGTCAGGAACGCGTTGGCGTCGAGCTGGGCCGGGAACGTCTCGGCGAACGAGCGTACGAGCGGGAGCTTGCCGGTCGAGTGCTTGATGGCAATCTCCCAGAGGCTTGCGATGCTCACGAGTACCTGTGTGTCGGGCTCCTCGATCACTGCGTGGGCGCGACGGCCGAGACGGGGATCGTCCGTGATGAACCACAGGAGCGCGTGCGTGTCGAGAAGGACGCGCATGGTCACATGTAAGGCTTGAAGTCGTCGAGCGGATCGTCAAAGTCGTCCGGGACCGTGATGAGCCCTTTGGCCGAGCCCGCTTGACGGCGAGGTCGATCAGCGGCTGGCCGGTCCGAGGCACCCGTCTCGCCGCGGTCCGGGGCCGGCAGGACGATGACCTCGACCGGCTCGCCCGCCGGGAACGGGAGCCCGTGAACGGTGACGGAGCCGTCGCCGCCAACGGTAGCCTCGGTGCGGTGTGCTTCCATGAGAGAAGAGGTCGGGTTCAGGGGAGAACGTACGCTCGCGGGGATGGAGGGGCTCCAGCAGCGAGCCGAGAACGTCCAGCAGCCGCGGTGGCCACGGTGCTCATGCAGCCGCCTCGATGACGCCTCGGAGCCTGTACAGACCGGACAACCGCGCAGCCGTGGTTCGATCCGAGACCCGCTCGGGCAACCCACCGGGACGCCGGCTCTCGCTCCGAGGGCCGGCGTTTCTGCGTCAGTCCAGCGACGCCGCGAGCGCCGGGAGCGCCTCGGGCGTCGAGAGGACGACGCGGGCGCCGGCGGCCATCAGCGTCCGCTGGTGCGCCGCGAGGTCGTGGCCCGGCGGGACGACGCCGACCGGCACGACGCCCGCCCCGAGCGCCGCGGCGATGTCGTCCACGGTGTCGCCGGCGAAGAGCGCCGTCTCGGCGGGCATCCCGAGGCGCTCGAGCGCGCGGACGACGCCCCACGGGTTCGGCTTCTCGCGGCCGGCCTGCTCGTCCATGCCGACGATGACCGGGATGAGGGCGTCCCAGCCGAAGCGCCGGAGCGTCCACTCGGCGTCCGCCTCGGGGCGGCCGGTGACGAGCGCGAGGCGCGCGCGGCCGGCGAGTTCCTCGAGCGTCTCCGTCCGGATGAGCGCCGGCTCGGTCGCGATGAGGCCGTCGAAGTCCGCCCCGCGGTAGATCTGCTGGAAGGCAGCGACGACCTCGCCGTAGGGGACGTCGTGGCCGGCCTCGCGGAGGAGCGCGTGCGAGAGCACCCAGTCGTTGTTGAAGCCGCCGGCGTCCTTCATGGCCCGCACACGGCCCGCCGGCGGCCGAGCGCCTCCGAGCGCTGCGACCGTCTCGTCGATGGCGCGTCGGAAGGAGCCGCGGACGTCGACGAGCACGCCGTCCATGTCGAGCAGGACCGTTTCGATCATGGGGGCGGGGAACTGCGACTGGGAAATGGGGAAGGTGAGTCGGGTCAGGGCTGTGAAACGGGCGACCACTTTCTGCCAGTCCCCAGTCCCTAGTTCCCGGTCCCCTCCAGCAGCGCGTCGTTGGAGGGCGTCGCGCGGATGCGGTCCGTGAGCGCCACGAGCGCCTCGGCCGGCGTCATCCCGGCGAGGCCCGCGCGCAGCGCGCGGACGGCCGCGAGGCGCTCCGGCGGGAGCAGCATCTCGACGCGGCGCGTGCTCGAGGCGAGCACGTCGATGGCGGGGAAGAGGCCGGCGTCGGCGAGGGCGCGGCTGAGGCGGATCTCGAGGTTGCCCGTCCCGGCGAACTCCTCGACGACGGCGGCGTCGAGCGCGCTGCCCGTCTCCGTGAGGACCGTCGCGAGGACGGTGAGGCTGCCGCCCTCCTCGACGGCGCGGGCCGCGCCGAAGAGGCGCTTGGGGCCGCGGACGGCCGCGGGGTCCAGCCCGGCGCGCGCGTCGGCGACGCCGTTGTGGGCGCGCGCGAGGCGCGAGAGCGAGTCCACGAGGACGACGACGTCCTGCCCGGCCTCGACGAGGCGCTTGGCCTTCTCGAGCACGAGGTCCGCGACGTGGACCTGCCGCTCGGGCGCGTCGTCGAAGGTCGTCGCGACGACCTCGGCGCCGGGGATGGCGCGCTCGACGGCCGTCGCGTCCTCGGGCCGCTCGTCGACGAGCAGCACGATGAGCGTCGCCTCGGGGTGGCCGGCGCGGATGGCCTGCGCGAGGTGCTCGACGAGCGTCGTCCGGCCCGCGCGCGGCGGCGCCACGATGAGCCCGCGCTGGCCCTTGCCGATGGGCGCGACGAGGTCCACGAGGCGCGCCGTGAGCGCGGCGTCGGGCGAGAGCGGCGGGGCGCCGGCGGCGGGCTCGAGGCACAGCGGCGCGTCGGGGTAGCCCGGCGTGAGGTAGTCGTAGCCCGTCCGCTCGGTGAAGCGCTCCGGCGCGCGCCCGTTGATCGTGTTGACGCGCAGGAGGGCAAAGAAGCGCTCGCCCTCCTTGGGCGGCCGGATCTGGCCATCGACAGTGTCGCCTAGGCGCAGGCTGAAGCGCTTGATCTGGCTCGGCGAGACGTAGATGTCGTCCGCGGAGGGCAGGTAGCTGTACTCCGCCGAGCGCAGGAAGCCGTAGCCGTCGGGCAGCAGCTCGAGCACGCCGACCTTGCGGATGAGACCCTCGAGGACGGCGTGCGTCGGATCGTAGGCCTGCATGTAGGCTGGCCACGACGCCGCGATGGGGCGGCGCGTGCGGACCGCGCGGCGGCGCTCCGGCCGGGCAGGCTCTGGCGCGGCGCCGGCCTCGGCCTGCGCCTCGAGGACGGCGTAAATGAGGTCGCGGCGCGGCCGCTCAGCGTCGATGCTGAGCCGCTGCGCGACGCCGATCAGGTCGGCGTCGGACATCTGCTCCAGCGCAGCAATGGTCATGTCGAGGGGCTCCGGGCGGGGCCGGACGGGGGGGCGCCGGCCGGGCGGCGGGCGTCGGAGAGGGGAGCGGGCGCGCAGAAGGGCGGTCGCGCGGCCTGCCGGAAGCTAGGCACCGCGGCCCGCCCGCGCACGGCGGCCCGGCAGGCCCCGCCGCGAGCCGTTTATGCGGGCGGTAGAAGCGGCGTAGGTCCGTCGTGATTACAATCGAGCGGTAGTTCATTTCCGCACCGCCATGATCACGCGCACGCGCATCGTCTGGATCGGCAACTCGCAGGGGGTTCGCCTGCCCAAGGCAGTTCTGGCGGCGAGCGGGCTCAGCGGCGAGGTCGAGATCGAGGTCGGCGACGGGCAGGTCGTCATCCGCGCCGCCCGCCACCCACGCGAGGGCTGGGAAGAGGCCTTCGAACGAATGCACGCCAACGGAGACGACGTTCTGCTCGATTCCGAGTATGCGTCAGAATGGGACGAGGCCGAGTGGGAATGGGAATAGCTGTCCAGCGGTTCGACGTGCTTCTCGTTGCCCTCGACCCGGCACGCGGAAGTGAGATTCGGAAGACGCAGCCCTGCGTCGTCGTATCTCCGGACGAGGCAAACCGGCGACTCCGAACAGTTCTCGTTGCGCCGATGACGACGGGTGGTCAACTCTATCCAACGCGTATTCCAAGCACTTTTGGAGGCCACGAAGGGCACATTGCTCTGGATCAAATGCGCGCCGTTGCCCATGAGCGCCTCGTCCGCCACCTCGGCCGCCTCGACGCGGAAACGCAAGACGCCGTGCTGGACCGACTCCAGGCGTTCTTCGCCCGCTGACCGAGAGGTGCAGCGCTACCGCGCCACGGCGATGGCGCGGACCTCGCGGATGACCGTCACCTTGATCTGGCCCGGGTACTCCATCTCGCGCTCGATGCGCCGCGACACGTCCACGGCGAGCGTCTCGGCGAGCGCGTCCGACACGATGGCCGTGTCCACGACGACGCGGACCTCGCGGCCGGCCTGGATCGCGTACGCCTGCACGACGCCCTCGAAGCTCTCGGCGATCTCCTCGAGCGCCTTCAGGCGCTGCACGTAGCGCTCGAGCGACTCGCGGCGCGCGCCCGGCCGCGCGCCCGACGACGCGTCCGCCGCCTGCACGAGCGGCGAGATCATGGCCGCCATCGGCACCTCGTCGTGGTGCGCGCCGACGGCGTTGCAGACGTCCGGGTGCTCCTTGTAGCGCCGGCAGAGCTCCATCCCGACGATCGCGTGCGGCTGCTCGAGGTTCTCCTCGGCGACCTTGCCGATGTCATGCAGGAGGCCCGCGCGCTTGGCCTTGCGCGCGTCGAGGTCGAGCTCGGCCGCCATCAGGCTCGCCAGCTTGGCGACCTCGACCGAGTGGGCGAGCAGGTTCTGGCCGAAGCTCGTGCGGTACTTCATCCGGCCGACCATGCGGACGAGCTCCGGGTGGAGGCCGTGGATCTGGAGCTCGAGCGCGGCCTGCTCGCCCGCCATCACGACCTCCTCCTCGATCTCCGACCGCGTCGCCTCGACGATCTCCTCGATGCGCGCCGGGTGGATGCGGCCGTCGGCGAGCAGGCGCGTGAGCGCGACGCGCGCGACCTCGCGGCGCACCGGGTCGAAGCCCGACACGAGGACCGCGTCCGGCGTGTCGTCCACGATGACCTCGGTGCCCGTCGCAGCCTCGAACGCGCGGATGTTGCGGCCCTCGCGGCCGATGACGCGGCCCTTCATGTCCTCGGACATCAGCGGCACGGCCGTCACCGTGTGCTCGATGGTCGTCGTGGCGGCGATGCGCTGGATGGCCTTCAGGATCACCTTCTGCGCCTCGCGCTGGGCCGTCCGGTGCGCCTCGTCGCGGGCGTCCTTCACCTG
>JBBSQZ010000235.1:0-5151 GCA_038243565.1 Rhodothermales bacterium | reverse complement strand
TCGTAGTGGCCGTAGACGAGGACGGTCGGGAGGTCGTCCGAGACGTGGCGCTCGGCGAAGACGACCGGGTGGCCGGGCGCGTCGGGCGAGCCGGTCTCCATGATCTCGACGGTCGGCATGCCGATGCGCCGGAGGTCGGCGGCGAGCCACTCGGCGGCGCGGCGCGTGTCGGCGTCGTGCTCGGGGTCCGTCGAGACGGAGGGGATGCGGAGCCAGTCCGTGAGCTGGTCGACGAAAGCGTCGGCGTGGTCGCGGGCGTAGGCGAGGGCGTCGGTCATGGGGCAGGGGAGCGAGAGGTGTCGGGAAGATCGCGCGGGGCGGGCGGTGCCGCCTCGATCACGTCGAGGATCCGCGCGGTGCCACGGATGAGGCGCGCCGCCGCGCGGTAGCGCAGCGCGCCGACGGCGAGCGCCGCCAGCCCGAGCACCCCGAGCGCAACCGCCGCGAGGTCCGGCGCGGCCCCGGTGTAGACATGGAGGATGGTGAGCGCGCCCGCGACGAGCCCGAACGCCGTCCGGACGTACGCCAGCGCGGTCCGCTCGTTGGCGAGGCGCGTCCGCTCGATGGCGAGGCGGTCGCGCAGCGGCAGGCCCGCTTCCCCGGGGTCGGTCATGCCACCGAGGGCCGGAGCCCCTCGAGCGCGAACGGCGCGAGCGCGTCGTCGGCCGGGCGGGCGTCGGGGAACCAGCGCAGCAGGCGCCGGATCACGTCGTCCAGAAGTGCATCCGGGCACGAGGCGCCGGCCGTGAGCAGGACCTCGACCGGCCCGTCCTTCTCGACCGGCAGCCAGTCCTGCGAGATCCGCGCGCCGCGCGTGCGCCAGTCGACGTGGTGGATCTCGCGCGGGCTCGTGAGGTCGTCCGCCGACTCGACGAAGTACGTCGGCAGGCCGGCGTCCTCGCACAGCTCGACGAGGTGCGACGTGTTGGACGAGTTGGAGCCGCCGACGACGAGCGCGAGGTCCGCGCCCGTGCTCAGGCCCTCGTCGATGAGCGCGAGCGTGGCGTCCTGGTTCTCCTTGGTCGCGTAGCAGAGCGTGTCCGACGTGTCGGCGAAGGCCGCGTCGGTCCCGTCGCGGTCGAGGACGGCCTGGCGGAGGCGCTCGGCGATGGCCGCCGTCTCCGAGGCGAGCATCGTCGTCTGGTTGACGACGCCGATGCGGGCGAGGTCGCGCGTCGGCTCGAAGCCCGGCGTGGTGCGGCCGGCGAAGCGGGCGTGGAAGAAGGCGTCGTCCTCGCGGCCCTCGACGACGGCCGCGAGCGCGTGGGCGTCCTCGAGGTCTCGGACGACGACGACCGGCGCGTCGGCCGCGGCGCGGGAGAACGTGGCGCGCGTCTCCTCGTGGTCGCGCTTGCCGTGCACGACGACGGTGTACTTCCTCTGGCCGATGTGGGCGGACTTCTTCCAGACGCGGACGACGAACGGGCACGTCGTGTCGTACGCCTCGACGTCGACGCCGCGGGCGGCGAGCGTCTCCATGATGTCGGTCGTCGTGCCGAAGGCCGGGATGATGACGAGGTCGTCCGGCCCGAGCGTGTCGAACGGGACGAGCGTCTCGCCGGCCGTGGTCCGCAGGAAGCGCACGCCGCGGCCCATCAGGTCCGCGTTGACGTGCGGGTTGTGGATCATCTCCGAGAGGAGGAAGATGCGGCCGGCTTTGGCCTTCTCGGGGTGCTCGTCGAGGGCGCGGTACGCGATCTCGATGGCGTTCTCGACACCGAAGCAGAAGCCGAAGTGGCGCGCGAGGCGCACGCGCAGCGGCCCAAAGTCCAGCCGGCTCGGGCTCAGGTCGCGCTTGCGCGGGTCGGCGGCGCGGCGCGCGTCCTTGACGCGCGACACGACGGGGCTGCGGTAGAGATCCGGGACGGCGAACTGGCGGGCCATAGTGCGGGCGGGAGCCGTGGGAAGAAACGACGGAGGACGGAGACGACGCCGTGCCCTAACGTCGTACCGAAACGGCCTTGTGCGCGCGCAGTTGCCTGAAAAGGGCGCGAACGCGCCGCGCCGCGCCGCGCGGGCCGGGTCCCGATTTCCGTTAGCCGCTGGCCGGCGGACCCGTTTTGCATACTTCCCGTTTATGTTGGATCCGCGGCACGCCGCCGCGCTCTCTCCTTACCCCCGACCCTATGCGCATCGCTACGCTCGCCGCTGCCGGCCTCTCGCTTCTCGCCGCCGCAGCGCCCCAGGCCCAGAACATGGTCATCACCGGCGTCTTCGACGGCCCGCTCCCCGGCGGCCTTCCGAAGGTCGTCGAGTTCTACGCCACCGACGCCATCCCCGACCTCAGCCGCTACGCCTTCGGCTCGGCCAACAACGGCGGCGGCACCGACGGCGCCGAGTTCACGTTCGCGGTTGGGACCGCCACGGCGGGCCAGTACGTGGACATCACGGCCCCCGGCAGCGCCCCGAACGACGGCGTCGCGGCCTTCGCGGCGTACTTCGGCTTCGCCGCGGACGGCGTGTCCGATGCCGCCAACATCAACGGCGACGACGCCATCGAGCTGTTCTTCGACGCCAACGGCGACGGCACCTTCGACGCCTCCGAGGTCATCGACGTCTTCGGCCAGATCGACGTCGACGGCACGGCCCAGCCGTGGGAGTACCTCGACGGCTGGGCCTACCGCAAGAACAACACCGGCCCGGACGGCACGATGTTCGTGATTGCCAACTGGACCTTCAGCGGCGTCGGAGCCAACACCGGCCAGACGTCCAACGGCACGGCCACGACGCCCTTCCCGATCCGCTCCTACACGCGGACGCCCGTCGCGGCCGAGGGCGCTCCCAGGAATGGCCTCACGCTGGCCGTCGCGAACCCGGTCCGCGGCGCGGCGCAGGTCCGCTTCTCGACCGAGACGACGGGCACGGCGCGCCTCGCGCTCTACGACGTCCTCGGGCGCCGCGTGGCGACGCTCGCCGACGGCGTCGCAGCCGGCGCGCAGACGGCGACGCTGGACGCGGCCGGCCTCGCGCCGGGCGTGTACCTGCTGCGCCTCGACGCCGGCGGCCGCGTGCTGACGCAGACCGTCACGGTCGTCCGCTAGGTTTCTCCCGGCCGGGAGCGCGTGCTCCCGGCCGGTTTCTATCCCACGAGGCGCTCGCCTCCATCCATCCAGTCCATGCGCTTTTCTACTCCGATCCGCGGCTTCGTCGTCGCCGCGGCCCTTCTGCTCGCGCTGCCCGCCGCCCAGGCGCAGACGATCGCCCAGGTCCGCACGACGGCACTCAACGAGACCGTCACCGTCGAAGGCATCGTCACGCGTGCGCTCGGCCGCAACGTCTGGATCCAGGACGACACGGCCGGCATCGTGCTCTTCGGCCCCGGCGGCTCGCCGATCGCGACGGCCATCGTCAACGGCGACATCGTCGCCGGCGACCGCGTCCGCGCGACAGGCCGCATCATCGAGTTTGGCATCACGACGGGCGCCCCGGGTACGGGCCTGACCGAGATCGACATGATCGCCGAGGGCGGCTTCACGCGCCTCTCGCGGGGCAACACGGCCCCCGCTGCCCAGGTGATCACGCTCGCGCAGCTCGTCGCTGGCGACCCGGACACGGATGCCTACGAGTCCGAGATCGTCCGCATCAACAACCTCACGGTCGACGCGGCCGGCGCTACGGTGTTCGCGGCCGGAACGAACTACACCGTCTCGCAGACGACCGGCGGCGTCACGACGACGGCGACCATGCGCGTCGGGTCGGTCGGCGACTCGGACCTTATCGGGACGGCTATCCCGGCCGGCCCGTTCACGTTCCAGGGGCCAGTCGGGCAGAACCGCAGCGCGAACCAGCTCCAGCCGGTGCGCACGACGGACATCATCCCGGGCGCGACGGCCGCGGCCGAGACGCCGGATGGCGCACTGACGCTCGTCGTCGCGAACCCGCTGCGCGGCGTGGCGACGGTCCGCTTCTCGACCGAGACGGCGCAGACCGTCCGCGTGGCGCTCTACGACGTCCTTGGGCGGACGGTCCGGACGGTCGCCGAGGGCGCGTCGGTCGGCGCGCGCACGGCGAGCCTCGACACGGCCGGCCTCGCGCCGGGCGTGTACGTGTTGCGCCTCGTGGCCGGCACGGGCCAGGTCTCGCAGACGGTGACGGTCGCGCGCTGATCCGCGCGGCCTCCCACCTCACCGCGGGGCGGCGCTCGACAGGGCGCCGCCCCGCGGCCCGTTCCGCCCGGCGGCGATCCGGGCGGCCCGCCGCGCGTACCCTTCCGCCGATTCCATCGCCCCGACATGCTCCGCCGCCTCGCCCGCCCGGCCCGCCGTGCCCTGAGCGTGCCCAAATACTACGGCAGCGGCCTGTTTACCGCCTTCGCGACGCGGCCCGTGTTCCTGTGGGCGCAGGCGATCTCGTTCAAGGTCCTGGTGACGCTGCTGCCGCTGATCCTGCTCGCGACGGGCGTCTTCGGCCTCGTCCTGCGGCAGGGCGACCCCTTCGCGACGGTCGCGTCGTTCCTGCGGACGTTCCTGCCGACGGGACAGTCCGACGCGCTGATCGAGCTCGTCTTCCAGCTCCAGGAGGCGTCGGGCAAGGTGACCGCCATCGGCGGCGTGGCGCTGCTCGTGACCGTCGTGACGCTCTTCTCGACGCTGCGCTACGTCGTCGGGGCGGCGATGGGGCCGGGGCGGCACCACGAGCGCGACCTGCTGCCGGGCTACGCCTTCGACCTTCGGATGATGCTCCAGGTGGGGTCGCTGTTCCTCGCGTCGTTCGCCGTCACGTTCGCCGTGCGCGTGCTGACGGCGCGCAGCGGGGCGGCGGCGGCGCTGCTCGGGCTCGACGCCGCCGTGGCCGCGGCGGTCGGCGCGTGGACCGTCCGCGCGCTCGCGCTCGTCGTGCCGTACGTGCTCACGCTCGGGATGCTCGGGCAGCTGTACTACTTCGTGCCGCGGCCGCACCCGCCGTGGCGCAGCGCGCTCGCCGGCGCGGCCGTCGCGGCCGTCCTCTTCGAGGCGGCCAAGAACGGCTTCGCGTTCTACGCGGCCCACATCGGCGGCTTCGACAAGTACAGCGCCGCCGGCGAGACGCTCGGCGGCCTCGGCGGCGTCTTCGGGCTGCTGCTCGCGTTCGTGTTCTGGATCTACTTCTCGGGCCTGATCCTGGTCGCCGGCGCCATCGTGACGGGGCTGCGCGAGTGCCGCGAGCGGCCGG
>JBBSQZ010000234.1:0-5191 GCA_038243565.1 Rhodothermales bacterium | reverse complement strand
GCGATCTTGCGCAGGATGCGGCGCATGATCTTGCCCGAGCGCGTCTTCGGCAGCCCGCCGATGGCGAACTGCACGAACTCCGGCTGCGCGAGCGCCCCGATCGTGCGGCGGACGTGCTGCCGCAGGTCGTCGCGGAGGTCCTCGGACGGCGCCTGCCCCGCGCCCAGCGCGACGTACGCGTAGATCGCCTGCCCCTTGATCGCGTGCTCGACGCCGACGACGGCCGCCTCGGCGACGGCCGGGTGCAGCACGAGCGCGGACTCCACCTCGGCCGTCCCCATCCGGTGCCCCGAGACGTTGATCACGTCGTCCACGCGGCCGGTGATCTGGTAGCGGCCTGCGGCGTCGCGGCGGCAGCCGTCGCCGCTGAAGTAGCGCCCCGGGTAGGCGCTGAAGTACGTCTGCGCGAAGCGGGCGTGGTCGCCGTAGATCGTCCGCGCCTGCCCGGGCCACGACTGCGCCATCGTGAGGACGCCCTCCGCTTCGCCGGGCTGTACGTGCCCGTCGGCGTCGACGATCTCGGGCACGACGCCGGGCATCGGGAATCCGGCGGCGCCGGGCACCTGCGCGCCCGCGCCGGGCGGCGTCGAGATCATCGTGCCGCCCGTCTCGGTCTGCCACCACGTGTCCACGACCGGGCAGCGGCCCTCGCCGACGACGTGGCTGTACCAGCGCCACGCCTCGGGGTTGATCGGCTCGCCGACGGTCCCGAGGATGCGCAGCGAGGCGCGGCTGCTCCGCGTCACGAAGTCGTCGCCCGCGGCCATGAGCGCGCGGATCGCCGTTGGCGCGGTGTACAGCTGCGTGACGCGCCAGCGGTCCACGATCTCCCACATGCGGCCGGCGTCGGGGAACGTCGGGACGCCCTCGAAGAAGACCTGCGTCGCGGCGTTGAGCATCGGGCCGAAGACGAGGTAGCTGTGGCCCGTAATCCAGCCGACGTCGGCGGTGCACCAGAAGACGTCCGTCTCGGGGCGCAGATCGAAGGTGAGCGCGTGCGTGAAACTCGTCCAGAGGCAGTAGCCGGCGGTCGTGTGGAGGACGCCCTTCGGTGCGCCGGTGCTGCCCGAGGTGTAGAGGATGAAGAGCGGGCTCTCGGCGCCCATCGGCTCGCAGGGGCACTCGGTATCGTCGCAGCCCGGCGCCTCGTCCGTCCACACGTCGCGCGCGTCGTTCCACAGGATGTTGCCGCCCGTGTTGCGCACGACGAGGACGTTGCGGACCGTCTGCCCGCGCTGTTCGGCCTTCGCGACGGCGGCGTCGACGTTGGCCTTGAGGGCGATGGTGCGGCCGCCACGGCGGCCCTGGTCCGCCGTTACGATGACCTCGCTCCGGGCGTCGACGAGGCGGCCGGCGATGGACTCGGGGCTGAAGCCGGCGAAGATGACCGAGAAGACGGCGCCGAGGCGGGCGCAGGCGAGCATCGTGTACGCCGCCTCGGGGATCATCGGGAGGTAGATCGTGACGCGGTCGCCCGTCTGGACGCCGGCGCCTCGGAGGACGTTGGCCATGCGCTGCGTCTCGCGGAGCGCCTCGGCGTAGGAGATCTCGCGGCGCCGGTCGTCGTCGGCCGGGTCGTCCGGCTCGAAGCAGAACGCGGTTCGCTCGCCGAGGCCGTTCGCGACGTGTCGGTCGAGGGCGTTGTGGCAGGCGTTGACCTTCCCATCGGCGAACCAGCGGATGTGGAGGTCGTCGAGGTCGAAGCTCGCGTCGCACGCCTCGGTGGGCGGCGTGATCCAGTCGAGGCGCTCGGCCTGCTCGAGCCAGAACGCGTCGGCGTCGCCCGCGGCGCGGCGCGCCATCGTGGCGAAGTCGGCGGGCGTGACGGAGGCAGTGAAGCCGGACGGTGGCGGGACGGGATCGAGCATGCGGGCGCGGGGCTGGCGTTCCGTGAAGGTAGCGTGCGCCCCGGGCCGCCTGCCGGGTCAGGCCTCGGCAGAGACGTACTGGTCCGCGACGGCCTGCGCCTGCCGCAGGACCGCCTCGCGGAGCGCCTCGGGCTCGACGACCTCGGCGTCCGTGCCGTAGCGCAGCAGCCAGCGGGCCACGTAGTCGACGTTCTCGAACTCGAAGGTGACGCGCGTCCAGCCGCCGCCCTCGGGCAGCTCCTGCTCGACGTCGGCCGGCATCTGCGGGCGCGCCCAGCGCCAGGCGCGGTCCTGGAAGCGGACCGTCATGCGGACGTTGGCCGGGCTCTCGCCGCGCTCGCGGAGGAACTCGCGCAGGTCGAAGCCCGCAGGGCGCTCGAAGGTGTCGAAGCGCGTGCGGAGCTTGCGGATCTGGTCCAGCCGGAAGTTGCGGACGGTCTCGCGGAGGTGGTCGTAGGCGATGAGGTTCCAGTGGTCCGCGTAGTAGACGAGCCCGAGCGGGTCCACCTCGCGGACGGTCTCCTCGTCGCGGGAGGCCACGTAGTACGTCATCTTGACGACGCGCTGGCGGGCGGTCGCCTCGGAGAGCTCGAACCACAGGCCCTGCTCGTCGCCCGTGGCGCCGCGGGAGCTCTGCATCTCGTGGAACGGGCTGAGGACGGTCCGCTCCTGCAAGCTGTCGATGTAGCTGCGGACGGACTCGGGCAGGACCGAGCGGATCTTCATCGACACGGCGTCGGCGTCCGTGCGGAGCGAGGCGTCGGGCTGGAGCTTGGTGAACTCGGCGCCGACGAGCAGCGTCGCGGCCTCGCGCGCGGAGAGCATCAGCGGCGGCAGCTGGTAGCCGTCGAGGATCTCGTAGCCGCCGTCCTCGGCGTAGGTCAGTGGGACGCCCGACTCGCCGAGCGTTCGGAGGTCACGGAAGATGGTCCGCCGCGAGACGCCGAAGTGCTCGGCGAGGTCGCGGCTCGTCATGTTGGGCCGGTTCTGGAGGAGGAGCACGAGCGCGAAGAGGCGTTCGGTCTTGTTGAGCGAGCGGTCCGAGCGGGCCATGAGGCGGGCGGGCAGGTGACGGGCGGGCTGTGCGCAGGCGTCCGGCAAAGCGGACAGGTGACACGGATCTGTCAACGCCACGATGGCAGGCTGCGTTCGCTCGGGCCCGGCCTAAATAGCGCTCTCGTGCGAGGTTTCGGGGAATCGGGCGCACCGGGGGGGCCTGTGGCCTGCCCCTTGCCCGTAGGCCGGGTGTCACGCCTCGCGTGGCGTCCCCTCTCCACGTTTTTCCAGATCCCATGTCCCCCCGCACCCTTCTCGCCGCGGCAGCGCTCGCCCTTCCGGCGCTTGCCCCGGCCGCCCAGGCCCAGATCTCGTACGGCGCCCGCGCCGGCCTCAGCGTCTCGACGCTCTCCGGGAGCGACGCGCCCGACAACACCGACCCGCGCCTCGGCTTCTCAGGCGGCATCTTCGCCACGGCGCCCCTCGGCACGTCCGGCGCCTTCGTCCAGCCCGAGGTGGCGTACACGATGAAGGGCGTCAAGGCAGCGGACGACGGTACCAACAGCGGCACGATCGCGGTCGACTACCTCGAGATCCCGGTCCTCGTGGGCTACGCGATGCCGGTGACGCAGAGCGGCCTGATGCTCGGCGCGTACGCCGGCCCGGCGCTCGGCGTCAAGCTCCGCGAGAGCGCCGACTTCCGCTACAACGGCGGCTCGACGTCGGCCGACTTGGACGTGTTCAAGGACATCGACCTCGGCGCGGCCGTCGGCGCGACGGTCGGCGCGGGCGCCTTCGGCGTCGACGCGCGCTACACGTTCGGCCTCACCAACGCCATCGACGTCGACAACACGACGGTCCGCAACGGCGCGTTCACGATCGGCGCGACGTACCGCTTCGGCGGCACCGGCCGCCGCTACTAAGCGCCTCGGCGCACACGCGGTGCGCCCGCCGGCCTTCGGGTCGGCGGGCGCTTTTCTTTGCGACGGTATTACGTGATCGACCCGTGAGGGCGACACTCCAACACGCCGCCGCGGTCCTCTTCCGCGAGGCGCTTCCACCTTCCCCCCGGACCTATGCGTCGCTTCCTACTCCCCGCCCTCCTGCTCGCCGCGGCGCCGCTCGCGCAGGCCCAGACCACCTTCGGCCTCACCGCCGGCCTCAACGTCGCCAACCTCTCGTTCGACGGGGACGACGCCCTCGACGACATCCTGGACAAGGGGCCGCGCCTCGGGTTCGTCGGCGGCGTCTTCGCCGACGTCGCGCTGACGCCGCAGCTCGCGTTTCACCCCGAGGTGCTCTACAGCCAGAAGGGATACAAGCTGTCCGCAGACGACGGCCAGATGAGTGGCTCGATCACGGCCCGCGTCGATTACCTCGAGGTGCCGCTTCTGCTCGCGTACCGCATCCCGGTCGGCCAGAACGGCCTCGCCGTCGGCCTCGAGGCGGGCCCGACGCTGGCGTACAAGCTCAGCTCAGGCATCTCGTGCGGCGGCGACATTCCCGACGACGCCTGCGACGACCTCGAAGGCGACGACGACTTCGGCGACAATGTTCGCGACTTCGACTTCGGCATCGCCGGAGGCGTGACGGTCGGGGCCGGCCCCTTCGGTGTCGGCCTGCGCTACACGCAGGGCCTCACGACGATCGACGAGACGAGCGGCAGCAACGACGGCATCGACGCTCGCAACGGCGTCTTCTCGGTCATGGCGCGCTATGCGTTCGGCCGCCGCTGAGGCGAGGCACTTTCCTGCGGCGCGCCCGCCAGCCTTCGGGTTGGCGGGCGCGTCTCATTTCGGGCGGCACCGCGGCGCGCGTCCGGCGTTGGTGCGGGACACAGAGTCTCCGTTCCGATGCCGACCCGACCGCTGCTCGTCCGCCCGCCCAAGTCGAAGTGGCTCGCGCTCGGGCTCAACCTGCTGCTGCCGGGCGCGGGGCTTGCGTACCTCGGCTACTGGCGCGGCGGCCTCATCAACCTCGCGCTCGCCCTCACCGCGGTTGCCCTCGCGACGCTCTGGCTCTCGCCCGAGACGCTCCTCGAGTACCGGTCCATGATCGGGAGCGGCATCGCGGGGCTGTCGCTCGGCGCCGCGTGGGCGGCGTTCGACCGCTACACGGGCAAGACGCCGGCCTGAGCCGGTTGATCGCCCGCCGGTTCGTTCAGCAAAAACACCGCCTCTCGCGATGTGCGAGAGGCGGCGTTCTCTGTGTGCCTCCGGTTGGGCTCGAACCAACGGACCCGCTGATTAAGAGTCAACGGGCAGTTGGAGCCGGAATCGGCCTTCCTTACCCGTCGAAGCGACGCTCGACGAGTTCTACGACGATGG
>JBBSQZ010000233.1:0-5203 GCA_038243565.1 Rhodothermales bacterium | reverse complement strand
GGCGATGCCGAGCGTCTCGGCGACGCCGGCGACGACGAGCGGGTCGTCGCCGGAGAGGATGCGCACGTCGAGGCCGTCCGCCTTGAGGCGGTCCACGAGCGCGCGCGCCTCGGGGCGCAGGCCGTCGCCGATGCCGAGCGCGAGCGCGTATGTGCCGTCGACGAGGACGGCGACGGGCGTGAGGCCGCGGCTCGCGGCGCCGTGGAGCGCGTGGACGACGGACGGCGGCGCGGGGAATCCGGCGAGCGCCGCGATCCAGTCCGGCCGGCCTACGGCAACAGCCCGGCCACCGACGGTGCCGCGGACGCCCGCTCCGACGATCGCCGTCGCGACGGGGTGGACGACGTGCACCTCGAGGGCTGCTGCGAGGGCGAGCGCCGAGGCGTCGCCGGTCTGCTCGACGAGCGTCATCCGGGCGTCCGTGAGCGTGCCCGTCTTGTCCAGCACGACCGTGTCGACCTCGGTGAGGCGCTGCACGGCCTCGTCCGACGTGACGAAGATGCCGGCGCGCGCGGCGCGGCCCGTCGCGACCGTCAGCGCGAGCGGCGTCGCCATGCCGAGGGCGCACGGGCACGTGATGACGAGCAGCGCCACGACGTGCGCGGGCATCTGCGCCGGGTCGAGAATCGTCCACAGGACGGCGGTGAACGCGGCGAGGGCGAGGACGGCGAGGACGAAGACGCCGCCGACGCGGTCCGCCCACAGCACGACCGGCGCGCGCCCGGCGTCGCCGTTCTCGACGAACTGGAGGAGGCGCCCGACGCGCGTCGCCTCGCCGACGGCGACGGTCCGCACGCGGAGCGGCGCCGTCAGGTTGGTCGTCCCCGCCTCGACGGCCATCCCCGGTGAGACCGCCTCGGGGCGCGCCTCACCCGTCAGCGCCGCGCGGTCCAGCCGGCTCTCGCCCGCCACCACGACGCCGTCGACGGGCAGGACTTCGCCGGCCGGGACCTCGACCGTGTCGCCCGGCCGCACGTCGTCCAGGTCCACGACCGAGACGCTGCCGTCGTCGGCGACGCGGCGGGCGACGCGCGGGACGAGCGCGAGCAGCCGGTCCGACGCCTCGCCGGCGAGGCGCCGGCTTCTCAGCTGGAGCCACCGCGCCGTGAGCAGCGCTGCGATGAGGACGGCGACCGAGTCGAACCAGACCTCGCCGCTCCCGGTGAACGTGGCGACGGTGCTGTGGACGGTCCCGACGGCGATGCCGAGCGCGATCGGCGTGTCGAGGTGCAGGTGCCGCAGGCTGCGCGCGCGGACCGCGGCGCGGGCGGAGGCCCACGCGCGTCGGAAGAACGGCGCGCCGCCGTACGCGACGGCCGGGACGGTGAGGGCGAGGCTGAACCACCGCGCCGCGCCGCCGAGCGGATCGCTCGGGTCGAGGCCGCTGTAGAGCGCGAACGCGACGAGCATCAGGTTGCCCGCGAGCGCCCACGCGACGCCCATCCGGACGAGCAGGCGGCGCTCCTCCTGCGTCGCCGTGCCGGCCTCGGGGCGGCTCGGGCGCACGGCGTAGCCCCACCGCGCGAGCCAGCGCCCGACGTCGCTCAGGCGCGCCCGCTCGGGGTCGAACGTCAGCGTGAGGCGCGCGCGCGCGAGGTCCAGGCGCGCCGCGGCGACGCCGTCCATCTCGGCCGGCAGCCGCTCGACGAGCCACACGCAGGCGGCGCAGTGGACGCCGTCGACGAACAGATCGACGGTCCGGCCGCCGGGCGCGGGGCGCGACGACGCCTGGAGGAAGGCCGGGCGGTCGAGCTCGGCGAGGGCGAGCGCCTCGGGCGACTGCGGCCGGCCGGCGGGCCGCGTCCCCGGCGCGAGCGAGCGCAGACGGTCGTAGGTCGCGCCCAAGCCCGCCGCGGCGAGCGTGTCGCGCACGACGGCGCAGCCGGTGCAGCAGCACGGCTCGTCCGCCGCCGTCCACGCCGGCTTGTTGCCGACGGGCAGGCCGCAGTGCGCGCACGGGACGCTCTCGACGACGGTCCGCGCCGCAGCACGATCCGAGGCATCGGTCATGGCTCCGTCGCTTCGTGCGTGAGGCGGACGCCGCCGTCCGAGCGCGCCGCGACGACGGTGACGGCGACCATCGTGATGCTGATCGCGAGCAGGAACACGATGAACGCGGGCCACGCGATGTGCGACGGGATCATTGGCGGCCGGCAGTCGGCGGGGTCGGGCGTCATGGGAACGGAGGATGCCAACGCAGGATCGCGCCGGGCGAGGTACGGGCGCGACGGGCGCTGCCGGAGTGACCTGTCGGGGCGAGCCTTACGTCGGGCACCGCCGCCTTGGAGCGGTCTGGCGCCTGACCGAGGCGTCAGCGGCTGGGGCCGAGGAGGGTGAACGGGACGTCCTCGACGCTCCCGTCGGCGAACGTCAGGCGAATCGTCACGAGCAGCTCGCCCTTGCCGGCGAACGCGGCGCGCGGGACGACGGCGAAGCCCTCGACGCGCGTCAGCTGGTGGGGGCGGACGGGCACGGGCTCCGCCGCGGCGAGGCGGATGCCGGCACCCTCGGGCACGCCCGGCGCGATGAGGCTCGCGCGGAACGACGTCTCCGTGGCCGTCTGGTTGCGGACGTGCAGGCGGATCTGGTTGCCGACCTCGCCCGTCGCGAGCGCCACGAACGGCTCGCCGACGCCGCGCCCGACGCCGGCCTCGTAGGCGTGGCGCGTCGTCAGAGCGACGGTGAAGACGGTCGAGACGGCGACGAGCAGGAGCGCGTAGGCGGCCGTCCGCGGGCGCAGGATGCGCGTGGTGTGGCCGGCGAGGGCGCGCTCGGACGTGTAGCGGATGAGCCCACGCGGCAGGTCCACGGCGTCCATGATGTCGTCGCACGCGTCGATGCACTGCGTGCAGGCGACGCACTCCATCTGGAGCCCCTCGCGGATGTCGATGCCCGTCGGGCACGTCCGGATGCAGGCGCCGCAGTCGATGCAGTCGCCGAGCGGCGGCTTCTCGCCGGCCTGCTCCTGCGCGATGGCCTTCTTGCCGCGCTTGGCGCGCGGCTCGCCGCGCGTCGGGTCGTAGGAGACGATGAGCGAGTCCTCGTCCAGCAGGATCGACTGGAAGCGGCCGTACGGGCAGGCGAGCGTGCACATCTGCTCGCGGAAGAAGCCGAAGTCGAACAGGACGAGGCCCGTCGTGAGCGAGGCAATCACGAAGTAGCCCCAGTGCTCGGTCGGCGGGCCGGTCATCCACGCGATCAGCCGGTCCCACCCGACGAAGTAGGCCGTGAAGGTGTGCGCGAGCAGGAACGAGGCGGCGACGTAGACGGACCACTTGGCAGCCTTGCGCCACGCCTTGTCGGCCGTCCACGGCCCGGCATCGCGGCGCGCGCGGACGTGCTCGGGGCCCTCGATCATGCGCTCGACGGGGCGGTAGAGGAACTCGAGGTAGACCGTCTGCGGGCACGCCCAGCCGCACCACACGCGCCCGAGAAGCGCCGTCCCGAGGGCGACCGAGACGAGGATCGCGAGGCCGACGAGCAGCAGCAGGAACGTGTCGGTCGGGTAGAAGGTGAAGCCGAAGAACGTGAACTCGCGCGACGCCACGTCGAGCAGCATCGCCGGGCGGCCGTTGATGCGCACGATCGGCAGCGCCACGAAGAACGCGACGAGCCCCCAGCCGACGGCCATGCGCCGCCGCCAGAAGCGGCCGCGGCTGACGGTCGGGTAGAGCCAGCGCCGCGAGCCGTCGGCGCGGAGCGTCGCGAGGACCTGGTCCGGCGACTCGAGGATGCCGACGTCGTCGGCGGGGATGAAGGGACGCAGCACGGGATCGGGCGGTTGGAGACGGGGCGCGGCGCGCTCGGCGCGGCGGAAGACCCCTGGCCGGACGCGCGCGGGCCGTGCAATAGGGTCCGGTCGGCGCCGCGCGTTCAGCCTGTCCCCCATAAAACGGGGACCGCCGGAGCGGCGTCGGCTGTCAGGCGGTGGCGCCTGTCGAGGCGTCGTCGCCTGTCGGGGTACCTCGGAATGTCTGCCGGAACGCCTCTGGGCGGTGCGGGACGCTCGCTCCGTCTCAGAACCAAACCCACGTCATCCCGAGCTTGTCGAGGGATCTCGACGCATCACCGAAGCCGCTGCGGTCAGATTCACCGCGTCGAGATCCCTCAACTGCGTTCGCCTAGCGGCTCCCTTCGTTCGGGATGACGGTGTTGTTGGTATGGGGATGACCTGGACGGGCCAACGCTGTAGCGAAAGAGCGAATGATGGACTGGGACACAGGGCCGACCCACAGGGCCGAGACGAGGCTTAGCTCGCGGGCTCGCCCTCGGGGGCCTTGGCGTCCGGCGGGTCGGTGCCGTGGAGCGAGAAGACGTAGGCCATGACCTGCCCGCGCTGCTCCTCGGAGAGCAGCGCGCTCATCGGCGGCATGCCCTTCTCCGGGAAGCCGTTCTCGATCGACGCCCAGACCTGTTCCGGCGTGGCGCCGTGGATCCAGAAGTCGTCCGTGAGGTTCGGCCCGATGACGCCCTGGCCCTGCGCGCCGTGGCAGGCGGCGCAGATGGCCGCGAAGTGGGCCGCGCCGGCGGCCGCCATCTGCGCGTCGCCGGCGTACTCGCGGAGCGCGCCCTCGTCGGTCTTGAAGCTCGGGCCGTTGGCGGCGTAGGCCGTGCGGACCGCCTCGAGGCGCGCGCCCGCCTGCTCGAAGTCGTCCTCGTAGGTGTTGATGTACCCGAACGTGTGGATGCCGAGCATGTAGACTGGCGCGAAGAGGATGCCGACCCAGAACAGGGCGACCCACCAGCCCGGCATCGGGTTGTCGTACTCGCGGATGCCGTCGTAGGTGTGGCCCTGGATGACGCGGTCCACGGCGCCCTCGCCGACGGCCGCCTCGGGGAGGACGGCCGCGTCCGGCGTGCGGAGCGGGGACTCGGGGTCGGGCGCGGTCTCGGCAGGCGCGGTGTCGCCGGTCGCGTCTGCGCCGCGGGCGACGAGGTCGTGCGGGGTCGTCTGGTCAGGCATGGTCGTCGGTGCGGCGGGGCGCCGGGCGGGGCTGCTGGCGCTCGGCGGGGTAGAACTCGGGGGCGTCGTCGAGCGGGAGGTTCTTGATCTCGGTGCGCGTGCGCTTGGACATCGTCAGCGCGTAGCCGACGACGAGCACGAAGGCGAGGACGAACGCGACGACGGCGACCTCGCCGAGGGCGCCCGTCTGGAGCGCGCGGATGGACTCTTTCCACATGGCGGGGCGGAGAATGCGGTTTG
>JBBSQZ010000232.1:0-5204 GCA_038243565.1 Rhodothermales bacterium | reverse complement strand
GACGATGTCGTGGGAGAAAGTCATAAGAGGGGACTGGGAAGTAGGGACTGGGGACTGATAGATGGGAGAAGCGAGACGAGGCGGCGCACATCTGCGAGTCCCCATTTCCCATTCCCCAGTCCCGGCCTCGTCAGAGGCCTGCCACGATGACGGAGTAGGAGCCGATGACGAACAGCACGAGCGCGACCGTCCACGAGAGGACGCTCACGCCGACGCGCATGAGGTCGTTGCGGACGTAGTCCGTCAGGATGTTGTTGAGGCCGTAGAAGCCGTGGTGCAGCGCGAACAGCAGGAACAGCAGGTTGAAGCCCTTCCAGAGAACGGCGTAGACGGGGTCCGCGAGGCGCAGCATGAGCACGTCGTAGGACGTCACCGCGTCGGACTCGGCCGGCGGGTGCGTCGGGCCGGGGGCGGTGCCGTCGCTGCGCTCGGGCTGGGCGGCCGTGATGATGCGCGGGCCGGTCGGCGCGGGCTGCCCCTGGCGCGCGCGCGCGGCGCGGACGGCCGCGACGGCCTCGTCCGAGTACTTCGGGAAGGCGTCGGGCCCGGCCGCGTCGGCGGCGATGACCGAGTGCGAGATCGAGGCCGTCACGCGGTCGAAGTGCTGGACCCAGAAGTGGGTCACGAGCAGGAACACGAGGAACGTGCCGGTGATGCGGTGCACGAACCACTGGAACGCGCTCGAGCGGGCCGTCTTGCCGTAGGTCGCTGCCATGTCAGTGGGTGAAGTAGTCGACGAGGGCCGCGATGGACGGGTAGCCGCCAACGGCGAAGAGGACGGCCGCGAGCGCGCCGAGCGTCCAGAACAGCTTCTGCTGGTTCGGGCTCCACCCCATGAAGTCGATCAGCACGATGCGCATGCCGTTGAGCGCGTGGTAGATCACCGCCCCGAGCAGCAGGAACTCGCCGACCTTGTACAGCGGCGCGTGGTACGCCGTGATGAGGTGGTTGTACGCCTCGGGGTTCGTGATGGAGCGCAGGCCCCACACGTGGATGCAGAGGTAGCCCACGAGCGCGACGCCCGTCAGGCGGTGCAGCATCCACGCGAACATGCCCACGCGGATGCGGTAGTGCTGGACGGGGTGGCTCTCGACCTGGACCCCGAACGGGGGCGCAGGCGAGCGGGCGGTGTCGGTCGCGACGGCCATGTCGGCGGGCAGTTAGGAGCGGTCTCGGGGAAGCTACCAGTCGCCACGCGCGGAGTTTCAGTCCGGACTGAAAGTTCGGGCCGGGTCCCGCGCGGCGGCCGCCTAATCTACGCGCGGCCGTGTACCCGCAGTGCGGCACAGGCCGTCCCGAAACAGGCGCGGGGCGCGCCGCCGAGTGGCAGCGCGCCCCGTAGGCGTCTCGAGGTGGAGGATCAGCCGCGCTCGGCGATCGGCGTCACCGTCCGCCCGCGCTCGCCGACGTACTCCGACGACGGCCGGATGAGCGCGTTGTCGGCGTATTGCTCGAGCAGGTGCGCCGTCCAGCCCGTGATGCGGCTCACGGCGAAGATCGGCGTGTAGAGGTCCGTCTGGATGCCGAGCAGGTGGAAGACCGAGGCCGAGTAGAAGTCGACGTTCGGGTTGAGGCCCTTCTGCTCCTTGGCGGCCTCCATGATGGCGACCGACATGTTGTACCACTTCATCTCGCCCTTCTCCTCCGAGAGGTCCTCGAGCATGTCCCGGAGGATGGCCGCGCGCGGGGCCAGCGTCTTGTAGACGCGGTGCCCGAGGCCCATCACCTTCGCCTGGGCCGCGAACTTGCGCGTGACGAAATCGGCCGGGTCCTCGCCGGAGGCGTCGATCTCGAGCAGCGTGCGCATCACCTCGATGTTGGCGCCGCCGTGCAGCGGCCCCTTCAGCGCGCCGAGGGCGCCGGTGACGGCCGAGTACATGTCCGACAGCGTCGACGCGATGACGCGCGCGGCGAACGTGGACGCGTTGAGGTCGTGCTCCGCCTGGAGCACGAGCGCGGCGTCGAAGATGCGCTCGGCCGAGGGCCCGGGCGCCTCGTTGTTGAGCATGTACAGGAACTCGTAGGCCGTCGAGCCCTCGCCCTTGGGGGTGACCGGCTCCTGGCCCTTGCGGATGCGGTCGAACGCCGCGAGCAGCGTCGGCATCTTGGCCGTGAGGCGGATCGCCTTGCGCAGGTTCGCCTCGTGCGACATGTCGTCGGCCTCCTCGTCGTAGGCGGCCATCATCGAGACGGCCGTCCGGATGGCGGCCATCGGGTTGGTGTCGTCGGGCGTGTGGTGCCGGAGGTGGTCGATGATCTGGGGCCGCAGCGCGCGCTCGGAGCGGAGCTGCCGGTTGAGCTCGCCGAGCTGCTCCTGCGTCGGCAGGTCGCCGTGCCAGAGCAGGTACGCGACCTCCTCGAAGGAGGCGTTGCGGGCGAGGTCGTCGATCTCGTAGCCTCGGTAGAGCAGCTCGCCGGCCTGCCCGTCGATGTAGCAGATCGAGGTGTCGAGGGCGATGACGCCAGCGAGGCCGCGGGTGCGGGCGGGGGCGGGGGCGGCGGGAGTGGACGTGTCGGCCATCGGTCGGGTAGAGTGAGGAGTCGGGGCGCCTCGCGTCGGGCGCGGAGAGGACAACGGACGGGAGCGGCGCGATGTTCGCGCGGAACGCCGCTCGCCGCGCCGCGGCACGCGGACTTTCCGGAGAGTTCAGAATCCGGACGCCGCGACGGGCGGAAGCGGTTCCACAGGACGGCTCTCAAGGGAGGCAGCGCGGCCAGGCGGCCGGCGGCGAGGCGAGCGGGGCGTTCAGCCCGCCGGCTCGGCGGCGGTGCTGCGCGCCTCGCCGGCGCGGATCTCGCGCTCGAGGAACAGGTTGAGCAGCGTCCGCAGGAGCACGATCGCGCCGAGCGTGAGGATGTCGGCGCGTGTCGGCGCGACGGCCGTCCGCAGGATGTCCGAGGCGAGCGTGAACTCGATGCCCAGCGCCAGCACGCGCCCCAGGCGCAGGCGGATCGACTCGGCTGCATCGACGCGCTGTGCCTTTCCGCGGACGAGCTTCAGCGCGTACGTCGTCGCGCCGTGGATGACGCCCCAGCCGATGACGAGCGCCGCCGCGATCTCGGCGCCCGCCGCGAGGTAGCCGACGAGCGACCGCAGCGGCCCCTCGAACGGCGTCCCGCCCGTCTCCGTCGTCGGCACCTCGCTCACGTTGACGCTCAGCAGCACGACCAGGCCGGCGATGAGGCCGAGCGCGAGCACGACCTCGGGCCAGTTGCCGGCGCGGCGGGCGGTCGCTTTGGAAGCCGGAGCGTCGTCGGTCATTGGTCGAGCACGGGCATTGGTCGAGCACGGGTGCGGACGGCGTACGCCGCGGCGGGCGTCGCGTTCGCGCTCAGAGGACGAGGCAGCCGGCGCGCGTCGGGTGGTCCACGACCCGCGCGTCGGGCGGGACGCCGCGGAGCAGGAGCAGGATGAGCGCGTCGCCGCCGGCGGCGAGCGTGAACAGGAGCGCGAACGCCAGCGTCGCACCGCTGCCGGTCATCAGCGCGACGGCGGCCGGGACGAGGCCGAGCGCGACGCCGGGCGCCGCGGCGCCGACGCGGTACGCCCGCGCCGGCATCGGCGCCGAGCAGTGCGCGTAGGGCGTCAGCGCCTTCCAGTTGAAGCCGAGGCGGACGGATCCGGAGGGCAGATCGGCCGCCGTGCGCCACGCCAGCGCGTGGAGCGCCTCGTGCGCGAGCACGCCGACCACGAGCGCGCCGATGGCCCACAGCAGATGATCGCCCCACCACGCGGCGCCCCCGGCGAGCGCGCCCCAGCCCCAGAGCGCTCCGAACGGCACGAGCAGCACGGCCAGAACCGGGACGGCGAGCAGCAGCGCCGCGGCGTTGGCCGCGACAAGCCCGACCGAGCGGTCGTCGGCCGGTGTCTCGGCGGCGTCTATTCCCATTCGATCGTCGCCGGCGGCTTCGACGACACGTCGTACGCGACGCGGTTGATGCCGCGGACCTCGTTGATGATCCGGTTCGAGGCGCGCCCGAGGACGGCGTACGGCAGGTGCGCCCAGTCCGCCGTCATCCCGTCCGCACTTGTCACGGCGCGGAGGCAAACGGCCTGCTCGTACGTCCGGAAGTCGCCCATCACGCCGACCGATTGAACGGGCAGCAGCACGGCGAAGGCCTGCCAGACGTTGTCGTACTCGCCCGACGTGCGGAGCTCGTCGAGCCAGATCGCGTCGGCGCGGCGCAGCAGGTCCAGGCCGCCGGGCGTGACGGCGCCGAGGTGGCGCACGGCCAGCCCGGGCCCGGGGAACGGGTGCCTTGCGACGATCGCCTCGGGCACGCCGAGCGCGCGGCCGACGGCGCGGACCTCGTCCTTGAACAGCTCACGGAACGGCTCGAGGAGCTCGAACCCGAGCTCCTCGGGCAGCCCGCCGACGTTGTGGTGCGTCTTGATCGTGGCCGACGGCCCGCCGACGGAGACCGACTCGATGACGTCCGGGTAGAGCGTGCCCTGCGCGAGGAAGCGCGGCTTGCGCCCGAGGCGCCGGGTCACGGCCTCCGTCTCCTGCTCGAAGACCTCGACGAACGTCCGCCCGATGATCTTGCGCTTCTGCTCGGGGTCGGCCACGCCGTCGAGGCGCGACAGGAACAGCTCGCCCGCGTCCACGGCGACGAGGTCCACGTCGAAGCCGTCGCGGATGGCCGTCTGGACCTCCTCGAACTCGCCCTGGCGCAGCAGGCCGTTGTCGACGAAGACGCACGTCAGCTGGTCGCCGACGGCGCGCGCGATGAGCGCGGCCGCGACGGACGAGTCGACGCCGCCGGAGAGGCCGAGGATGACGTGGTCGTCGCCGACGAGGGCGCGGATCTCGGCCGTCTTGTCGTCGACGAAGGAGCCGGCCGTCCAGTCGCCGCGGCAGCCGCAGACGCGCAGGACGAAGTTGGCGAGCATCAGCGCGCCGTGCTCCGTGTGCGCGACCTCGGGGTGGAACTGCGTCCCGAAGACCGGCGCCTCGCCCCTCTCCGGCGTGTTCGCGAAGGCGGCGACGCCGGCGCTCTCGGTCGAGGCGACGGCATGGAAGCCGGCCGGCAGCTCGGTGATGTGGTCGCCGTGGCTCATCCAGACGACCGACCCGTCCGGCACGCCCTCGAACAGCGCCGTCGGCGCGTGCTCGGCGAGGCGCGCGCGGCCGAACTCGCGTGTGTTCGACGCCTCGACGGTCCCGCCGAGCGCGCGCGCGATGGCCTGGAGCCCGTAGCAG
>JBBSQZ010000231.1:0-5248 GCA_038243565.1 Rhodothermales bacterium | reverse complement strand
ACGAAGTAGTAGTCCTGCACGAACGTGTACGTCTCGGCCGGGCGGCCGTCCACGAGGACGCCCGTCGCGGACTGCTCGAGGCGGTGGCCTTCATCCCGCGCGATCGCGACGCGGTACAGGCCGACCGTGCGGTCGTCGAGGTGAACCGTCAGGCCGCGGCGCGGGACGACGACGGGGCCGTAGGTGTCGAGGCTGTAACGCTCCGAGACGGGGAACGCGGCCGAGCCGTCGCCCGGCGGCCGCAGAAACGGCGCCACGGCCACGACGCCCGCGAGCGCCGCTACGCGCGCGGCTGCCTCCGGCTGCGCATCCAGGAGCCACTCGCCGGCGGCGAGGCGCTGCGGCGCCGCGTCCACACCGACCGCGGCGAGCGCCTCGCGCGTCGGCGGCGGGCCGTCCGTCGAGACCTGCCAGTAGGACCGGCCGAGCAGCGGCGCCGCGACCGGTGATGCGTTCACCGAGACGCGCTTGGCCGCGAGCGCCACGGTGTCCCCGGGCAGCCCGACGATGCGCTTGATGTACGGCGCGCGGTTCTCGACGCGCGCCTCGAGGCCCGGCGGGTAGTGAAACACGACGACGTCGCCGCGGCCCGGCGCGTCGAAGCCGGGCAGGCGGTGCCCCAGGAGCATCGCCCCGTAGGCCAGCTTCGACACGAGCACGAAGTCGCCCACGAGGAGCGTGTCCTCCATCGACTCCGACGGGATCCGGTACGCCTCGAACACGACCGCCCGCAGCAGAATCGCCGCCAGGACGGCTCCGAGGACGACGCGCAGCCACGCCCACGACGCCGCCGGCGCCTCGGCTGGGGCGTCCACCTCCCGCTCGACGAGCGACGCCGCCCGCTCCGGAAGCAGCAGCAGCCCGGGCGGGCATGGGGCAAGGGGCATGGGGAATGGGGGAATACAGGTCACCGATGCGTCGTCAACGTCCCATGCCCCATGCCTCATCCCCCATGCCCTTCCCCCTCACGGAATGGGCCGGAAGAAGCGCTCGAGGCGCGGGATCGGCGGCAGGAAGCTCTTGAACGACAGGAACGTGAACAGCGCCTTGCCGACGATGTGCGTCTCGGGGACGAAGCCCCAGAACCGGCTGTCGACCGAGTTGTCGCGGCTGTCGCCCATCGCGAAGTAGTAGTCCGCCGCGAACGCGTAGGCCGTCGCCGGCTGCCCGTCGATGAGGAACGGGCCGCCCGGCTCGTGGCTGGCCGTGTGGCCCTCGTAGCGCCGGATGACGGGCTCGTAGAGCGGCCACGTCTCCTCGGTGAGCGGCACCGAGATGCCACGGCCCGGGACGAGGAGGGGCGCGACGTGGTCCGGGTTGGCGCCGAACGTCGGGTCGCGGAGCTCTGCGGTCAGGATGGACGGCTCGACCGAGGCGACGTCCGAGCGCGCCTCGAGCGCGCGCGCGGCGACGGGCGTCGCGGCGACGTCCGAGACGAGCGTGCCGGTCGAGTCCGGGTAGCCCGAGCCGAGCAGGTCCGCGCGGAGGTCCTTGAGCACGGCGGGCGGCAGGACGGTCTGGCCGGCCATCGTCACGCGCCAGCGCTGCTTCTGCGTCGGCGCGAGCGGGACGGGCACGCCGTTGATGTGCAGCACCTTGTCCAGCACGGCCAGCGTGTCGCCCGGCTCCCCGACGAGGCGCTTGATGTACGGCGCGCGGCGCTCGATGGGCACGTCCTCGGGGATCGGCCCGCGCTCGACGTCCACGGCCGCCGGGTAGTTGAACACGATCACGTCGCCGCGGTGCGGCTCGGAGAAGCCCGGCAGGCGCGTCTGCGGCAGCTCGAGGCCCGGGACGTAGATCCCGGTGAACGGGATGCCGATCGTGTTGGGCGTCCGCGCGCCGTAGTTCAGCTTCGACACGATGAGGAAGTCGCCCACGAGCAGCGTGTTCTCCATCGACTCGGACGGGATCCGGAACGGCTCGAAGATGAACGCGCGCAGGATGAGGATGACGACGATGGCGCGGAACCAGAAGCGGGCGTTCTCGCGGGCCGTCGGCTTCGGCTTCTTCGCCGCGTCCGTCTCGCCGACGCGCGAGCGGCGGCGCCCGTCGGGGCGTCTGGTCGAGCTGGATCGAGGCGGCGGGGTCGGGGGCACAGAGACGGGGGTGGATCGAGGCGAAGCTACGGGAGCCGTCGCAGAGGGATGCGGAATCGGCGTGAGGCCGTAGGCGGCGGGCAGCGGGCAGCGGGAGGATTTGCCACTGCCCTCTCTACTCTGTCATCCTGGGCCCCGACCCGGGATCTGCCTTTTGCATTTCATCACGGGATCCACAGAAGGAAGGCAGATCCCGGTAGGAGTTACGCAGTTGAGCAATCCCCTCTCAGCCGTCGTTCCCGCGCACGCGGGAATCCAGAGGCTCAAAGCGCCGTAATGCTCGGTATCCTGGGTTCCCGCGTGCGCGGGAATGACGTTGTAGAGGAATTTCAGACAGGTTCTGGGCCAACTGCGTAACTCCTACCCGGATCACGTGGGCTGCGCCGTCCTTCGGATCGGGATGACACATTCTGGTTATTGCGGCCTACATATCGGAAGGCGCACGTGCGGAACTTCTCGAGGCGCTCGGTCCAACCCTTCCGCCTTCCGCCTTCCGCCTTCCGCCTTCCGCCTTCCGCCTTCCGCCTTCCGCCTTCCGCCTTCCGCCTTCCGCCCTCAGCGGTGGATGATCCAGCGGTCCACGGCGCGGCTCCGCACCCAGCCGGGCGGGCGGATCGGGACGGTGAAGTAGTCGGCCCCGTTGTAGCCCGTCCGGAACCACTGCCGGCGCTCGTAGGAGTGGTAGTAGTCCACGAACGGCTCCGGGCCGGACTCGGCGAAGAGCAGCCGCGAGAGGTCCTCCTTGAGCTCCGGCAGTTGCTCGGCATAGGCCTCCGCGCCGGCGAGGAGCAGGCCGCGGCCGAACGGCCCGTCGAGGTCCAGCAGGAGGACCGGGATCGAGTCGTTGACGATGAACCAGTACTCGAACTGGACGAACTCGTTGCCCGTGTAGCCGACCTGCCGCAGCGCGTCGGCGTTGCGCGTCGGGCGGCCGAAGACGGACTGGAGCAGGCCGCGGACGGCCGGCGTGGCCGTCGTGTCGAGGGCGAGGCGCCGCGGGTCCGACGCGCGCCAGTAGGTCTCGCGGAAGCGCTCGAGGAAGGCGCCCTGCGCCCCCGGCTCGACCTTAGTCCAGACGATGCGGTCGGGCGTCCCGGCGAGGCTGTCGGCGAGGTACTGCGCGGCCACGGCCGCTTCGAGGCTGTCGCGGACGACCGCGCGGCGGGCCTTGATGGCGAGGTAGGCGCGGTCGAAGAGGTCCGGCGGCGCGCCGAGCGCGACCGGCTGCGGCGGGACGGCGGGCGGGAGCGCCTCGGCCGCCTCGCGCACGCGCGCCTCGAGCCGCTGCTGCCGCAGCACCTCTACCACGGTCTGCGCATGCGCCGCGGGCATGAGGGTTGGGGCAAGGGCCATGAGGAGAACCGCCATCAGCCATCGGGCCCCCCGGCTGCGCCCGGATGCCCCATGCCTCATGCCCCATGCCTCGTGCCCACGTTCCATCAGTCCATCGAGAGGACGGCCAGGAACGCCTCCTGCGGGACCTCCACGGCCCCGACCTGCTTCATCCGCTTCTTGCCCTCCTTCTGCTTCTCGAGGAGCTTGCGCTTGCGCGAGATGTCGCCGCCGTAGCAGCGCGCCGTGACGTCCTTGCGGAGCGCCTTGACGGTCTCGCGGGCGATGATCTTGACGCCGATGGCCGCCTGGATCGCGACGTCGTAGAGCTGGCGCGGGATGAGCTCGCGGAGCTTGCCCGCCAGGCGCCGGCCCATGTCGTACGCCTTGTCCCGGTGGACGATCGTGGACAGCGCGTCGACGGTCTCGCCGTTGAGCATCACGTCGAGCTTGACGAGCTTCGAGGCGCGCTCGTCGATGAACTCGTAGTCGAACGACGCGTAGCCGCGCGAGACGGACTTCAGCTTGTCGTAGAAGTCGAAGACGATCTCGGCGAGCGGGAGCTCGTACTTGAGGTTCACGCGGTCCGTCGTGATGTACTCCTGCGTGACGTACGTGCCGCGGCGGTCCTGGCAGAGCGTCATCAGCGTCCCGACGTAGGCGACGGGCACGATGATCTCGGCCTTGACGAACGGCTCGCGGATCTCGGCGATGTCGCCCACGGGCGGCATGTCCGACGGGTTCTCGACCTCGACCACCTGCCCGCTGTTGAGCTCGACCGAGTAGCGGACGTTCGGCATCGTGGTCACGATGTCGAGGCCGAACTCGCGGTCCAGGCGCTCCTGCACGACCTCCATGTGGAGCATCCCGAGGAAGCCGACGCGGAAGCCGAAGCCGAGCGCCGCGCTCGTCTCGGGCTCGTACGTCAGCGCGGCGTCGTTGAGCTGGAGCCGCTCGAGGGCGGCGCGGAGGTCCTCGAAGTCGGCCGAGTCGGTCGGGTAGATCCCCGAGAAGACCATCGGCTTGACGTCGCGGTAGCCCGGCAGCTGCTCCGTTGCCGGCTTGCGCGTGTGCGTGACCGTGTCGCCGACGCGCGTGTCCTGCACGTCCTTCACCGAGCCGATGATGTAGCCGACCTCGCCCGGGTAGAGCGCGGCCGTCGGCTGCATCGTGAGCTTGAGGTGGCCGACCTCCTCGGCGTTGTACCGCGCGCTCGTCGCCATGAACGTGATCGCGTCGCCCTTGCGGAGCGTGCCCTGGACCACGCGGACGTAGACGATGGAGCCGCGGTACGTGTCGAACGTCGAGTCGAAGATGAGCGCCTGGAGCGGCGCGTCGGGGTCGCCCTGCGGCGGGGGGACGCGCGCGACGATAGCCTCGAGGACGGCCGCGACGCCCATGCCGGTCTTGGCCGAGACGTGCAGCACGTCCTCCACGTCGCCGCCGATGAGGTCCACGACGGACTGCGCGACGACCTCGGGCTCGGCGCTCGGCAGGTCCACCTTGTTCAAGACGGGCACAATCTCGAGGTCCGCGCCGACGGCGAGGTAGAGGTTCGAGATCGTCTGCGCCTCGACGCCCTGCGCCGCGTCGACGACGAGGATGGCGCCCTCGCAGGCGTTGAGCGCGCGGCTGACCTCGTAGGTGAAGTCGACGTGGCCGGGCGTGTCGATGAGGTTCAGGACGTAGTCCTCGCCGTCCTGCGCCCGGTACGTCATCCGGATCGCGTGGCTCTTGATCGTGATGCCGCGCTCGCGCTCGAGGTCCATCGAGTCGAGGACCTGCGCGTGCATCTCGCGGCTGGTGAGCGTGCCGGT
>JBBSQZ010000230.1:0-5256 GCA_038243565.1 Rhodothermales bacterium | reverse complement strand
TCGAGGAGCGCGCGCGGCTGGAGCCGGACGAGCCGCTCACCGGCGTCGCCCCGGCGCTCGTCCGCCTGCTCCGCGAGGCGCTCGACGGCGAGGGCTTCGAGGGCGTCGGCATCATCGTCAGCGGCGGCTTCACGCCGGCGAAGATCGAGCGCTTCGAGCGCGAGGGCGTGCCCGTATCGGGCTACGGCGTCGGCTCGAGCCTGCTCGGCCACAACCGCGGCGAGGCGGACGGCCTGCTGGCGTCGTTCGACTTCACCGCGGACATCGTGGAGGTCGACGGCCGGGCGGAGAGCAAGGTCGGGCGAGGCCTGCGGCCGAACGACCGGCTGGTGCCCGTCGAGTGGCCGTGAGGGCGGCGACCGTCAGAAACGGAGGGCGGAAGACAGCGGACGGACTGTGCCCTCGCCGTAAGCCTGTGTCATCCCGCATCACGTCATACCCAATCCGGCTGCACGATCACAAAGCCGTCGGGACATGGCGTGCCATGTCCACGCTGCTCGGCCGTGGACATGGCACGCCATGTCCCTACGCCAGATCCGAGGCGACGCAATCGGATTTGGTGTCAGATCCAGGTTCAGTCGGCGGGTGACCTTGTGGTGTTGTCTCGCTAGTGTTGTCTCGGCAAGCGTGACTAGTAGCGCACGTTTGAAACTCACGAGACACGCCGTTCCATCCCTCCGTCAGGCGCCCGGCGGCGCCATCGGGAGCGAGAGGCGGACGACGGTGCCGCCTTCCGGCCGCGCCTCGACGGAGATGCGGCCGCCGAGGCTCGCCAGGATGCTGTGCGCCAGCGTCAGGCCCAGCCCGATCCGGCGGCCCGGCCCCCACGCCGTGTAGAACGGCTCGAACACGCGGCCGACGACCTCGTCCGGCATGCCCGGGCCGTCGTCCTCGACCTCGACCACGGCGTGGTCCTCGGCGGCGCCGCTGGCGGAGACGGGATGGGTCGAGACGCGGATGTGGCCCCCGCCGCTGGCGGCGGCGGTCACCGCGTTCTCGATCACGTTGTAGAGCGCGCGCGTGAGCGCCCCGCCGATGGCGACGACGGACGGGCCCGCGAGGGCGGCGTCGAAGGCGCGGTCCACGTGGACGCCCGCGGCGGCCGGGTCGGCCTGGGCCAGCGCCACGTCGAGCGCCGCGTGGAGGTCGACGGGCTGGAGCTCGCCGACGACGCCGCGGGCGTGCTCGAACATGTCTCGGAGCACGCGGTCCGTGCGGTGGCCGTGCTCGACGACCTTGGCGAGGTGGCCGCGGAGCTCCGCGAGCTCCTCGGCGGCCTCGCCGCGGAGCGCGTCGCCGAGGCGCGCGCCGAGCGCCTCGGCGCAGGAGGTGGCGGCGTCCGCGAAGCCGACAGTGAGGTGGAGCGGGTTGCGGAGCTCGTGGGCGACGCCGGCGAGGAGGCCGCCGAGGCCGGCGAGCTTCTCCTGCTCGACGATCTGGTCCTGCATCTGTCGGACGTGCTCGAGCGTCTGGCGAAGCGCCTCATTGATCGCCAGGAGCTCAGTCGTGCGGCGCGCGCGCTCGGCGGCGTAGCGGAGCGTCCGCCGGAGGATCTCCGGCGCGAGGTCCGCCTTGACGAGGTAGTCCTGCGCGCCCTGCCGCAGCGCGTCGACGGCGATCTCGGTGTCCCCGATCGACGTCAGCGCGACGACGGGCGTCTGGCCGGCC
The DNA here is from genome assembly GCA_038243565.1 of Rhodothermales bacterium. GTDB lineage: Bacteria > Bacteroidota > Rhodothermia > Rhodothermales > Rubricoccaceae > DASVSE01. The sequence goes on along the minus strand of JBBSQZ010000230.1, from coordinate 3,588 downwards.
GCGGCGACGACGCGCGCGACGGTCTCCCAGTACTCGCTGTCGGGCAGGCGCTGGTCCGACAGGACGACGTCGAACGGGCGGCCGGCGGCGCGCGCTTCGGCGAGCGCCGCCTCGGCAGCGCCGACCGTCGCCACGCGCGTCAGGTCGACGGCCGGGTCGTCGGCGTCCTCGAGGTGCGCCTCGACGAGCGCGGCGTGGTCGTCTTCGTCCTCGAGGAGCAGAACGCGGAGGGAGGTCAGCTCCACAGGCGTGGCGGTCTTAGTGGAGCGGGTTCCAGCAGCCCCAGTACTCGCCGAGGTCGTGGATCATGGCCTGGAACGTGTCGAAGCTGGCGGGCTTGACGATGTAGCTGTTGGCGTAGCGGTCGTAGGCGCGGGCGCGGTCCGTCTCGTCGCCGCTCGTCGTGAGCACGACGACGGGGATGCGGCGGAGGTCGGGGTCCGCCTTGACCTCTTCGAGCACGTCGAGGCCGCTGCGGCGCGGCAGGTTGAGGTCCAGCAGGACGAGGTCCGGCCGCTCGGCCGCGGCGTGGGCGCCGCGGCGAAAGAGGACGTCCAGCGCCGCGTCGCCGTCGGCCACGCGGTCGACGCGGGTACGGGCGTCGTGGGCCTCGAGCGCGAACCGGGTGAGGTCTGCGTGGTCGTCGTCGTCCTCGACCAGGAGGACGTGGAGGGGCGAGGCGTCGGTCATGGGGCAGGGGGGAGGCCGGCTCCCGTACTCCGGCCGAGCGGGTTCGGTGCCGCGCCGGGCGATCCGTCCAGAACGGCCGCACCGGGGAACTCGAGGACGAAGCGTGCGCCTTCGTGTCCGGCCGGCCCGCCGGCGCTCTCGGCCCAGGCCCGGCCGCCCATGACCGCCATGATCCGCGCGACGAGCGCGAGGCCGACGCCCGTGCCGCCGCCGCCGCCGTCGAGCTGCTGGAACAGCTCGAACACCTTGTCGCGGTAGGCCTCGGGCACGCCGGGGCCGTCGTCCTCCACGATGAGGCGCAGGGCGCGGCCGCGCGCCCGCTCCGCGCGGACCACGATCCGCGTGCCGCCGCCGCCGAGGCCGTACGTCACGGCGTTGGCCAGCAGGTTCTCGACGACCTCGCCGAGGCGCCGCCCGTCGGCGGAGACGCGGCCGAGCGGCGCGTGGACCTCGAGCGTGCCGCCGGCGGCCCGGACGCGCGGGCCGAAGGCGTCGGCGAGGCTACGGACGACGGCGTCGAGGTCCACCGGCGCAGGGTCGTCGGTGACGCGGCCGGCGCGGCTGAGGTGCAGCAGGTCGTCGATGAGGCGGCTCATGCGGCCAGCGGCGGCCAGCACGCGCTCGGCCGACTCCGCCGCGCGCTCGGGCCGCCCCGCCGCGAGCTGGCCCTTGAGCAGGCCCAGGAAGCCCGTGATGGTCACGAGCGGCGACTTGAGGTCGTGCGAGATGGTGTACGCGAACTGCTCCATCTCGGCATTCGTGCGCCGCAGCGCCTCCTCGGCCTCGCGCCGCTCGGTGACGTCGTAGCTCAGCCCGAACATCCGCGCCGGCGCGCCGTCGTCGTCGCGGACGACGCGGCCCCGGTTGGCCACCCAGCGGACGTGCCCGTCGGAGCGGACGATCCGGAACTCGGAGCTGTAGTTGTCCTCCTCGGCCAGCGTCCGTGCGACGCCCTGCGTCAGTTCGGGGAGATCGTCGGGGTGGACGATTCGGGCGTAGAACGTGGCGACGGACTCGACGTCGCCGGGCTGCGCGCCCCACAGGCGGTAGACGCGGTCGTCGCCCTCGAGGCGGTCCTCGGGGATGTGCCACTCCCAGGTGCCCATCGCGCCGCCCTCGAGCGCGAGCCGGTGGCGCGCCTCGCTCTGGCAGAGCTGCTCGAGGGCTACGTCGCGCTCGGCCAGCAGGCGCCGCTGCTCGGAGACGTCGTAGAAGAGCACGGCCACGAGGCGGCTTTCGCGCCCGCCGACGCGGGCCGCGTAGACGTTGAACCACGCGCCGCCGATCGACTCGGCGTCGTCGACGACCCGGGCAGGCTCGCCCGTCGTCGCGACGCGCCCGAACAGCTGCACCCACTTGGGCTCGATGTCCGGGATGACCTCGCTCACGAGCCGGCCCACGACGTCGGCCTGGCCGGTCTGGGCGGTGAAGCCGGGGTTGGCCTCGACGTAGCGGTAGTCGACGGGCGCGCCATCGGCGTCGTAAGCCATCTCGGCGATGAAGAAGCCGATGTCGAGCGAGTCGAAGAGGGCGCGGTAGCGGGCCTCGCGCTCGCGCAGGGCGGCCTCGGCGACAGTCTGCTCGTGGACGTCCACGTTGGCGCCGAACCACCTCACGATGCGGCCGTCCTCGACGAGCGCGTCGGCGCGGCCGAGGTGCCAGCGGTACGTCTGGTCCGCCGCGCGGAGCAGGCGGAACTCGGTCCGGTACGGCTCGCCGGTCCGCAGCGCGTGGCCCCAGCGCTCGGCGACGGTCGGGAGGTCGTCCGGGTGGACGGCGTCCTGCCAGCCGGCGCCAATCATGGCCTCGGCCGAGCGGCCGAAGTAGGCGGTGACGTAGCGGTTGACGTAGTCGAGGGCGCCGTCGGGTAGGGCCGTCCAGACCTGCTGCTGGAGCGACTCGCTGAGGAAGCGGTGCTGCGTCTCGCTGGCCCGGAGTGCGGCGTCGGCCTGCTTGCGCGCGGTGACGTCGGTGAACAGGACGGCGACGCGGGCGCTGCCATCGGCGATGAGGCGCGTGGCGTGGACGTCGTACCACCGGCCGAAGGCCTCGGCGTGTTCCTCGAAGCGCGCCGGCGCGCCGGTCCGCGCGACGTCCCCGTAGAGGTCGAACCAGCGCTGCTCGTGGCCCGGCGCGATCTCGCGCATCGTCCGGCCGTCGGCGCCGAAGCCGGCCTGCGTCTCGAAGGCCGCGTTGGTCTCGACGAACCGGTAGTCCACGGCGCGCCCGTCCCCGTCGTAGAGCATCTCGATGACGCAGAAGCCCTGGTCGAGGGACGCGACGAGGGCGCGGTAGCGCTCGGTGCTCTCGCGGAGCGTCGCCTTCGCGTCTGTCTCGGGCGTCTCGCGGCGGGCGGCGCCGGGGAGCACGACGAGCACCCGGCCGCCGCCGAGCGGCGTGGCGACGCCGGCCGCGGCGCCCGCATCGTCCTCGACGGCGGCCGGTGCGCCGGTGCGCCGGGCTTCCTTGACCGCCGCGCCGAGGCTGCCGAGGACGTTCAGAGCGCCGACCGGCCGGCCGACGAGGTCCAAGCCGCAGGCCGCCGCGAGGGCTCCGTTCACGTCGCCGACGCGGTCGTCGGCGTCCACGACCAGCAGGGGTGTCGGAGCGCTCAGGAGCGCGGCGGTGAGGAGACGCAACCGATCACGGGCAGGGGGTTTCAAGATACGAGGAACGCCCGGATGCCCGGAGATCGGAGTGCCGCGCCGGGGCGGCCCAAGTCCCGCAGACGTACCATGACGGTGCGCCGACGCGAGTCCCTCCGCCCATGACCGAGTTCACCTGCGACCCCTCGCGCTCCGGCGCCCCGCTGGCGCACGTCTGGGAGGCGTGCATCGGCAGCGGGCACGCGACGCTCGCGCTCCGCCGCGACTGGCTCGAGCAGCTCGAGCGCTGCCG
>JBBSQZ010000229.1:0-5262 GCA_038243565.1 Rhodothermales bacterium | reverse complement strand
TCGAGGAGGTCCGCGTCGGCGACGTGTTCCGCGTGCTGCCCGGCAGCCGCCTCCCGCTCGACGGCGTCGTCGTGTCGGGCCGCAGCTCGGTGGACCAGGCGTCGATCACGGGCGAGAGCGTGCCGGTGACGAAAGACGTGGGAGACGTGGTCTTCGGCGGGACGACGCTGGGCGGCGGCACGCTGGACGTGCGCGTGACGAAGCCGGCCGGCGAGAGCGCCATCGCGCGCATGATCGCGATGGTCGAGGACGCGCAGAGCCAGAAGGCCGACACGCAGCGCCTCATCGACCGCCTCGAGCAGCCGTACTCGATCGGCGTGATCGGGATGACGCTGCTCGCCATCGCCGTCCCGACGCTGGGCTGGGGCGCTGCGTTCGGGCCGACGTTCTACCGCGCGATGACGCTGATGGTGGCCGCGAGCCCGTGCGCGCTCGTCATCTCGACGCCCGCCGCCGTGCTCAGCGCCATCGCCGCCGCGGCGCGCTCGGGCGTCCTCTTCAAAGGCGGCGTCACGGTCGAGGACGCCGCGCGCGTCCGCGTCGTCGCCTTCGACAAGACGGGCACGCTCACGGCCGGCGAAACGCGCCTGACGGACGTCGTCGCGCTGGACGGGACTGAGGACGATCTCGTCGCGCTCGCCGCCGCCGTTCAGGCGCGCAGCGAGCATCACCTGGCCCGCGCCACCGTCCGCGACGCGCAGGCGCGCGGCCTCGCCATCACCGAGGCGACCGGCTTCGCCGCCGTCGCCGGCCGCGGCGTCGAGGCGCGCCTCAGTAACCGGACGATCCGGATCGGAAACCCCGGCCACAGCGAAGGCCGACCGGTGGACAGACTCGAGGCGGCGCTCGCGCACGTCGAGCGGCTGCGAAGTAAGGCGCGGACGGCCGTCGTGGTCACGGAAACCGTCGATGGCCGCGAGCGGGCCATCGGCGTGATGGCCTTTGCGGACGTGCTCCGCCCGAGCGCCCGCGCCGTCGTCGCCGAGCTGAAGGCGCTCGGCGTGCACGTCGTGATGCTCACCGGCGACACCGGGGCCGTCGCCCGGCACGTCGCCGACGAGGCCGGCGTCGACGAGGTCTATGCGGACCTACTGCCGGAGCAGAAGGTCGAGCTTGTGCGCGAGCTCGAGGCCAAGTGGGGCGGCGTCGCGATGGTCGGCGACGGCGTCAACGACGCGCCGGCGCTCGCCGCGGCGACGCTCGGCGTCGCGATGGGCGGAGCCGGGACGGACGTGGCGCTCGAAACCGCGGACGTCGTGCTGATGGCAGACGACCTGGGCAAGCTGCCGTACCTGCTGCGCCTGTCGCGGCGCACGCGGCGCACGCTCGCCGTCAACATCGGCGTCTCGCTCGGCGCCATCGCCGTGATGGTCGTGACGATCCTCGGCGTCGGCCTCGCGCTGCCGCTCGCCGTCGTCGGCCACGAGGGGAGCACGGTCCTGGTGAGCCTCAACGGCCTGCGCCTGCTCGGCGCGAGAGACAAAGGGCATGGGGGATGAGGCATGGAGCATGGGAGCAAGCCCGCACTTTCCGCCCTCTGCCCTCCTGCATTTCGCCCATGCCTCTTGCCCCATCCCCTATGGCCCTCCTCATCCCAGCAGCTCGTCGAAAATGTCCGTCTGCTTCATCGGCGGGACGATGTCGAAGTGCTCGTAGGCGCGCCGCGCCGCGACGCGGCCGCGGGGCGTCCGCGCCATGAAGCCCTCCTGGATGAGGTACGGTTCGTAGACCTCCTCGACCGTCCCGGCGTCCTCGCCGACGGCGACGGCGATCGTAGACACGCCGACCGGGCCGCCGTCGAACTTCTCCATGAGCGCGAGCAGGATGCGGGCGTCCATCTCGTCGAGGCCCGCCTCGTCCACGTCGAGCATGTTGAGGGCGTAGTCGGCGAGCTCGCGCGTGATGCGGCCGTCGCCGCACGAGCCCGACGTCTGGACCTCGGCGAAGTCGCGGGTTCGGCGCAGCAGCTTGTTCGCGATGCGCGGCGTGCCGCGGCTGCGGCGCGCGATCTCGAAGGCGCCCTGCGGGTCGATCTCGATCTTCATCAGGTCCGCCGAGCGCATCACGATCTCCTGCAGCAGGTCCGCCGTGTAGTAGTCGTAGCGGAAGTCGATGCCGAAGCGGGCGAGCAGCGGCTTGGTGAGCATGCCCTTTCGCGTCGTCGCGCCGACGAGCGTGAACGGCGGCAGCGCGATGCGGACGGACCGCGCGGACGGGCCGGAGTCGATGAGGATGTCGATCGCGTAGTCCTCCATCGCCGAGTAGAGGTACTCCTCGACGACGGGCGCGAGGCGGTGGATCTCGTCGATGAAGAGGACGTCGCCGGCCTCGAGGTTGGTGAGCAGGCCCGCGATGGAGGCGGGCTTGTCTAGCGCCGGCCCGGAGGTCGTCTTGACGGACGCGCCCATTTCCTCGGCCACGATATGCGCGAGCGTCGTGTTGTGGTTCACGATCCCGTTCGCGACGAACGTGTGTGTGCCAGGCACGACGAAGTCGTAGGCCTCGGCCTCGCCCGGCGTCGTCTCCGCGACGGCATCCCACACCACGCGCGGGTCGAGCAGCGCGGCGAGCGTCGTCGCCTGCGGGAGGTCGGCTGCGGCAGCCGGCAGGAGGGCGAACAGGCGCGCGGCTTGCTGGCGCGAGGCCGTCCGGTCGGCGCAGTGGCCGAACGCCTTGTGGAGCGCGCGCGCGTGTGGACCCGTCGCGCGGAGCATCTCGAGGAGCAGCTCGGCCGCGCCCGGCACGAGGTCGCTGCGGCTCCAGCCGCGCGTCTCGGGGAGGCTGGCCGCGCGCTCCTGCTTGCGCGACAGCCGGAAGCCGATCTCGCGGAAGAACCGGACGGCGTCGGCCCCGCCGGCGAAGAGCGTCCAGAACGGCGCGCCGGCCTTCTGCGTCTCCTTCCGGTAGGCGATCACGCCGAGACCGGCGAGCAGCAGCTGCGTCTCGCTCGCAAGGCGCTCCGAACGCGTTCCGAGTTCGACGCCGTCGTGGCGCGCGTGGCCGTCGGCGTCGAAGAGGCCCTGGAGGAAGGCGGCGGCGACCGCAGGCGTCCCGGCGAGGACAGCGCGCGGGATCGACTTCCCGGCCGCCTGCGCCGCGCTCAGCCCCAACGCCGCGAGCGTCGCCCCGATGTCGGCTCCGAACTGGAGGCGCGGCGATTTGTCGCCGTACTGTCGGAAGTGGGCCGGTCGTCCGAACGTCGCCCCGATGATCCGCTCGACGTCGGCCTGCATCTCGGGCTCGGCGCACGTCAGCACGAACCCGCCATCCGCCTCGGCGTGTCCGTCGCCGACGAGCGCGCCGAGGAGATACGCCACGTCGGCGTCGAGTGCGACCGTCCGGGTGTCGTCCGGAAAGGCGTCGATGGCGTGGGCGACGGCTGAGCCGGCAATCTGACGGCCGTCGGAGAACGCGAGCCCGAGCCGGTGGGCCGCCTTCTCTGCCGTCGGCGAAAGGCCGTCGCCGGAGGCGAGGGCATAGCTCTTCCGAAGCTCGGTGACGGACGGCGGGCGGCCGAGCGACGACGTCAGTGCGCCGTGGACGTGGCGGGTCCGGCGCTCACTCCGGTCGCGCTGCGCGGCGCTTCCGGCCGGGACGAACGGGGCCGTCGCCTCGGTGCCCGGCACGCGCGCGCCGCGCGAGACGGCGACAGCGTCCTGCTCCGTGAGGTCGCCCAGGCGCTTCCACACGGGACCGGCGGCCGACGCGACGAGGACCGGGTGGTGCGGCGTCCCCTCGATCTCGAAGCCGCCGCGCGTGCGGACGCGGACGGTCGGGACGCGGCCGCTGCGGTAGACGTGGGACGCCGGCTCGAGGCCGAGCGCGCCCTGGACGGTGACGCTCACCGGGAGCGAGGCGCCCGGCTCGAGGCCGTCCGGGATGAGGGCCGCGAACTCGACCCAACCGCCGCCGGTGAGGACGAGGCTGTCCGGCGTGATGCACTTGCCGAGGCCGGGCGGGCCGGAGAGGATGACGTGGTCGAGCGACTCGCCGCGCTGGAGGGCGGCCGTGACGAACACGCGGAGGTTGTCCTTGATCTTCTGCTGGCCGATGAACTCGTCGAGCGCCTTGGGGCGGAGGGCCTTCTCGACGTCGTCCTCGCGCGTCGAGGCGGAGGTGTCGATGGGGCCGCGGGCGGGCTGGTCCATTGCGTGCGGGGTGGTTTCGGGCAAGGTACCGAGCGGGTGTGACAGGGTGCGTCACCCGGAAACAGGCGTGTCCGTCGTCAACATCGTCGGCGCGGGCTTCGCCGAGACGCGGCGGCTGACGGTCGTGCGCTGACGCCGTCGCGCTCGCATGCGGAAGCGGCCGGTCCTCACGCGAGGGCCGGCCGCTCTTTTTTGCACGTGCCTCGATGCCAGCGCGCCGTTCCGCGTCTCCCCGGCCCGCGCCGGCCCTACCTTGGCTCCATGTTTGCAGTAGACCACGTCCTCGTCTCCGACGCGCTCCTCGACGCGCCCTTCGCCTGCCACCTCGGCTCGTGCCTCGGCGGCTGCTGCGTCCACGGCGACCGCGGCGCGCCGCTCGACGCCTCGGAGCTGCCGAAGGTCGAGGCCGCGCTCGAGATCGTCCGCGACCAGCTCCGCCCCGAGGCGCTCCACGAGATCGCGAAAAACGGCACGTGGGAGGGCGACGAGCGCGACGGCTACGGCACGACGGTCGTCCGCGGGCGCGAGTGCGTGTTCGTCGTCTACGACCGCGGCGTCGCGAAGTGCGCCATCCAGAACGCCTACTGGGCGGGCAAGACGGACTGGGAGAAGCCGCTCTCGTGCCACCTCTATCCCATCCGCGTCGAGCAGTACGGCGAGGGCGAGGACGCCGTGGACGTGCTCAACTACGAGCAGATCGACCTCTGCCGACCCGCCATCCCGCACGGCAAGCGGACGGGCACGCAGCTCGCCGACTTCCTCGAGACGCCCCTCACGCGCCGCTACGGCCCGGACTGGTTCGCGCGCTTCCGCGACGCCCTGGACCAGCGCCGCGACGACCTCGGAATCGGGAATGCAGTTTGAAGTGTGGAGGTTGAAGAGCATGACCCTCGGCGTTTAAGCGAGCGGACTGCTCAACACGAGCACAGGCGACCCCTTCTCCAAACTTCAAACTCCGAACTCTCATGTCTCCTTTCCCGGCCGGCCTCTAAACCCGTCCTGCCGCCCGGCCGATACCGCTCCGGACTCCTCGCCCCGCCATGCTGAACCTCCGCCAGAGCCAGTCGCTTCAGCAGAAGCTCTCGCCCCAGCAGATCCAGTACATCAAGCTCCT
>JBBSQZ010000228.1:0-5279 GCA_038243565.1 Rhodothermales bacterium | reverse complement strand
CGACGACCGCAGCCGCAGCGACCGGGGCGGCTTCCGAGGCTACGACGGCCCCGAGTCCGAGCGCTACCGCCGCAACTACGAGGTCGGCGACGAGGCCGACCGCCGCTCCCGCGAGGGCTACTCCTCGGGCCGCTTCTTCTACGAGACCGCCGACCGCAACCGGTCGGGCAACGGCCCCCGCGACTATGGCTCTCGCGACCGCGACTCCGGCTCGCGCGGTACCGGCATGAGCGGCTCGCGGCGCTCGTCTGGCATGGAGTACCGAGGCGAGGACCGCGACATGGGCTCCGGCGGATACGGTAGCGGTGGCTCCGGCTCCGAGGGCTACGGCTCCAACATGGGCTCCACTATGGGCTCCGGCATGGGCCGGTCCTCGCACGCCGGCCGCGGGCCGTCGGGCTACAGCCGCAGCACGGACCGCGTCACCGAGGACGTCAACGAGGCGCTGATGGACGACCACGACGTCGACGCGACCAACATCCAGGTGTCGGTCGACAACGGCGAGGTGACGCTCGAGGGCACGGTCTCCAGCCGCGACCAGAAGCGCCGCGCCGAGGACGTCGCCGACCACTGCCGCGGCGTCCGCGACGTCCACAACCGCCTGCGCGTCTCGAGCGACGCGGGCTCCGGCAGCATGTCGTCCGGCAGCATGTCGTCCGGCAGCGGGGCGAGCGGCACGATGACCGCTGGCGGGACCGGCCAGCAGGGCTCCGGCGCGATGGTCTCGGGCTCGTCCGGCGGCGCGATGGGCGCGGCCACGCAGACCTCCGGCGCATCGTCGATGGGCTCCGGCGGGACCGGCGGCATGGGCACCTCGCCCGACATGGCCGGCGGCACCGCGACGCCGGGCGCCGCGATGGACGAGCCCGCGGGCTCGGCCAAGTCGACCGGGAGGACGTAGCCGCCCGCGGCGCTTCTCGGGGCTCTCCCGATTCACGGCCCGTACGCCAACCCCGGCGTGCGGGCCGTCGTATGGACGGGAAACAGGACGATATGCCCATGGATGCTCCCACTGCTGCGCCGCCCGTCGCGCTCGACACCGTCCCGCGGTTCCATTCCGTCGATAATGCCGCTGCGGCGGACGGCCTCGTGCCACGCCCGCGCATCGTCGTCGTCGGCGTCGGCCACGGCGGCCTCGAGTGCGTCCAGGCGCTGAAGCGCGAGCCGTTCGACGTGACGCTCATCGACCAGCGCAACTACCACACGTTCCAGCCGCTGCTCTACCAGGTCGCCACGGCGGGCCTCGACGCGGACGACGTGACGCAGGCCGCGCGCCACATCTTCCAGAAGCAGGCCAACGTGGACTTCCGCCTCGGGACGGTCGTCGGCGCCGACTTCGACGCCAGGGTCCTGCTGATGAAAGAGGGCCGGCCCGTGCCGTACGACGTCCTCGTGGTCGCGGCCGGCGCGACGACGGCCTACTTCGGCGTCGAGGGCGCCGAGACGCACGGCTTCCCGCTGAAGAGCGCCGAGGAGGCCGTCGAGCTGCGCAGCCACGTGCTCCGCCAGTTCGAGGACGCCAACCGCAACCCCGCCCTCGTAGACGAGGGCGCGACGACGGTCGCGGTCGTCGGCGGCGGCGCGACGGGCGTCGAGATGTCGGGCGCGCTCCACGAGCTCTTCCAGCTCGTCCTCGCCCAGGACTTCCCCGCGCTCGACGTCGGCGGCGGGTCGCGCGTCGTCCTCGTCGAGGGCGGCGGCGCGCTGATGACGGCCTACGCGCCCGAGCTCCGGGAGTACACGCTGGAGCAGCTCCGCAAGCGCGGCATCGACGTTCTTCTGAACACGCAGGTGAAGCGCGTGACGCCGGCCGGGGCCGAGCTCTCGGACGGGACACTGCTCAAGGCGCGGACCGTCGTGTGGGCCGCGGGCGTCACGGCCGCGCCGCTCGCCGCGGCCCTCGGCCTGCCGACGACGCGCGGCGGCCGCATCGTCGTCGACGACGCGCTGCGCGTGCCGGGGCGCCCGGAGGTGTTCGTCGTGGGCGACATGGCCGGCGCGACCGACGCCGAGGGCAAGCTCTACCCGCAGGTCGCGCAGGTCGCGATCCAGCAGGGCCGCCACGTCGCGGCGCAGATGCGCGCCTTCGCCGCGGGCCACGCGCTCCGGCCGTTCCGCTACAAGGACTTCGGCCAGATGGCGACGATCGGCCGCAACGCGGCGATCTTGCAGCTCCCGAGCGGCTTCACGCTGCGCGGGTTGCTCGCGTGGGTCGGCTGGCTCGTCGTCCACGTGCTGGCCCTGGCGGGCTTCCGCAACCGCGTCGCCGTGCTGTTCTCGTGGGTCTACAACTACTTCACCTACGACCGCGGGCCGCGGATCATCTTCGCGCCCGGCCGTCCCGATCCGCCCGACCCGCCGTGATGCGATTCGCCTGCCTCGCCGCCCTCGTCGCCCTCTCCGCCTGCCAGGACACGCCGGCGCCGCCCGCCACGCCGGACACGCCCGCGCCGGGCGCCGCACCGAGCGCCTCGGCGCCGCTGCCGCGCGCCGTCTCGGCGGACACCCTCAAGGCGCTCCTCCCGTCGCTCGTCGGCGACCTCGCGCGCCAGAGCGTCACGGCGGACCAGGACGCCGCGATGGGCCTCACCGTCTCGCGCGCCGAGGCCGTCTACGGCACGGGCCCGCAGGCCGTGACGCTGCTCGTCGTCGACGTCGGCTCGGCCGAGGGCGCGCGCCTGATGGGCCTCTCGGTCCCGCCGACGGGCCGCCTCGCCGGCCGGCCCGTCCAGCGCACCCAGACCGCCGCGCAGTCCTCGGTCCGCCTCCAGGTCGGCGGGCGCTACATCGTCGAGGCGCGCGGCGCCCGCGTCGGGACGGACCTGCTGGACGTGTTCGTCAAGAGCGTCAACCTCGCGGTGCTGCCGGGCGGCGCGTGACGGGCGGACCGAGGCGGCGCGGTGTGTGTCGACGCAGACGCCCGCAGGAACCGCCGGCCCGTAAGGGCTCGGCTTGCCGTGCCCTCCGCGCCGGATGCCGCTGCTCCATCCGGGAATCGCGCGGGGGCGAGCCGGGGCGCGTCTCTACGTGATGTGTCGCCTTGGTCTGATCCGCGTCGCCCGCTGCCCGCCGTCGGTAGCTTGGGGAAAACCGCCTGCCTGATGCCCGACGCCCCCCTCGCCGTCCGCGACTCGCCCGAGCTCGCCGCCGTCCGCGACCAGATCTTCGCCGCCGACCGCCTCGTCCTGACGACGCACCTGCGCCCCGACGGCGACGCCATCGGCTCCGAGATCGCCCTCGCGCGCGCGCTCGTGGCCGCCGGCAAGACAGTCACGATCCTCAACACCGACGTCGTCCCGCGGACGCTGGACTGGCTCGTCGAGGAGCAGCCGGCGGGCCTCGTGCAGCAGGCCGAGTCCGGCAACCTCGCGCAGGCGCGCGCCGTCGCCGAGGCCGACGTGCTCGTCGTGCTGGACACGAACGCGCGCCACCGCCTCGGCATCGCGGGCGACATGATCGCGCAGGCCGGCAAGCCGATCCTGCTCGTGGACCACCACCCGGACCCCGAGACGTGGTTCACGACCGCGTGCGTCCGCACCGACGCCTCGGCGGCGGCCGAGATCGTCTACGACCTCATCGCCGGCTACGACCCCGACCTCATCGACCGCGCCGTCGCGACGGCCCTCTACGTCGGCATCATGACCGACACGGGCTCGTTCCGCTACGGCGCGACGACGCCCAGGACGCACGCCATCGTCTCGGACGTCCTCCAGCGCGGCGACCTCCGCCCGGAGCCGATCCACGTCGCCCTGTTCGACGGCCGCTCGCTCGCCAGCCTGCGCCTGCTCTCGGCCGCCCTCGCGACGATCCAGACGCACTTCGACAGCCGCTTCGCGACGATCGTCGTCACGCAGAACACGATCCGCCAGACGGGCGCCTTCTTCGACGAGGCCGAGGGCCTCGTCAACTACGCGCTCTCGCTCGACGGCGTCGTCGCGGCGTGCATCTTCCTCGAGCTGCCGTCGGGCGTCAAGCTGTCGTTCCGCTCCAAGGGCGACTGCCCGATCAACACGTGGGCCAACGCCTTCGGCGGCGGCGGCCACGCCAACGCCTCGGGCGCCTACGTCGCCAACGAGACCGTCAAGACGCTCCTCCCCAAGGTCATCGACGCGGCGCCGCTGCACGTCATGGCGCAGCCCGGGACGGCCGAGGCGACGGACGGGGACCTCTCGGACGACGACATGGCCCTGCTGGCCCAGTTCCAGGGGCGGATTTGAAGAAATGCGGTTTAAGGTTTGAGGTTTTAAGGGGCCGACCTTAAACATTAAACCTTAAACCGCATTCACTGGGCTTCCGACTCACCGTCACTGCCCGATGCCCCTCCACACCGACCTCGTCTCCGGCCCGCTCACCGACCTCGACGCCGACGCGCTCGTCCTGCCCGTCCGCGGCACCCCCGCAGGGGACGGCGCAGCCCACGCACCCGTCGCCTTCTCGGACGCTTTCGGCGCGACGGTCGCCACGGCCCTCGAGGACGCGACGACATCGAAAAAGGCCGTGACGGTGCTGCGCGAGGGCGACGGGCCGCGGCGCCTCGTCGTGGTGAGCGCGGGGGAAGGGATGGACGGGTGGCGCATCGCCGCCGCGCAGGGACTCCAGGCCGCCCGCGGCGTCCACGCCCGCCGCGTCGCCGTCGCGCTGCCCGACGCCGAGGCGTCCGACGCCGCGGACGTGGCGGCGGCGCTCGTCGAGGGCGCTCGCCTCGGCGCGTACCGCTTCGACACCTACAAGACGGCTGAGGCGCCGCCCGGCTTCACGCTCCAGCTTCACGCCGACGGCGGCGACGCCGAGGCGCTCGACGAGGCCATCGTCGCCGCCGACGCCCGCGCCGAGGCGACGGCCATCGCCCGCGACCTCGTCAACCTCTCGCCGGACGAGAAGGTGCCGGCCATGCTCGCGGACCGCATGGCGGAACTCGGCGAGGTGACGGGCCTGCACGTCGAGATCTGGGGCATGGACCGCATCCGAAAAGAAGGCTTCGGCGGCCTGCTCGGCGTCAACCGCGGCAGCCAGGACGAGGCGCGCTTCGTCTGGATCGAGCACGAGCCCGACGAGGCGACGGACGCGCCGCCGGTCGTCCTCGTCGGCAAGGGCGTCACGTTCGACACGGGCGGCCTCTCGCTGAAGCCGACGCTGAACTCGATGGACAAGATGAAGGCCGACATGGGCGGCGCCGCGGCCGTCTTCGGCGCGGTCTACGGCGCGGCCGAGCTCGGCCTCCCGATCCGCGTCGTCGCCCTCATCCCGATGACCGACAACCGCCCCGGCGAGCGCGCCGT
>JBBSQZ010000227.1:0-5291 GCA_038243565.1 Rhodothermales bacterium | reverse complement strand
CGCGCTCACGACGCCCGAGGCCGAGCGGCCGTACGACCGCCCCAAACTGTCTAAGGCCTACGCCGCCGGGAAAGCGGGCGACGCCGCGCTCCCGCTCCGGACCGAGGCCTTCCAGCAGCGCCACCGCATCGAAACCTGGACCGGCCGCACCGCCGAGGCGCTCGACGTCGAGAACAGGACCGTCCTCTTCGCCGACGGCGAGACCGTCCCCTACGACGCCTGCCTCGTCGCGACCGGCGGCACGCCGCGGCGCCTCCCGATCCCCGGCGCCGACGCGCCGGGCGTCTACGTCCTCCGCTCCCACGCCGACGCCCGCGTCATCGTCGAGGCGGCCGAGGATGCGAAAACGGCTGTCGTCGTCGGCGCCTCGTTCATCGGCATGGAGCTCGCGTCGAGCCTGACGGACCGCGGCCTCTCGGTGACGGTCGTGGACCGCTCCGCCGTGCCGCTCGCCCGCGCGCTCGGCAAGCAGGTCGGCGGCGTCTTCCAGACGGCGGCCGAGGAGAAGGGCGTCACCTTCCACCTCGAGGCGGACATCGAGCGGATCGAGCCCACGGACGGCGGCCTCGAGGTCGTCCTCAAGAGCGGCGAGCGCCTCGCCGGCGACCTCGTCGTCCTGGGCGTCGGCGTGCGCCCGGCGACGGACTTTCTCAAGGGGCACGACTTCGTGCAGGACGACGGCGGGATCCGGACGGACCGGGCGCTGAAGGTCGCGGACGGCCTGTGGGCGGCAGGCGACGTGGCGGCGGTCGAGACGGAATCCGGCGGGCGCGTCCGCATCGAGCACTGGCGCCTCGCCGAGCAGCACGGCCGGTCGGCCGCCCGCGCGATGCTCGGCGACGACGCGCCGTTCGACGGCGTCCCGTTCTTCTGGACGGGCCAGTTCGGGCTGTCGCTCCGCTCGGTCGGCCACGCCGAGAAGCCGGACGAGACCATCGTCGTCGGGTCGCTCGAGGACCGCGCGTTCGTGGCGTACGCCATCGAGAACGGCCGCGCCGCGGCGGCCTTCGCCGTCGGGAAGGACAAAGACGCGGCGGCGTTCCACCACCTTCTGCGCCGCGGACTGGCGCCGACGGCCGAGGAGGTCCGCGGCGGGTTCGACCCGCAGGCGGCCCTCGCCGCGGCCGGGTAGAGAACCCGAGTCGTGTCCCGCCCAAACTGTCCTTGCGAGGAGCGTAGCGACGAAGCATCCGAAGGACGGCGCAGCCCATCTGGCCCGGCAGCGCGCTGGACGGCGAGATGGCTTCGCTTCGCTCGCAATGACACAACGGGGGTTAGAGACGACCGGACGCCGCGGTCCCGTTCCACACCGTCCTCACCGGCGCTCGGGCACCCTGCGCACCCGCCGGCGTAGATTCTCACTCCTCCTTTCCACACCGGCCATGCAGTTGCCTGTCGCCATCGAGTTCCCCGGCGGGATGGAGCTCGTCATCATCTTCCTCGTCATCCTGCTCGTGTTCGGGGCCAAGCGCATCCCGGAGATTGCGCAGGGCCTCGGCAAGGGCATCCGCGAGTTCAAGGACGCCACCAACGACATCAAGCGCGAGATGACGACGCCGGCGCCCCCGCCGCAGCAGCACATCGCGCAGGCGAACGTCCCGCCGCAGACCTACGTCCCGCCGACGCCCGTCGCGGAGCCGGTCGTGACGATGGCGCAGGCCCCGCCGACGCAGCCCGCCCCGCCGGCCGTCGACCCGGCCGCGCCGCAGTCCTAGCGCAGCCGCACGCCCTCTGTGAGCCGACCGGCGCCCGCCGGCCGGCTCGTCGCATTCTCACGCAGGCCGTCCCCGACGGATAGGCCCCTGTTCTCAGCGACGCGCTTCCGAATGTGTCATCCTGAACTCGTTTCAGGGTCTGCATTTTGTACGCAGCACCAGCAAGCGACAGGTCCTGAAACGAGTTCAGGATGACAAGGTTAAAGGTTTTCGGCGACGCGCGTGCGCCAAGCTGCTCCTCTCGTTTCATTCCTCACCCGACCCCTCCCGCTTTGAGCATCCTCGTAGACCGGTCCACGCGCCTCGTCGTGCAGGGCTTCACCGGAAAAGAAGGCTCCTTCCACGCCGAGCAGATGATCGACTACGGCACCGACGTCGTCGGCGGCGTGACGCCGGGCAAGGGCGGGACGCGGCACCTCGACCGGCCCGTCTTCGACACGGTCGAGGAGGCCGTCGCGGCCGGCGCCAACACGTCGTGCATCTTCGTCCCGCCGGCCTACGCCGCCGACGCCGTCCTCGAGGCCGCCGCCGCGGGCATCACCGTCATCGTGTGCATCACCGAGGGCATCCCGGTCCAGGACATGCTCGCGGTGAAGCCGTACGTGGACCGCATGGGCGCGCGCCTCGTCGGGCCGAACTGCCCGGGCCTGCTCACGCCGAACCAGGCCAAGGTCGGCATCATGCCGACGATGATCTTCTCCGAGGGCGCCGTCGGCGTCATCTCGCGCAGTGGCACGCTGACGTACGAGGCCGTGGACCAGCTCACGCGCGCCGGCCTCGGCCAGTCCACGGCCATCGGCATCGGCGGCGACCCGATCATCGGCACGCAGTTCATCGACGCGCTGCGCCTCTTCGAGGCGGACCCCGACACGGAGGCGGTCGTGATGATCGGCGAGATCGGCGGCTCGGCCGAGGAGGAGGCCGCGGACTACGTCAAGCGCGAGATGACGAAGCCGGTCTTCGGCTTCATCGCCGGCCGGACGGCGCCTCCGGGCCGCCGCATGGGCCACGCCGGGGCCATCGTCTCGGGCGGCTCGGGCACCGCCGAGGCGAAGCTCGAGGCGATGCGCGACGCCGGCATCACGGTCGTCGAGAGCCCCGCGGCCATCGGCGACACGGTGAAGGAGCACATGGCGAGCGCGGCGTAGCCGACGGGAATGGGAAGTAGGGACTGGGGACTGGCAGAGGAGACCTGCGCTCGAGTCGCCGCAGGATCGCCTTTTCCAGTCCCCATTTCCCATTTCCCAGTCCCCATGAAGATCAATGACGTCCGCTTCGCCCTCGCCGCCCCGACGTGGGAGGCCCTCCCGCCGGGCGTCTGGCCCGAGGTCGCCTTCGCCGGGCGCTCGAACGTCGGCAAGAGCTCGCTGCTGAACGCGCTGTGCGGGCGCAAGCAGATCGCCCGCACGTCCGGCACGCCGGGCAAGACGCAGGCGCTCAACTTCTACGCCGTCAACCCGAACGAGCAGGGCGACCCGGCGCTGTACCTCGTGGACCTGCCGGGCTACGGCTACGCCAAGGTCGCGCAGACGCAGCGCGCCGCGTGGCAGCGCCTCGTCGGGCGCTACGTGACGGAGCGCGCCGAGCGGCGCCCGCCGGGCAAGGCGCCGCTCCGCGCCGTCGTGCAGCTCATCGACAGCCGCCACCCGCCGACGCCGCTCGACGTGGAGCTGATGGCCGTGCTGATGGAGTCCGACGCGCTGCACCTCATCGTGCTGACGAAGTCGGACAAGCTGTCGTCCAACGGCAAGCAGCAGGCCGTGGCCGGGCTGAAGCGGCACCTCACCCCGTACGGCCTCGACGTGCCCGTCGTGCTGACGTCGGCCGAGAAGAAGGAGGGGCTGACGGACGTCTGGCGCTGGATCGGGACGGTGCTCTGAACACGCCTCGGGGCCGTACCGGACGAAGGTCGTCCGCGCGTCGCCGGATGGGCGTTGGCTCCGCCGGGCGGCGGCTCTGCCCGCGGTTAGGTTCGGGCACACCCTGCCCCGCTACCTCGCGGCCTTCGCCCGCGAGCCCTACGGCAACGGCGTCATCGGCGACACGCTCGAGACGTTCTGGCTGGACGGCTCGCTCAAGATCTCGGCGCTGGAGGAAGTCCACTTCGTAGACCGCCTGCGGACGGGCGACACGGGATTCTCGGACGCTGCCGAGGCGACCGTCCGCGGCATCGTTCCCGTCCGCGCCGAGCGCGCGGGCGCGCACGGGCCCGTCCGACTCATCGGCAAGACCGGCGGTGGCTCGTATGGCGTCACCCACCTCGACCTCGGCTGGCTCGTCGGCCGGGTCGAGCGCGACGCCCGCGACGGCGGGCCGGTCGTGTTCGCCCTCGACGTCGAGGCGGACCCGGCGGCGGGCCGGGCGCTGGACATGGGACCGGCGCGGCTGCGCATCGCCGAGGCGCTTCTGGAGCAGGCGGGCGTGCTGCCGCCGGCGGCGGAGTAGGGCGCCTCGCGGGCCTCCCGAGCCGGCGACTTTTTTAGCAGGCACCGCGCGCGTCCCGGTGACGCTACCTTGGCTTCACACGGCCGTCACCCGCACCCACCAAGACACGCGCCACATGGCAGACAACTCGCAGCAGTCCGGAGAAGCCTGGGGGAGCCGCATCGGGCTCATCCTCGCGATGGCCGGCAACGCCGTCGGGCTGGGCAACTTCCTCCGATTCCCGGGACAGGCGGCCGCCAACGGCGGCGGCTCGTTCATGATCGCGTACTTCATCGCGTTCCTGCTGCTCGGCATCCCGCTGATGTGGATCGAGTGGGGCATCGGGCGCAACGGCGGGCGCTACCGCAAGGGCCACGTGCCCGGCATGTTCGCCGCGATCTGGAAGCACCCCGCCGCCAAGTACTTCGGCGTGATCGGCCTCGTGATCCCGTTCGTCGTCCTGTGCTACTACACCGTCCTGATGTCGTGGACGCTCGCCTACACGTGGTTCTCGGCCACGGGCGACTACTGGGGCCTGACGACGCAGACGCAGATGCAGGACTACCTCACGTCCTACCAGGTCATCACGGACGGCACCACGCACGAGTTCTGGGTGCCCTTCCTGTTCTTCTTCCTGTCCATCGGGCCGACGATCTACATCCTCTCGAAGGGCGTCTCGGGCGGCATCGAGAAGCTCGCCAAGGTCGGGATGCCGATCCTGTTCGTCTTCGCGATCATCCTCGCCGTCCGCGTGCTGACGCTCGACAGCGGCGTCAACGGGGTCTCGCCGCTCCAGGGCCTCGAGTTCATCTACAAGCCGGACCTCTCCGGGCTGAGCTCGGCCAAGGTCTGGCTCGCCGCCGCCGGCCAGATCTTCTTCACGCTCTCGGTCGGGATGGGGACGCTCCAGACGTACGCCTCGTACCTCACCAAGAAGGACGACATCGCGCTCTCGGGCGTCGCGACGGCCATCACCAACGAGACGGCCGAGGTCGTGCTCGGCGGCTCGATCGCCATCCCGGCCGCCGTCGCCTTCTTCGGCGTCGCCGGCGCGATGTCGGTCGCGCAGACGGGCTCGTTCAACCTCGGCTTCGTGGCCATGCCGGTCGTGTTCCAGCAGATGCCCTTCGGGCAGGGCTTCGGCGCGATGTG
>JBBSQZ010000226.1:0-5318 GCA_038243565.1 Rhodothermales bacterium | reverse complement strand
GACGAGCGCAACCACTACCCGGCCCGCATGGACTGGGCGGACTCGTCCACGGAGCTCGTCATCCAGCACCTCGACCGGCCGCAGCAGCGCAACGAGCTCCTCCTCGCCGACACGCGCACGATGACGACGCGCCCGATCCTCGTCGAGACGGATGCGGCGTGGACGGACGCCATCGACGACGTCGTCTGGTTCGACGACGGCCGCCACGTGACGTGGATCTCGGACCGCGACGGCTGGAAGCGGGTCTACGTCGTCAACCGCGACGGCAGCGGGCTCCGCGCCGTGACGCCGGCCGGCATGGACATCCTCTCGGTCCTCCAGATCGACACGGACGGCGGCTGGATCTACTACATGTCGGCCCCGCCCGAGGCGGCCACGCAGCGCATCCTCCAGCGGACGAAGATCGACGGCTCGCGCACGGAGCGCCTCACGCCCCAGAGCGAGCCCGGCTCGCACCGCTACGACCTCTCGCCCGGCGCCGCCTTCGCCGTCCACTCGTGGAGCCACTTCGGCGACCCGCCGCGGACGGAGCTCGTCCGCCTCCCGAGCCACGAGACCGTCCGCGTCCTCGCCGACAACGAGGCGCTCAGGACGAAAGTCGAGGCGCTGGACCGCGGCCGGGCCTTCTTCACCCGCCTCCCCGCCGACGACGGGACGATGCTCGACGCCTACGTCATGCTCCCGCCGGGCATGGACTCGACGAAGACCTACCCGGTGCTGATGCACGTCTACGGCGAGCCGGCCAGCACGACCGTCAACGACGCGTGGGGCGGCACGGGCTACCTCTGGCACCTCATGCTCACGCAGCAGGGCTACATCGTGATGAGCGTCGACCCGCGCGGCACGCCGAGCCCGCGCGGCCGCGCCTGGCGCAAGAGCGTCTACGGCCGCGTCGGCGTGCAGGCGTCGGCGGACATGGCGGCGGCGGCGCGCGGCCTCGCGGCGGCCCATTCCTACGTGGACCCGGCGCGCGTCGGCATCTGGGGGTGGTCCGGCGGCGGCTCGCAGACGCTCAACGCCATGTTCCGCTACCCCGACGTGTTCTCGGTCGGCATGGCCGTCGCACCGGTCCCGGACCAGCGGCTCTACGACACGATCTACCAGGAGCGCTACTCGGGCAACCCCAACACGGACCCCGAGAACTACCGCCTCGGCTCGCCGATCTCGTTCGCGGAAGGCCTGCAGGGCGACCTGCTGATCGTCCACGGCACGGGCGACGACAACGTGCACTACCAGGGCACGGAGCGGCTCATCAACCGCCTCGTGGAGCTGAACAAGCCGTTCACGATGATGGCGTACCCGAACCGCAGCCACGGCATCTACGAGGGCCGCGGGACGACGCTGCACGTCTACAGCCTGCTCACGCGCTACCTCGAGGAGCACCTGCCCGCCGGCCCGCAGTAGGGCGGAGAGCAGAGAGCGGAATCTGCCCCCGCCCTCTCTACACTGTCATCCCGGGCCCCGACCCGGGATCTCCTGGACGGTGGGACGTGCTGCCATCCGCTCATCATGCGCGGACCAACACCGAGGAGATCCCGGCTCAGGGGCCGGGATGACATGGTTGGAGGCCGGAGGTTGGTTCGACGTGCAGCGCTCCGATCACGACGGGCAAGGCGCGGCGGGAGATGGGACGGCTGAGGCGCGGCAGTCCGAACGCCGCGGATCACCGGAGACCCGGCGCCGCGGCGCGGCGTAGGTTGCGCGACGCTACCTGAAACCCCATGCCCGCCGCCGTCCCGTTCGACACCGCCGCCGAGATGTTCACCGGCCTCGCCGCCCGCTTCGCCGGGACGGGCAAGGCCGCGCTCGGCTTCAAGAACCGCGAGTCGAAAGCCTGGGAGGACATCTCGTGGGACGCGCTCGCGGCCGACGTCCGCGCCCTCGCCGCCTTCCTCGTCTCGAAAGGCGTGCAGCCCGGCGACCGCGTGGCCGTCCTCTCCGAGAACCGCCCCGAGTGGCTCGTGGCGGACCTCGCAGCGCAGATCGCCGGCGCTGTCAACGTCGGCATCTACCCGACGCTGCCGGCGCCGCAGGTGGCCGCGATCCTGCGCGACAGCGGCGCCGTCGTGGTCGTCGCCTCGACGGCGCTGCAGGTGCGGAAGGCCGTCGCGGCGCTCGCCGAGTGCCCCGACCTGCGCCTCGCCGTGGCGATGTCGCGCCCGAAGGGCGGGCCGACGGAGACGACGGTCGAGTGGAACGCGGCGCTCGAAGCGGGCCGAAGCGCCGGGATGGACGCCGAGGTCGAGGCGCGCGCCGCCGCGGTGACGCCGGACGACCTCTCGGCGCTCATCTACACGTCCGGCACGACCGGCGCGCCCAAGGGTGTCCGGATGACGCACCGCAACCTCATCGCCAACGTCCACGCCGTCCACGAGCGGATCGAGGTCGTCGAGGACGACGTGCACCTCTCGTTCCTGCCGCTCTCGCACGCCTTCGAGCGGACGACCGGCTACATGACGATCCTCTCGGCCGGCGCGCAGATCGTCTTCGCCGAGAGCACGGACACCGTCGCCCGCGACCTCCCCGAGGTCCACCCGACGCTCATGGTGTCGGTCCCGCGCCTGTTCGAGAAGGTCTTCGCCGCGATCCAGAAGTCCGTCGCCGAGGGCGGTGCCGTCAAGCAGAGCATCTTCGCGTGGGCCGTCGGCGTGGGGGAGGCCGTCGCTGCGGCCAGGCAGGCCGGCAAGGCGCCGGGCCTCGCCCTGCGCGCGCAGCACGCCGTCGCGGACCGCCTCGTGTTCTCGACGCTCCACGAGAAGCTCGGCGGGCGCGTGCGCCTGGCCGTCTCGGGCGGGGCGGCCCTGCCGGCCCCGGTCGGCACCTTCTTCGAGGCCGCGGGCCTCAAGCTCATCGAGGGCTACGGGCTGAGCGAGACGGCGCCCATCCTCGCCGCCAACCCGTTCGACGCGCCGCGCGTTGGGACCGTCGGCCACGTCTTCCCCGGCGTCACGCTCGCCATCCGCGACCTGCACGCCGGCCGCACCATCGGCGAGATCGCGGGAGACAGCTATCCCAACACGCTCACGACGGGCGCGGGCGAGATCCTCGCGAAGGGGCCGTCCGTGATGAGCGGCTACTGGAACAGGCCCGAGGCCACGGCCGAGGTCTTCACCGACGACGGCTGGTTCCGGACGGGCGACGTCGGGCGCTTCGAGGACGGCTACCTCCGCATCACGGACCGTATCAAGCACATGATCGTGACGCTCGGCGGCAAGAACGTCTACCCGGGCCCCATCGAGGAGCGCCTCACCGCGAGCCCGCTCGTGGACCAGGTGATGGTCGTCGGCGAGGGCCGCGAGTTCCTCACGGCGCTCGTCGTGCCGGAGGCCGAGGCGCTCGCAGCCGCCGCCGAGGCCGGCGGCTGGGCCGTCCCCGCCGACCCCAACGCCTCGCCCGAGGCCGTCGCCCTGTTCGAGGGCGTCATCCGGGAGCAGGCCCGCGAGGCGGCCAGCCACGAGAAGGTCCGCGCCGTGCGCCTCGTCGCCGAGCCGTTCTCGGTCGACAACGGCCTGCTCACGCCGACGATGAAGCCGCGGCGCAAGCAGATCGAGGCGACCTACGCCGGTCTCATCGAGGACATGTACGCCGTCGCGGCCTGAGGGCACGGCGAGTTGCCCCGGACGAGACGCGGCATCCGCGTACGTTTCCAGTCCGCTCTGCCGCCTCGATTATGCGCCTTGCCACGCTGGTTCTCGTCCTCGCTACCTTCCCCGCCGCGGCGCAGACGGCGCCGGCGCCGGGGTCCTGCACGCTCGGCACCGCCACGGCCGTGATCGACGCCGGCGACGTCGCCGCGCGCGTGATGAACACCGGGTCGCTGTTCTATGGAAACGGCTACCAGGCCGACTACCTCGTCCCGAAGCAGGAGGGCAAGTCCCCGATCTTCCTCGCGAGCCTCTGGATCGGCGGCACGGTGAACGGCGAGCTCCGCGTCTCGGGCGGCACCTATGGCTACCCGGCGGGCATCTACACGATGTGGCCCGGCCCGCTCGGCCCGGACGCGCGCCCCGTCGACCCTGCCGACTGCGCCCCCTACGACCGCATCTACACCGTCTCACGCGACGACGTCCGCACCTACTACCGCACCGGCGTCGCCACGCCGGACCTGCGCGACTGGCCGGTCCACCTCGGCGCGCCCGTGCTCGATGGCGACGGCGACCCGGCCAACTACAACCTCGCCGGTGGCGACCAGCCGGCGATCACCGGCGCGCAGACGGCGTGGTGGCTCATGAACGACGTCGGCGGGCCACACACGCGGCAGGCGACGCCGCCGCTCGGCGTCGAGGTCCGCGTCGAGGCGTCGACGTTTCCGGCGAATAGCGTGCTCGGCGAGACGACGCTGTACCGCTACACGATCACCAACCGGACCGCGGCGACGATCGACTCGGCCTACGCGGGCCTCTACATCGACGGCGACCTGGGGGACGCGTCAGACGACCGCGTGGGATCGGACACGACACGAGGCATGGCGTATTTCTACAACGGCGACAACCAGGACGGCACCGGAGAAGGGACGAGTTACGGGCTGAACCCGCCGGCGGTCGGCCTCCAGGTGGTCTCGGGCCCGGTCGGCCTGCCGAACAACCGCGACGACGACGGCGACGGCGCAGTCGACGAGCCCGGCGAGCGCCTCCGGATGACGGCCGCGGCGCTCATCTGTAAAGGGGGCGCCTACTACTGCGACGAGCCGATGCTGGGCAGCGAGATCTACTTCGCCCTCCAGGGGCTTCTCAAAGACGGCACGCCGTTCCGCGCCTATGGCACCGGCATCGGCCAGACGCAGGGCGAGCCGACGCGCTTCGTCTTCCCCGGCGACCCGGTGACGAACCAGCCGTGGAGCGAGCGCAATCCCGGACCAGGCGCACCGGCCACTGGCGCCGGCGACCGCCGCACCTCCGTCTCGACGGGTCCCTTCCGCCTCGCGCCGGGCGCCTCGCAGTCGGTCGTCTTCGCGATCCCCTACGGCCGCGGCGCGGATTACCTCGACTCGATCACGCACCTGCGCAGCCTCGCCAGCGGCCTGCTCGGCGCCTACGCCTCCGGCACCCTCGAGCCGACGCGCGTCGAGTGGACGGGCGCCTCGACGCCGAACGCGGACCAGGCGGTGCGGCTGAGTCTGCCGGCGCCGAACCCCTTCCGCGAGCGCGCGACGGTCCGCTACGAGATGCCGGCCGGCACGCCGATGCGCGCGACGCTGCTCGACGCGCGCGGCCGCCGCATCGCCGTCCTCTTCGACGGCCCGACCGCGGCGCCCGCGGGCGAGCTGGTCATCGACGGCGCCGGGCTCGCCGCGGGCGTCTACCGCGTCCGCGTCGTCG
>JBBSQZ010000225.1:0-5321 GCA_038243565.1 Rhodothermales bacterium | reverse complement strand
GACCTCGGCGCCCTCAGACGCGCGTCGAGATCCCTCGACAAGCTCGGGATGACGTTGACATTTTTATCGAAGTAAACCAAAGCGCCCAGAACTTAACAGCCCTGCCCTCAATGAGGGGGACAGTTTGGACGCGCAACGCAAGCAGCCCGGAATGGCGCTTCGTGCGCGCGTCTAAACGGGGGGTTCTGCATCCGCCACGCGCCTGCCTCCTCTTTCTGATCAACTTTCCCACCGTATCTCCATGACTCCTTTCCTCGACGTAGACCCCGCCTCCGGCTTCGGCCTCGATAACCTGCCCTATGGCGTCTTCTCGACCGACGGCGCCGCGCCGCGCTGCGGCGTCCGCCTCGGCGAGACGGTCGTGGACCTCGCGGCCATCGAGACGCTGCTGCCCGTCGCCGAGGGCACGTTTTCCGCGCCCGCGCTCAACGCGTTCATGGCGGCCGGGAAGGGCACCTGGGACGCCGTCCGTGCCCGCCTCCAGGACCTCCTGAGCACCGGCGGCGACGCAGCGCTCCGCGACGACGCCGACCTGCGGGCCGCGGCGCTCATCCCGCTCGGGAGCGTCACGATGCACCTGCCGGCGCAGATCGGCGACTACACCGACTTCTACTCGTCGCGGCAGCACGCGACCAACGTCGGCGTGATGTTCCGCGGGCCGGAGAACGCACTCATGCCGAACTGGCTGCACCTGCCCGTCGGCTACCACGGCCGCGCCTCCTCGGTCGTCGTGAGCGGCACGGACGTGGTCCGCCCGAACGGGCAGACGCGGCCGGACGACGCGGCGCCGCCCGTCTTCGGGCCGTCGAAGCAGCTCGACATCGAGCTCGAGCTCGGCGTCTTCGTCGGGCCGGGCAACGCCCTCGGCGAGCCGATTTCCATCGGCGACGCCCGCGACCACGTCTTCGGCTACGTCCTCGTCAACGACTGGTCCGCCCGCGACATCCAGCGCTGGGAGTACGTCCCGCTCGGGCCGTTCCTCGCCAAGAGCTTCTGCACGAGCATCAGCCCGTGGGTCGTGCCCGCCGCCGCCCTCGACCCGTTCCGCGTGCCGGGCGAGCCGCAGACGGACGACAATCCCGAGCCGCTGCCATACCTTCAGCAGGCCGAGCCGCGCGCGCTCGACGTCCGCCTCGACGTCCGCCTCGAGACGGTGCAGATGCGCGACGCCGGGGCGCCGCCCGAGACGATCGCGACCTCGAACGCCAAGAACCTCTACTGGAGCCCCGAGCAGCAGCTCGCGCACCACACCGTCGCCGGCTGCAACCTGCGCCCCGGCGACCTCCTCGCCTCGGGCACCATCTCGGGCGATTCGGAAGACAGCTACGGCTCGTTCCTCGAGATCACGTGGCGCGGCACGAAGCCGGTCGGCCTCCCGTCGGGCGAGGAGCGGCGCTTCCTCGAGGACGGCGACCGCGTCGTGCTGACCGGCATGGCGAGGGACGGCGAGGCCAGCGTCAGCTTCGGCGAGGTCGAGGGCACGATCCGCGCCGCGCGGCCGGTGTAGAGAGTCTGCCGGGAGCTTCACGGAAGCTTTGCAGCCGCTTGAAGCGCTCCTATATTCGGCCCGAGCGGTCCTGGCCGGGGCACCGCGCCCCGCCAGCCCGCCCCCGCCGTGACTCCCGACTGCGACCGCATGCACGTTGCCACCCCGTCGTTTCTGACCCACTCGCTGCGCATCGGAGACTTCGACTTCGACTACCCGCGCGATCTCATCGCGCAGTACCCGGCCGAGCCCCGCGAGACCGCCCGCCTCATGGTCCTCGACCGCGCGGCCGGCACCGTCGAGCACCGGACGATCGCGGACCTGCCGGACTACTTCGGGCCCGGCGACGTGCTCGTGGCCAACGACACGATGGTCTTCCCGGCGCGCCTCGTCGGCGAGAAGGAGAAGACCGGCGCGCGCATCGAGGCCTTCCTGCTGCGCGAGCTCAACGCCGAGCACCGCCTCTGGGACGCCCTCGTGGACCCTGCGCGCAAGGTCCGCGTCGGCAACCGCCTGGACTTCGCCGAGGGCCTCTCGGCCGAGGTCGTCGACAACACGACGAGCCGCGGCCGGACGCTGCGCTTCATCTTCGACGGGAGCCCCGAGGAGCTCCACGCGCTCATCGACCGCGTCGGGGAGACGCCGCTGCCGCCGTACCTCCGGCGCCCGGCCGAGCCGGCCGACCGCGTCCGCTACCAGACGCTCTTCGCGCGCGAGCGCGGCGCCGTCGTCGCGCCGGACGGCGGGCTGCACTTCACGCCGGCCCTCGTGCGCGCAATCGAGGGCCGCGGCGCCCGCATCGCCACGGTGACGCTGCACGCCGGGCTGGGCTCGTTCGAGCCGGTCGAGGTCGAGGACCTCGGCAAGCACCACATGGACTCCGAGTGCTACCGCGTCTCGGCGGCGGCCGCCGAAACCGTCAACGGCGCCCTCCGGTGCTCGGCCACCACCGTCACGGCCTGCGGCACGACGGTCGTCCGCGCCCTCGAGTCGACGCTCACCGCGGACCGCGCGCTGAAGCCGGGCGGCGGCTGGACGGACAAGTTCGTCTACCCGCCCTACGACTTCTGCATCACCGAGCGCCTGCTGACCAACTTCCAGCGCCCGCGCTCGACGCTGCTCATGGCCGTCGCGGCCTTCGCCGGGCTGGACCTCACGCGCCACGCCTACGAGGAGGCCATCCGCCACGAGTACCGCCTCTTCTCGTTCGGCGACGCGATGCTGGTGCTGTGAGGGGGGAAGGGTTTGAGGGTTGAAGGGTTGAAGGGGAAAGCCACTCACCCGACGGATTCCGTGGACAGCCCAACCGAAGACACCCTTCAACCTCTCCACCCTTCTACCTTTCAACCCTCAGTCGGCGTCGTCCTGCCGGCGGGCGGATCCGGGACGCGCCTCGGCGGCGCGCCCAAGCAGTTCCGCCGCCTCGGCGACGCGCCCGTTCTCGTCCAGACGCTCCGCGCCTTCGCGCGGCATCCAGGCGTCGGGCCGCTCGTCGTCGCGGCGCCCGAGGCGAGCGTCTCGGAGACGCAGGCGATGCTGGCCGACGCGGGCATCGAGGCCCTCGTCGTCGCCGGCGGCGCGACGCGCGCGGCGTCGGTGTGGAACGGCATCGTGGCGCTCCCAGAGAGCGTCGAGGTTGTGCTCGTCCACGATGGCGTGCGGCCGTTCGTCTCGCCGGACCTCATCACGCGCGTCATCGCAGCCGTCCACGAGTTCGGCGCCGCGGCGGCGGCGATGCCCGTCGCGGACACGCTGCGGACGGCCCGCAACGGCCGGTTCGGCGCGACGGCCGACCGCACGCACCTCTGGGCGATGCAGACGCCGCAGGGCGCCTCGCGCGCCCTGTTCGCCCGAGCCTATGCGATCGCCGGAGACGAGGCGCCGACGGACGAGGCGGGCCTGCTCGGGCAGGCCGGCGTCGCAGTCCACGTCGTCGAGGGCGACGCGCGCAACGCCAAGGTCACGGCGCCGACCGACTGGGAGCTCGCCGAAGCGCTCTGGCCGGCGTGGGCGCCGAATCCGTAGACTGCGGCCCGCCCACCGCTCTCCCGATGCGCATCGGCCACGGCTACGACGTCCACCGCCTCGTCGCGGGCCGCCCGCTCATCCTGGGCGGCGTCACCGTCCCGTCCGACCTCGGCCTCGACGGCCACTCGGACGCCGACGTGCTCGCGCACGCCATCACGGACGCGCTCCTCGGCGCCGCCGCGATGGGCGACATCGGCGCGCACTTCCCGGACACCGACGCCGAGTGGAAGGGGGCCGACAGCATCCGGCTCCTCGAGACGGTCGTCGAGCGCCTCGCCGCCGCCGGTTTCTCCGTCGGCAACGTCGACGCGACGGTGTGCCTCCAGCGCCCGAAGCTGCGGCCGCACGTCGACGCGATGCGCGCACGCCTCGCCGGCGCGCTCGGCGTGGACGTGTCGCGCGTCTCGGTGAAGGCGACGACGGGCGAGGGGATGGGCTTCGTCGGGACCGGCGAGGGCGCCGCGGCGCACGCCGTCGCCCTCATCACCGAGGCGGCGGGCCGCCCCGAGGCGCCGTGATCGAGTCTGCCGAGGTGTTCGTCGAGTGGCTGCGCGGGCTGCCGCCGGGCGGCATCTACGCCGTGCTGCTCGTGGTCGCGTGGGGCGAGAACGTCGTCCCCCCGATCCCCGGCGACCTCGTCGTCGTCGTCGCCGGCTCGTTCGTCGCCCTCGGCCTCATCGGCCTCGTGCCGACGTTCGTGATCGCGAGCATCGGCTCCGTCCTCGGCTTCCTGACCGTCTACGCAGTGGGCCGGCGCCTCGGCGTGGCCGTCCACGACCCGACGCGGCTGCGCTTCATCCCGCGCGGCGCACTCACGACGGTGACCGCGTGGCTCGAAAAGTGGGGCATGGGCGTCATCGCGGCGAACCGGTTCCTGAGCGGCGGGCGCGCCGTGATCGGGCTCCTCGCCGGCGCCTCGCGCCTGCCCGCCGGGCGCGTCGCGCTGTGGGCGACCGTCAGCGCGCTGGCGTGGAACGTCATCCTCGTCGGCGGCGGCTATGCGCTGGGGACGCAGTGGAAGCGCGTCATCGTAGCGCTCGAGCAGTACGGCCGCGTCGTGTCG
Source organism: Rhodothermales bacterium (assembly GCA_038243565.1). GTDB lineage: Bacteria > Bacteroidota > Rhodothermia > Rhodothermales > Rubricoccaceae > DASVSE01. The sequence goes on along the minus strand of JBBSQZ010000225.1, from coordinate 744 downwards.
CTGCTGCTGGTCGTCGTGGCGTTCGCGTGGGGCGTGCGGTGGTGGTGGAAGCGGAAGGGAAGAGGGAGGAGGGCGGATGACGGATGACGGAGGGCGGAGGGCGGAGGGCGGAATTTGTCTGTGCTCTGTCTTCTGTCCTCTGTTTTCCGTCTTCTGCTTTTCCCCGATGGCCGTTGGCCGTTGCCCGATTCCCTCCAAAGAAACCGCGAAGTCCCGCGCAGAGGGCGTCTCGAGGCGCTGGACGGTTGACCGGGCCGGCCGCGGCGGGGTAGTTTCCCCGTTCTGCACTGCAGGGTGTTTCGGCACCGCGCGCTGGCGTAGCTCAGTTGGTAGAGCAGCTGATTTGTAATCAGCAGGTCGGGGGTTCAAGTCCCTCCGCCAGCTCTGAGCGCCGCAGGCGGGCACGTTCTTTCAGGTTCCGGGCAGGTGGCCGAGTGGTTAAAGGCGACAGACTGTAAATCTGTTCTCAAACGAGTACGGAGGTTCGAATCCTTCCCTGCCCACTAAGGGGTTGGAGGGTGGAAAGGTTGAAAGGTGGAAGGGGAATGCATTTTCCCTTCCACCCTTTAACCCTCTCACCCTTCAACCTTCTTGCGGGAGTAGCTCAGCTGGTAGAGCACGGTCCTTCCAAGTCCGGGGTCGCGGGTTCGAGTCCCTCCGCCAGCTCTGAGCGCCGCAGGCGGGCACGTTCTTTCAGGTTCCGGGCAGGTGGCCGAGTGGTTAAAGGCGACAGACTGTAAATCT
>JBBSQZ010000224.1:0-5375 GCA_038243565.1 Rhodothermales bacterium | reverse complement strand
GCCTCGTGCGCGAGCACACGTTCTCGTTCCCGACGCGCGACCAGGTCCGCTCGCCCGCCTGCGCCGCGGCCGTGCTCGCGGAGTACTTCCGCGACCGCGACCGCGAGGAGTTCCTCGTCGTCTTCCTCGACACGGCGAACACGCTCGTCGGCATCCACGTGGCGTCCGTGGGCGGGCTGGCGGCCAGCATCGTCGAGCCGCGGCAGGTGTTCAAGGCGGCCGTGCTCGCCAATGCCGCTGCGCTGCTGCTCGCGCACAACCACCCATCGGGCAATCCCGAGCCGAGCCGCGAGGACGTGGCGGTGACGAAGCAGCTCGTCGAGGCGGGGAAGGTCATGGGCATCCCGGTCCACGACCACCTCATCATCACTGACCACGGGCACACGAGCCTCGCCGAGCGAGGTCTGGTGTGACCTAAAGCTTGGCGACGGCAGGATCCCGCCGCGCCGCTCGCCAACGGGCGCCCGGGGGACACATGATCCACCAGGGATTAGAGACCATGAGGTAGGCACACCGCACCTCCGCAGGCGCGCGTTGACACCACCACTCTGCGCCTCTCGCGCCCCCAGACGATGTCCAATACGATCCCCCACAGGCTACGTCTTCGCACGGTGCGAGCGACAGTCTTGTCCTTTCTCCTGTGGCCGGCCCTCGCCTGCCAGGTCCTCGCGCAGACGGCTGACGATACAGCCTCGACTTACGCTTCCATGTACGGCGTCTCGCTCGACGAGGCTCATCGCCGGCTCGAGGTCCAGGGCCTTGTAGGCGGCCTCAACGCCCGGCTAGAGTCCGAGGCCGCCAGCACCTTCGCTGGCATGGTCGTCCAGCACACCCCAACCTACCGGGTCGTCGCCCGGTTCACGACGGACCCCGCCGCGACGCTTCGCCGCTTCATCCGGGGGACCCCGCTCGAGGGGGTCGTAGAAGCGGAGCTGGCCGTGCTCCCCTACACGACGCTCGTCGACCTCATCCCGCAAGCGATGGCCGTCGCGCGGACGGTTGGGATCGACGCCAACGCCGCCGCCGATGTCGCCGCCAACGAGGTCGTCCTCTTCGTGCTCGACGCCGGCCCGCTCGAGACGGCCATTCGCGCGGGCGTCGTCCGCCTCCCAGCGCGTGTAAGGATCGAAGTGGTCGACCATCTCACCGAGGGCGGCATCAGCCGCACACCGCTCGAGGACAGCGCGCCGCCGCTGCTCGGCACGTGGTGGCGCCTCGCCTCGCTCGGCGGGGAGTCCACCACAGGCGACGCTCTCCCCGTTCTCATCTTTACCGACCGGCCCTGTGACCGTGACCGCTTCGACCGGTCGCTCGGAGACGCCTGTGCTGGCTGGCGCCTCCTCACCGGGTGGACCGGCGCGGGCGCCTACCACGCACCCTACCGCGCCCAGGGCGACTCGCTCCGCATCGAGGCACCCTTCGAGTTGGAGCGCATCGTCTCGGACGACCCCGCGGTCCAGGACCCGCTCACCGACCGTGCCCGAGCCCTCGCGGACGCCCTCGCCCGCACCCAGCGTCATGCGCTCGACGGCCGGACCCTCGCGTTCCTCGACGCCCAGGGCGACACGCTCGCCACCTTCGCGGCCGACGTCCCTCGCACGCCCGCACCGTTCGCCGGTGCCGAGTGGGTGCTCGACACCGTCGGAGGCGCGCCCGTCGTCCCCGGCACACGGCCCCGCATTCTCTTTTCGTCCGACCCCATCGGCCCCGGCATCACGGGGTACGACGCCGAGCCTAGCGACCCCTACGACCAGGTCGGCGGCCACTCGGGCTGCAACGAGTTCGGGACGGGCTACCGCGTCACCTCACGCGACGACGGGCTCTACGAGCTGGCCTTCAGCGGGCCGCCGCTCTCCACCCTCATAGGCTGTCGCCCAGCCGTCGCGGAGCAGGAGCGCGCCGTTCAGGGCGTCTTCTACGGACGCGCCCGCATCCAACACGAAGGGGACCGCTTGGCGCTCCTCGACTCGACCGGCGCCGAGTACATGGTCTTCCACCGCCACGTCCCATACGCCACCGACCGCACCGCGCTCATGACCGGCCGCTGGCGGTTCGATTCGGCCCCGATGCCTCCGGGCATGGAGCAAAACGTGCCCGACGGCCCGATGCCCGTCCTCGCCTTCGAGGACTCCGCAGTCACGGCCCGCATCGGCTGCCGCACGGACCGGGGTACCTACACCCTCGACGGCGACGACTACCGCGCCGAGTGGACTGAGAGCAACGACTCCGCCTGTTCAGAGTCTCAGCGCCTGGAGCCCTTCTGGAATCCGCTCTACCGCGGCAAGCTGGCGGTCTCCGACGACCGGCTCTCGGTCTACGACGAGGACGGCCTGGAAATCGTCTTCCGCCGCTGACTGGCGCTCACCCATCGACTTTGTCCCCGATGCACGCACTCTCCGTAGCCCTCCCAGCCCTCGCGTTCGCCCTCGTGCTGGCCTCGTGCGGGGACCCGCCGCCCCGGCCCGACGGCAACCGCCCGGCCGCCCGGCTCGGCGTCACGCACGATCCGGCGTGACGGGGACCGACTCGTGTTCGCAGACTCACTCGGGGCCGAACGGCTCGCCTTCCAGCCCCGCCCCGTCCGCCCCGTGGACCGCGCCGCCGTGCTCCGGGGCCGCTGGCGGGTCCTGCCGGAGGGCTCGGAGGGTCCCGCCCACGTGCTCGCCTTCGACCCCGACGGGACGTACGCCGGGGCCGCCGGGTGCCTCGCCTACCGGGGCGACTACGCGCTCGACGGCGACCTGCTCACGGTCACGTCCTATTTCGGTGACGCCGGAGAGTGCCCCGGCGGCGTCCCTCCCGACGTCGGCATCCCTCTCTGGACCGGCGAGGTTCAGGCCGATGACGCCCGCCTCGTCGTCTACCTCCGAGCGGGCGGCCAGGCCGTCTTCCGCCGTCCCTGACGCCAAGGACCCAGCTCCCGGCGCCTTCGGAGTCCACACACCCACCCAACAATGTCCGACCTCTCCATCTTGGCGGGCACCCTAGGATCTCTCGCGCTCGGCGTGGGACTCCGTCGGGCGCTCGGCCGTCCCTTGCTGGACTGGCGTCAGGCCGCGAAGGCTCTCGGGTTCGCCGTCGCGGCGTCGTCGCTCTCGCTGCTCGTCACGCATTCGTGGAACGCGGGCAGGGGTGTGGTCCACGGACGGGGCTGGCCTGTCACGTTCCTCCGACTGAGGACCGACGGTCCCGCCCCGAACGCCCCGACCATGATCACGGAGTCCGTCTTCATCTGGACGGCGGCCGTTGCGTGCCTGATCCTGTGGGCCGCCGTCGGCTATCTGATGCTCGCAGGGGCTAGGGGCTCGAAGGTGGAGGGCTCTGCCGCGGGCCCCTCTCCGCTCACGTCCGTCCCTCTGTTGGCCGTACTCGTTCCCGTTCTCACCCTGGCCGCCTGTGCGTCGGTCGCCGACCGCGAGAACCTCGGCTCTGCCCCGGACACAATCCTCGCCGACTCCGCACCCGGCCGCGTCGCGACGATCTCAGCACCTGGAAACCGCGTCGGCGCAGGGAGGGGCCTCGTCTACGAGTACCAGTTCTGCGCGACCTACACGTTCGACTCGTCGCAGGGCACCGTCGTCCGGCGGAGGCACGAAGGGGGGGCGGATACCGTCCGCGTCGCCCTGAGTCCCGGAGCGTTCGAGGCGATCGTGGAGGAGGCCGACCGGATCGGGCTCTGGTCGTATCCGTCCGCGTTCGGCGACTCGCTCACCATCGACGCAGCCGAGGCATCCGAAAACGGCTCCAGCTTCGTCGTGCCATACGGGGACTTGAGAATCGACCTCCGAGACGGCACGCGCTCCGCGTCGGTGGGCTGGTCGAACAGGATCACAGGTCCGCTGTCGCCGGAGGCGGAGCGGCTCCGAGCGCTCGCGAGAAAGGTCGAGACCGCAATCGGATTACGCACCGCGGTCGAGCGGTTTCCGCCCCTCGGGTATACGTGCCTGTAGTCCCAACGGCATGTCATCCCATCACGGCCGATTCGGCTGCGGAAACTCGGCGAAGGACGCCCGCCGCCGCGCGCGGAACCGACCCCGTCGAGGCCGAGCCGTTCGTCGCGATGTGCCCCCCTCGAACACCGTGTCTCCTCCGAGCCATCCCGTGTCGCCATGATGAAGGTCCCCCTCCTCTTCGTTCTCACACTCGCCGCCTGCGCCGACCGCCCTGCGCCGGACGTCGTCGACCACGCCGGCGCCCCGGCCACCCCGCCCGCCGACACGCTCGATGCGCTGGAAGGCACCGAGTGGGACCTAGTCGCCGTCGGCGGCCAGCCCGTCCTCGACCGGACGTTCCCCACGCTCCGGTTCAGCCCCGGCCACCTCGGCGGTTACGACGGGTGCAACAACTTCGGCGCCAGCTACGATCTCGGGACGGACGACGGCCGAGCCCACCGCTCGTTCGCGGCCAGCGACCTCACGACCGAGCTGCAAGGCTGCCTCCCGGCCGTCGGGGACCAGGCCAGTGCCTTCACCGCCGCCCTCGCGACCGCCGTCCGGCTGCGCTTGGACGGCGACGCGCTCACCGCCCTCGACTCGACCGGCACCGCCACCCTCGCCTTTCGGCGCCACCGCCAGCGGCCCGTCGATCTCGCCGCGCTCCGCCGGGGCCGCTGGCGACTCGCATCGGTCGAGACGCTGCCGCCGCCGCCTGGCCCACCGATGCCCGCGCCGCCGCCCGCGCCACCACCACCGCCGCCGCCGCCCTCCCCGCCCAGACCCACTCCGCCCGCCCCCGCGCCGCTCGCACCGGACCCCACCGCCGCCCGCGCCGAGACCGTCGTCTCCTTCGCCGCCGACGGCACGCTCCGGGCTACCGCCGGGTGCATCGTCTACCGCGGCACTTATGCCCTCGACGGCGACGACCTCATGCTCCCATCGCTCTCGCGCGACGACACAGCCTGCTCTGACGGCCACCCGCCCGACGTGCTCGGCCTGACCGACGGCGAGGTCGATGTCTCCGACGCCCGCCTAGTCGTCCACGACCGCTGGGGCGGCCGGGCCGTCTTTCTCCGCCCCTGACCGCCCTGTGTCCCGCTCGCGCTTCGTTCTCGCCGCCGTCGTCGCACTGGGCCTCACCGTCCCACTCGCGCGGGGGAGCGGCGTTGGCGCCTTCGACGGCCCCCAGTGCGACGTGGCCCGCGCCTCGATAGAGTCAGACCGCTGCGTCCTGGGCGGCCCTATCTCTTGCGCCCGACGAATGGCCGATTAAGTCAGACCGCACCTGGTCTCGAAGCTTCGATAACGGCGCTTTTCGCAGGTCTCATCACCTTCTCGATCAGTTGGAGCGGCGGCAGGTGTTCAGGGCGCCGTGCTCGCCAGCGCGGCAGCACTGTTGCTCGCGCACAACCACCCGTCGGGCAACCCGGAGCCGAGCCG
>JBBSQZ010000223.1:0-5411 GCA_038243565.1 Rhodothermales bacterium | reverse complement strand
GCCGGCGCACATCGCGAAGAGGAAGCCGCCGCCTTCGACGTACGCGCGGAGCGTCCGGGCGACGGCGAGCTTGAGCTGCGGGACCGTCGCGTAGCCGTGTTCTCTGGCCGAGGCCTCGGTGAGGCGCTGCTGCTCCTGGTACCACGCCTGCCCGGCGTACTGGCCGTAGAACTTGCCGTACTGGCCCGTAAAGTCCTCGTGGTGGAGGTGAACCCAGTCGAACTCCGAGAGGCGCCCGGCGAGGACGTCGTCGTCGTAGATCTGCTCGTACGGCACCTCGGCGTAGGTGAGCGCGAGGAGCACGGCGTCGTCCCACGGCAGCGTCTGCGTCGGCGCGTAGACGGCGATGCGCGGGACCTTCTCGAGGCGCACGGCTGCCGTATTCGTCGGCCCCGACTCGGCCTGCTCGACGAGCGCCGGCCCGTCGGCCGGTTCAAAAGAGACGCCGCGGACGCGCAGCTCGTCGGCGAACGCCGCGTCGTCCGGCCCGACGAACGAGCCGCCGCGGACGTTCAGCAGCCAGTCCACCTGCATCCCGTGCTGGAGCGCCCAGTAGACGGCGCCGTACGCCTTCAGGTGGTCCGTCTGCGCCTCGTCCATCGGGATGAGGACGGACTGCGCGCGGGCGGCCGGGACGAGGAGCAGGGCGAGCAGGAGGAGACGCATAGGGTTCGAAAATGCGGTTTAAGGTTTAACGTTTAAGGTTGGTAGTGCATCCCTTAAACATTAAACCTTAAACCAGTAGTCAAGAGTTCGCCCGCATCGTTCGCAGCCGTTCCCGCGCGTCGGGGGCGAAGAGGGAGCCGGGGAACTGCTGGAGGAGGCTCGCGAGGCGCGCCATCGCGGCGTCGCGGTCGGCGAGGTCGTGCTCGGCGATGTCCGCTTGCAGGACGAGGGCGCGGTCGCGGTAGAACGAGAGCGGGAGGTCGGCCGCGAGGCGGTCGAGCGTGGCGACGGCATCCTGGGGACGGCCGAGGCGGCGCTGCGCCTGGGCCGAGAGGAAGAGGATCTCGTCCTGCAGCGGGTGCTCGCCGACGGCCCGGCCGAGGCTGTCGAGCGACGCCAGCGCGCGGGCGTCCTGGCCCTGGCGGACGAGCAGGCTCGCCGCGGCGTACGCCTTCAGCGCGGCGTTCGTCGAGTCGGCCGTGCCCGCCTCGCCGGCGTTCTCGTTGAGCGTCACGCGGAGCACGATCGCGTCGTTGGTCGCGTCCGCGGCCGTGTTCTGGTCGATGGCCTCGATGCGGGCGAGCGCCGAGAAGACGTAGCCCTGGTAGAAGTCGAGGAGGGCGAGCTCGAAGCGGGCCTGCTCGGCGAGCGGCCCCGTCCCGAGCGTCTCGTCGACGGTCTGGAAGCGCTCGCGGGCGGCGTCGAGGTCGCCGCGGCGCACGGCGACGTCGCCGAGGTCGAGGCGCGCGCGGCCGGCGACGGCGGGGTCACGGGCCTCGGCGGCGTCCTCGAGGAGCGCCTCGGAGGCGGCGTAGTCGAGGTAGACGTCGCGCTCGAGGTGGGCGAGGTCGAGCGCGGCGCGGTCGGCGAGGGCGTAGCCGGGATACTGGGCGCGGAAGGCCTGGTAGTCCTGCCGGGCGGCGTCGGCGCGAAGCGTCGGGTTCGGCGTGCGCTCTGCGGCGTCGCGGGCGCGGCGGTCCGAGAGGCCGGCGCGGGCGAGGAGCGCCTCGGGCGCCGCGACGCCCGTCGGGTGGCGCTCGAGGACCTCGTCGAGCGCGCGCTGCGAGGCGTCGAGCGCGCCCGCCGCCTCGGCCGTCTGCGCGAACGCGACGAGCGACTGACCTTCCTCGCGGTCGAGGCGGTCGAGGGCGCGGATGCCGTCCAGCGCCGCGTCGAAGTCGCCGCGCTCCAGGGCGAGGAACGAGGCGAGCTCGCGGTAGGCACGGTTCAGCGGGTCGCGGGTCTGCGCGCGGTCGACGGCGGCGCGGAGCGCCTCGGGCGCGCCCTGAGCCGTGAGCAGGCGCCGCATCCGGGCGCGGACGCCCGGCATCGCCTCGGGGCGGTCGGCGAGGGCGGCGAGGTAGAGATCCGCCGACGTGCCCGCGTCGCCGGCGAGGCCGTAGAGGTTGGCGCGCTCGAACAGGAAGGCGTCGTCCCGGCCGAGGGCCGCGCGGCCGCGCTCGAGGACGGCTGCCGCCTCGGCGTAGCGCCGCGCCGCGCCGAGCGCGTCGGCGACGGCCCGCCAGGACTGCTCGTCGGCCGGGTCGACGGCTGTGGCGCGGTCGAAGGCCGCCTGCGCGTCGTCCGTGCGGTTGGCGCGCAGCAGGATCGCCCCGCGCTCGACGAGGCCCGCGGCACTCGTCTCGCCGAGGCGCGTCGCGGCGAGGCGCAGCGCGTCGTCGGTCCGCGCCTGCGCCTCATAGGCCTGCTGGAGCGCCATCGAGACGGGCGTGGAGGTCGGGTCGGACGACAGCAGGTCCTCAAGCAGCGGCGTCGCCTCGGCGGCGCGGCCCGCCTGGAGCAGCCCGGTCGCCGTCGTGTACGCGTCGCGGCCGGTCGGCGCGGGGCGCGGCGGGAGCCCGACGGCATCGTCCACGGCCCCGACGGGGGCGGGCGGCGGCGGCAGCGCGACCTGCGCCGAGGCGCTCGCCGCGAAGCACGCGACGAGCACTGCTGACGCGACGACACGCGGGACAAACAATCCTTCCACGGTCAGAGCCGCGAGGCTCCTGAGCCTGCCCGAACCCACCATCAACGTCATCCCGAGCAGCGAGCCGCCAGGCGAGCGTCGTCGAGGGATCTCGACGCACGTCTGAGGGCGCTGTGGTCTGACCCACCGCGCCGAGATCCCTCGACACGCTCGGGATAACGCTGGTTTTTGAACCGAGGTGGAACGACGGCTGCAGGATCTGGCGGCCTTGCCAGCGAACGGACCCCCGGCCGCCCGGGCGGCCTGCCGCAGGTCAGGTCCGGGCTTGCCCGGCGGGTTCACACTGCCGGCGGAGGACCATGAACCTGCGCTTCCCGTCACATGCAGGCAGAGAGCGGAAGCAGTCACGTTGACAGAGGAATGCATGAGACGGGCGGGCGGCGGCGCGGCGGCAGGGTACGACGGGCCGGATCGGGCCGCGGGTATCTTCCGCGGTCAAACGCCGCCCTGGCCCCGTTCGTGCCGGGGCGCCATGCTCCCGGACCTCCGACCGCCCCCGATCCGACCCGCCGGAACGCGCCGCGACGTCGTCGTGCTGGGCTCGACGGGCTCCATCGGGACGCAGACCCTCGCGGTCGCCGCGCGCTTCCCGGACCGCGTCCGCATCTCGGGCCTGGCCGCCGGCTCGGACTGGCGGGCGCTGGCCGAGCAGGCGCGGGCCGTTCGCCCCGACATTGCCGTTATTGCAAACGAAGGCGCAGCCTCCGACCTCGCCGAGGCGCTGCGGGGGACGGGCGTCCGCGTCGAGGCCGGGTTGGCCGCCGTCGAGGCGCTGGCGCGGACGGGCGACGTCGTCGTGGCGGCCATCGTCGGCGCGGCGGGCGTGCGGCCGACGCTCGCGGCCGTCGAGGCGGGGAAGACCGTCGCGCTGTCGAACAAGGAGTCCCTCGTCGTGGCCGGCGCGCTCGTCCGCGACGTTGCCGCGCGGTCCGGCGCCATCGTCGTGCCGGTCGACTCGGAGCACTCGGCCATCTTCCAGTGCCTCGTCGGCGAAGCCGCCGGGTCGGTCGAGTCGCTCACGCTGACGGCCTCGGGCGGGCCCTTCCGCACGCGCGACCGCGCGACGTTCGGCTCGATCACGCCGGCCGAGGCGCTGCGGCACCCGCGCTGGGACATGGGCGCGCGCGTCACCATCGACTCGGCGACGCTGATGAATAAGGGCCTCGAGGTCGTCGAGGCGCACTGGCTTTTCGGCATCCCGGCCGACCGCATCTTCGTCGCCGTGCACCCGCAGTCGGCTGTCCACTCGGTCGTGACGTTCGTCGACGGCGCGTCGAAGGCGCAACTCGGCGTGCCCGACATGGGCGTCCCGATCCAGCTCGGCCTGTCGTACCCCGAGCGCTGGCCGGCGCCGTTCGCGCGCCTCGACTTCGCGACGCTCGGCGCGCTGGACTTCGAGCCGCCGGACCTCGCGGCGTTTCCGTGCCTCGGCCTCGCCTACGCCGCGCTGCGGCAGGGCGGCGCGGCGCCTGCGGCAATGAACGCCGCCGACGAGGTCGCCGTGCAGCGCTTCCTCGACGGCGCGATCGCGTTCCTCGACATCCCACGCGTCGTCGAAGCTGGCATGGCGGCGGCGGACGGCGCGGACTCCGGCTCCGTCGAGGCGCTCCTCGATGCCGACGCCCACGCGCGGCGTCTCGCCGAGGCGGTCGGCGGCAGGCGGTGATCGGTCGCACTCTTCTTTCTTCCGGCTCCGAGTAACCGCGTTCTTTTTCAGCAGTAGCACACGGCCGATCGGCAGATCTCTCTGTTTCCTCGTAGACGACCGCCCCGCGCGCGTCGTTTCTGCCCGGCACCCCGACTCCATTCCACTATGGCCTCGATCCTCGCCTCGCTCTCGACTGTCTTTTGGCTGGCTGTTGCCCTCAGCATCCTCGTGTTCGTGCACGAGATGGGGCACTTCCTCTCGGCCCGCCTCTTCGGGATGCGCGTCGACGCGTTCTCGATCGGCTTCGGGCGGAGCCTCGTCAAGAAGCAGATCGGGCAGACCGAGTACCGCATCGGCTGGCTGCCGCTCGGCGGCTACGTCAAGATCGCCGGCATGGTCGACGAGTCGATGGACATTCCGTTCGAGCTGGAGCCCGAACTGGACGCCGCCGGCCTGCCCGTGCTCGACGACGCGGGCGAGCCCGTGATGACGCAGACGCTGGGCGCGAACGGGAAGCCGATCCCGGTCGACTCGGAGCCGCAGCCCGACGAGTTCCGCGCCAAGCCCGTCTGGCAGCGCATGATCGTGATCTCGGCCGGCGTCATCTTCAACCTCATCCTCGCGTTCGTGATCTACACGGGCCTCGCGATGACCTACGGCCGCGCCTACACGCCCGCCGAGAATGTCCGACTGGACGTGACGCCGGGCACGATCGCGGCCGAGATGGGCCTCCGCACCGGCGACCGCGTGACGGCCGTCAACGGTGAGACGATCCAGGACTTCGAGGACGTGTTCTCGCCGCAGACGCTGATGTCGGACAACCTCCGGCTGACGGTCGACCGCGACGGAGCGCCGGTGACGGTGACGGGGCCGGATGGCCTGATGACGCGCCTCACGCAGGCGCAGCGCGCCGCCTCGGAGAGCGGCGCCGAGCCGAGCTTCGGGACCATCTTCGGCGCAGAGCCCCTCCTGCCGGCGGTCCTCGCGAGCGTCGCGCCGGGCTCCGCCGCCGAGAAGGGCGGCCTCCGACAGGGCGACCGCGTCGTGGCGCTCGACCGCGAGCCGATCCGCTCGTGGTCGCGTCTGACCGAGGTCGTGACGGGGTCG
>JBBSQZ010000222.1:0-5435 GCA_038243565.1 Rhodothermales bacterium | reverse complement strand
GGTGCCGCGCCGCGGTAGGTTCGAGCGGATGAAACGCCTCGTCCTCCTGCTCGCCCTCGTCGGCTGCTCGCGGCCCGCCGCCCCGCCCGCCGGCCCCGCCCCGCCGGCGGGCCCGTTCGAGACCGTCGCCCCGCAGTCCGTCCTGCCCGGCCTCACCGGCGCCGACCTCATCGACGCCATCCGCGCGGACTACACGCCTGAGCGGACGCTCGGCTATGGCCGCGCCCGCGACCTCCTGTTCACGTACTACATGCGGGCCGAGGGCCGCCTCCGCGACCCGTACACCGGCTACGAGGTCGTCCTGCCGCCGGGCGACCCGTCGGCGGTCGCGTTCCAGAACGGGATCAACACCGAGCACACGTGGCCGCAGTCCAGGGGCGCGCGCGACGAGCCGCTCAGGAGCGACATGCACCACCTCTACCCCGTCCGCGACAACGTCAACTCGAGCCGCGGCAACCTGCCCTACGGCGACGTGCCGGACGAGCAGGCGGACGCGTGGTACACGCTGGACCTCTCGCAGTCGCGCCCGCCGACCGACCACCGCGAGCGCTGGTCCGAGCGCGGCGTCGGCCGCTGGGAGCCGCGGCAGGACGACAAGGGCAACGTCGCCCGCGCCGTCTTCTACGTCTACGCGCTCTACGCGCCGGCCACGCGCGCCACGGGCGGCGACGCCTTCTTCGCCGAGATGCGCCCGACGCTGCTCGCGTGGGCGCGCCTGGACCCGGTGGACCCGGCCGAGATGGCGCGCAGCGCGTGGATCGCGACGCAGCAGGGCACGCCCAACCCGTTCATCCTGGACCCGACGCTCGCCGACCGCGCCTTCGGGGCCGGTGTCCCGACCATGGCGCCGCCGCGAGGCGCCACGCCGCCGCGAGGCGTGCAGACGAGCGGGCAGCAGACCGGCGCCGCGGCAGACCTCTGGATCTCGGCCTTCCACTACGACAACGCGGGCGAGGACCGCGCCGAGGGCGTCCGCCTCTCGGGCCTGCCCGGCGCGCGCCTCGCCGGCTGGTCGCTCGCGCTCTACAACGGCCCGCGCGTCTACCGGACGGTTCACCTCGCCGGGGCGCTCGACGGCGCGGGCCAGCGGTCCATGGACGTCAAGGGCCTGCAAAATGGGCCGGCGGACGGCATCGCGCTCGTCGAGCCGGGCGGCCACGTCGCGGACTTCCTCTCGTACGAGGGCACGATCACCGCCTCGGAAGGTCCGGCTCGAGGCCAGACCTCGCGCGACGTCGGCGTGGCGGAGGACGGGCGGAGCGCAGCGGACCAGTGGATCGAGCGGGCGAGCCGGACCGGCGCGTGGCGGATCGGCACACGATGACGGCACAAGCGCCACAGCCTGTCCGAGTAAGCCGCACACTTCTGACACATCTGGCCCGAGGCGGATTCCTACGCTGGGAGCCCACCGTTTCCCCTCCTGCCACGACCCATCGCCTCGGCGCGTGGTAGCGCGTCGCGACGGATTCCGGCAGACTTCGACACGACTTCGACACACGAGCCCGTGGTGCCTGGTTTACACTGCCTGACCCTTCACATGCCCGCACGTCCATGACGGCTCTCCACACCACGCGCCGCGCCGTTGCAGCGCTCGCACTCGTCGTCTTCCTCGCCGGGTGCGACGCGGCGACAGACGCCCCCTCGGATTCCGGGCTCTTTGACAAATCCCGTGGTGAGCCCAGAAAAGGGCAGGGCAGAGACGCGGAATCGCTCCTAAAAGGGTCATAGAGCGCCTCGGCGCTGTCGCCGAATTCCCCGACCACGGGATTTGTCAAAGAGCCGGATTCCGCGACGGCCACGGCTGACACCGAGGACGCCGCGCTCGTCGTCGCCCAGACGCTCGCGCTCGACGGCGGCGGCGTGCTCGAAGACGCCGCCGCGGCCGCCGCCGTCGCCGCGCCGGCGGCGGCCGCGCTCGGCTCGCCCGACGGCCACCCGGCCTTCCCGCCGCGCCCCGGCTGCGCCCCCACGCGCACCTTCGACGCCACGACGTACCTCTACACGCTCACGTCCGACTGCCACCGCGACAGCCAGGGCGGCCGCTTCTCGGCCACGTTCTCGCGCGTCGCGACGGCCCGCTTCTTCGGCGTCGACGGGCAGCCGCAGGCCGAGCGCGCTGGCGCGGCGACGCTCCACTACGACATCCTCTCGGGCAGGAGCGCGTTCATCAGCCCGCACGCGTCGCACCACCTGACGAGCCTCACCGGCGACTTCACCGTTACGGGCCTCGACCAGGACCTCGTGACCGTCAACGGGGCGACCAGCCGCGCCGCGACGGACACCCTCAGCGGCGCGCGCGGCGAGCGGACGCTCACGCACGAGCTCGCCCTGACGCTCACCGACGTCCGCGGCCCGCGCGGCATCGTCGAGAACTGGCACCGCGCCGTCTCGGGGACCGTCGCCGGCACCTACCACGCCGTCGTCACCACGACGAAGCCCGACGGCACGACGCGCACGCGCGAGGTCACGCGCACCGTCTCGGTGACGCTGGCGCGCGGCTCGGACATGGCCGAGATCGCGCTCGACGGGCAGCGCTTCCACGCCGATCGCCGCACCGGGGCCGTCCAGGAGATCGCGGACTGACGGCCACCCGCAGGTGCTGCCGAGCCCGCCGGAACGCTCGTTCCGGCGGGCTCGTCCCGTCAGGCGTGTCCCGGCGCGAACCGCACGCGGCGCGGCCGGTAGTTTGCCCGCTCCCCGTCGCATCCGTCCCGCACCCGATGGCCTCGTCGCTGTTCGCCCCCGTCGCCGACCTCTTCGCCCGCACCGAGCCCTTCCGCTCGCTCTCCGACGCCGAGCGCGCGAGCCTGCTCCAGCGCATGACCGTCGAGTTCTACGCCGCCGGCGAGGTGGTTTTGCAGCAGGGCGAGGACATCCACCGCGCGCTCTACGTCGTCACCGATGGCCTCGTGCGGCTCTCCGACGGCGAGACGAACCGGACGGTCGACATGTGCGGCGAGGGCCGCGCCTTCGGCGCCTACGGCCTCATGCAGGGCGGCGCGCTGCCCTACGAGGCCCGCGCCGCCGAGGACCAGACGGCCTGTGCGCTCATCGCGGCCGAGACGTTCGACGCGCTCCGCGAGAGCAACGAGGCCTTCCGCGCCTACTTCGACGCCGAGATCAAGCGCTTCGTCCGCCAGGGCGACGACGACGTCGACGCCGCGGGCGCGTTTCTGCTGTTCGACATGTCGCTCGGCAAGATCCTCCGCCAGGAGACGGCGACCGTCGACGCCACCGCGACCGTCCGCGACGCGGCCCGAGCGATGGCTGCGCTGGATTCCGACGCGGTCGTGGTTCTGCAGGACGGCGACCCCATCGGCGTCGTCACCGAGGGCGACCTCGTCGAGCAGGTCGTCGCCGAGGGGCGCAGCGGCGAGACGCCGGTGATGGCGCTCGTGACGCGCCCGCCGATCGCGCTCCGCGCCGACGAGCGCCTCTTCGACGCCATCCGCACGATGATGCGCTACCGCGTGCGCCGCCTCGTCGTCCTCGACGAGCGGACGGGCGCGCTCCGCGGCCTGCTCACGTCCGACGACGTCTCGCACTACCGCGGCCTCGACCCCGTGGCCACCACCGAGCGCATCGAGCGCGTCGACTCGGTCGAGGCGCTCGCCGCGCTGCGCCAGGACTCCAACCGCCGCCTCTACCGCCTCCACTACCAGGGCGTCGACGCCGAGGACCTGCTGGACGTGGTGACCGAAGTGGACGACCAGCTCAAGCAGCGGCTCATCACGCTCGTCGAAGCGGACGTGCGGGCGGAGATGGCGGGCGAGCGCCTGCCGGCCGAGGGCACCTGGGCGTGGCTCACATTCGGCCCCGCCGGCCGCCGCGAGTCCGTCCTGCGCGCCTTCCAGGACAACGGCATCGTCTACGCGGACCCCGAGCCGGAGGACGCCGAGGCCGCCGCGGCGTTCTACGAGCGCCTCGGCGAGCGGACCGTCGCGGCGCTCGAGACGTGCGGCTACGCGCCCTCGGAGAACGGCCTCACGGCGTCGGCCGCGGCCTTCCGCCAGCCGCTCTCGGCGTGGAAGACGGCCTACGCCCGCTGGACCGAGGCCGCCGACCCGGACGCCTCGGCCGCCGCCGGCCTCGCCTTCGACCTGCGCGCCGTCTACGGCGACGAGGCGCTCGCCGAGGCGCTGCGCCAGACCGTCCGCGATCACCTGCCGTCGCGCGCGCTCGTCGCCGTCCTCGCCCGCGAGGCGGCCTCGATCCCGGTCCCGCTCGCGACGTTCAGCCGCTTCGAGATCGACGACGTCGAGGCCGGCACACGCCGCGTGTCGGGCGTCGACGTCCGCGGCCGGGCCATCGGGCCGGTGATGCGCATGGCGCGCGCGCTCGCGCTCGACGCCGGCTTCCTCGAGTCGGCCAACACGTTCGAGCGCCTGCGCGTGCTCGGCGACGGCCCGCACCCGCTCGCCGAGACGGCGCGCGCGCTCACGCCGGCCTTCACGACGCTCGTCGACCTGCACCTGCGCCACCAGATGATGGCCGCCGAGGTCGGCGCCCCGCTGACGGACCTCGTGGACCCCGAGCAGTCCAACCGGAGCCAGCAGAACCTGCTCCGCGAGGCGCTCCAGACGGTTAGGAAGGCGCAGGACGCCGTGCGGGAGTACGTGGGGTGATGAGGCCGGGGATTGGGTATTGGGGCCGTCGACCTGGCGAGCGTTTGGCTGAACCAAAGATGGATCCCCGCCTACGCGAGAATGGTGTTGTAGGGTGGTTGGCGGCCGATTCTGAACCAACTGCAGGCAAATGCGCCCAGAAGGATGAGCGTTGAAAACCACATACGCGGATAGGGAAGATGAACCCGTAGCACGCGGCCTGAAGGCTGTTGTTTCCGTGAAAGGGTGGGCGCCCTGAGAGCGGCTCCATCTGCGGGAAAGCTCGCTGGCGGAGCATCGCTGGTCGAGGGCCGTCCTCGCCCTGCGGGTCGGCGCCGAGGCGCGTGTGTGCCGCCCGCTGCGATCCAAGCGCGTACCTTTCGGCGGCAGCAGGGAGGGTCAAGCCGATAGGTGACGGCAGCGGTCTTGAAAACCGTCGAAGCGTGTAAGCGCCCTTGAGGGTTCGACTCCCTCACCCTCCGCTAGGCCACGGCCTTCTGCGCCTCGATGACGGCCTCGTAGTAGGCCTCGTAGCGCGGCACGATGCGGTCCAGGTCGAACTCGTCGACGGCGCGGGCTCGGGCAGCGGCGGCCATCCACGCGTGCAGGTCGGGGTCCGTGAGGATGCGCCGCGACGCCTCCGTCATGCCGGCGACGTCGCCGAGCGGGCGCAGGAAGCCCGTGACGCCGTCGAGGTTGAGCTCGGGGATGCCGCCGATGTCCGTGCTCACGACCGGCACGCTGCAGGCCATCGCCTCGAGCGCGGCGAGGCCGAACGTCTCCGAGGCAGACGGCATCAGGAAGAGGTCCGCGATGGAGAGGAGCTCCTCG
>JBBSQZ010000221.1:0-5454 GCA_038243565.1 Rhodothermales bacterium | reverse complement strand
TCCGGCGACGGCCTTCGCGAGCAGCGTCTTGCCCGTGCCGGGCGGCCCGACGAGCAGCACGCCCTTCGGCAGCTTGCCGCCCAGGCGCGTGAACTTGTTCGGCGAGCGCAGAAACTCGACGACCTCCTCGACCTCCTCCTTGGCCTCGTCGAGCCCGGCGACGTCGGCGAACGTCGTCGGGTCGCCTTCGGACTGGTCGAAGAGCGTCGCCTTGTTCTTGCCGATGTTGAGGACCTGCTGGCCCGGGCCGCCCATCCGCTTCAGGATGAACATCCACAGCAGCACGAAGGCGCCGATGAAGAAAATCCAGCTCAGCAGGCTGCCCCAGAGCGGGTTCGTGTTCTCGGACGTGAACGTGACCGGCGTCTCGTTGGCCGAGAGGCGCGCCTCGTTGATCGTCTGGACGAAGTTGGTGAGGTCGTAGTCGGCCGGCTTCGTCGTGCGGAAGGCGCGCTTGGCGCGGGGGTCCGGCGGGCGGCCGAAGGTCGGCTCGGGCGTGGCGGCCTGCACGCGCCCCGCCTCGACGGCGGCGGCCGTGTAGACGCCCTGGACGACCTCGCCGTCGCGGACGGTGAACTCCTCGATGTCGCCGCGGCGCAGCTGGGTGAGGAAGCTGGAGAACTCGACGTCGCGCTGCACCGCACCGGCATTCAGCAGGTTGGCGAGGCCGAGCAGGACGAGGGCGACGACGACGAAGATGTAGAACGTGCCAAGCGAGAGGCGCGGGCGGCGCGGGCCGTCCGGCTGCCCGTCACGGGGAGTCGTAGGGGGTCGGTTCGAGCGGGCCATGTAGGCGGTCTGGGGCCGGGTCGCGTGCGGACCGGCCGACGATGAGGGACCGGTTAGACGTACCGGACCCGCAAATTATTCAGGTCCGGCGGTACCCGGCGTGTCGGTGGGAGTTCCTCAGGGGCGCCCGGGCCGGCCAGGCGCGTCAGGGCTGCTGGCTCGTTGGCCGGTCCGGCGGTCGAATCGGCAGCGGCGTGTCGGTCGGCTCGTCCGCTGGCTGCGGCGGCGCCGGGTCGAGCGGCGGCGCCGGCGCCTCGTCGCTGGGCGGCGTGAGCGTCGGCAGCGAAACGTTGCCGACGGCGTCCTGGACCGACGAGGCGGGGGCGGCGGGCGGCGGCGGGACCGCGGCGGGCGCTGGCGGCGCCGACGACACGTTGACAAGGCTGAGGTCGGAGATCGGGAGCGCCACGGCGTCGGTGAGCAGGCCCTCCGGGGCGGTCTCGGCGGCCTCTTCGGCCGCGGCCACGTCGGGGAACTGGCCGAGGAGGATAAAGAACCCCTCGCCGTCGGTCGCGAGGGCGAAGCGGATGCCGCCGACCGGCAGCGTCCCGAGCGCCTCGCGCGCCGCGCCCTCGGTCTCGAACGGGCCGAGGCGCCACGAGACGCCGCCGAGGCTGATCTTGAACGGGGCACGGCTGCCGAAGCCACCGTACGCCTCGGCCGGCGCCGTGGCGACGGCAGGCTCGGGCGGCGCCTCGGCAGGCGCCTCGGCAGGCGCCGCGGCCGGCTGCGGGAGCGTCGCCGCGATGGCGCGCGCGCGCGCGGCGACGGCGGAGGACGGGTAGCGGTTGGCGAGACCCGTGAGGTAGTCGCGGAGCGTAAACGGCGCCGCCGTCGTGTCGGTGGCGACGTCTCCACCGGCCGGCATGTCGGAGGCCACGCCGACGTCCGTCGAATCGGGCGCGACCGCCTCTGCAGGCGCATCGGTCGCAGCCGGTGCAGGAGCTCCTAGCGGCGCGGGCGCTCCCATCGGCGCGGGCGCTCCCACCGGCACGGGAGCCCCCACCGGCGGCGGCGCACCGGGGCGCGGGCGCCGCGGCGCCTCGCCACGCCTCGGCGGAATCGCGGCGTCGTCGTCGACCTGCGCCGGGCGGGATGGCGGCGTGTCGTCGCCGGCCGCGCTGGCCACGGGGGCGACGGGCGGCGCGCTCGACGGAGCGACGCCGACGAGCGCAGGAGGGACGAGGTCGGGCGGCATCGGCGCGGTGAGCGCAACCGAGTCGCGCGGCGTCGCGTCGGCGTAGGCGAGGGCCGCGGCGAGGAAGGCGCGCGGCGCGCCCGGCGCATCGGGGTTCGACTGGCCGAGCGCGACGAGCGCATATGCAGCCCCGAGCGGGTCTCCGGCGTCCCAGAGCGCGCGCGCCGCGGCGTACTGCGCGTCCTCGTCGTCGGTCGTGACCCGCTCGAATTCAGTGGGATCGCGGCCCTCGAGGCGTGCACGCGCGGCGAGGCCCAGTGCGCTCAGCGAGTCCGCCTCGGCGACGTCGCGGTAGAGCGGAGCGGCGCCGGCGGTGTTTCCGGCGGCGGCCTCGAGCTCGGCGAGGGCGTAGCGCGCGCGCGGCGCGACCGGCGCGTCGGGCGTCTCGTCGAGGATCTGGCGGTAGAGGACGGCGGCGCGGTCCGGCCGGTCCAGCGACAGGAAGAACGTGTTGGCGAGTTCGTAGCGGAGCGCGGCGCGGTTGAGCAGGAGCGGCTCGCGGGCCTCGGGCGTGCGCGGGATGCCCGAGAGGTCGAGCGGCGGCGGGCCGGCGAGGCCGTCCGTGCTGGGCGTGAAGTCCTGGGCAGCGTCGCCGGTGCTTCCGGTCGCCGTGGCGGCGCCCTGGAGCGCGGAGCGGCGGCGCCAGTTTGGCACGAGCGGGCGGTCGCCGTAGATGCGCTGGAAGGAGAGCTGCCCCGACTGGACGGTGCGCGGGTCGCGGTAGCCGAGGTAGCCCGTCTCGATGGTCGAGCCGGCGGCGGCGCCCGGGTCGCCGCCCTGACCCGGCGTCTGGACGCCGCGGCCGGCCCCGGTGCCAGAGCGCGGGTCGTTCCCGAACGGCGTCTGTACACCGCCTGTCCCGCCGAAGTCCTGGGCCGTCCGCAGGGCGTCGGCCTCGCGGCGCTGGCGGACCCACTCGGCGCGGCGGACGGACTCGAGCTCGGCAATACGCGCCGTGAAGGCGGCGTCGTCGAGCGCGCCGAGGTACAGGAGCGAGTCGATGGCGGTGATCTGGAGCGACGTCCGCGCGGCGGTCTGGTAGGTCGAGGCGAGCGCCGTCGTGCCGAGGATGGCGGAGCGCGACGGGCGCTGCGCGGCCGTCGGGGCGTTCGTCAGCGCCGTCGCGGCCGTGTCGAAGTGGGCCGAGGCCGTGACGAAGTCGCCGCGGACGTCGCGGTAGAACTCCGCGAGGCGGTAGTGCGCCTCGCCGCGGACACCCTGCCCGGCGAGGGCCTGGTCGTAGAGGACACCGCGGAAGCGCGCCTCGGCGTCGTCGGTGCGGCCGGCCGCGGCGAGCACGCGCGCCTCGGCCAGGGCGACCTCGGCGCGGCGCTGGAAGTTCTTGTCGTCGCGGGCCATCGCCGAGAGCACGGCGAAGCCGTCGTCGGGGCGGCCGGCGTCGAGGCCGAGCACGAGGCCGCGGTTGATCTCGGCGGCGAAGGCGACCTCGTAGGCCGGCCGTCGGTCCAGGGCGTGCTGGTAGGCCTCGGCGGCGGCGGCGTAGCGGCCGGCCGCCTCCTCGACCTGCCCGAGCAGGAGCGCCGCGCGCGCGCCGAGGTCGGGGTCGCGGACGGCTGCGAGGCCGTCGCGGAGGTCGACCGTGGCGGCGTCCCAGCGGCCGGCGCGGGCGTTGAGCTCGCCGAGCGCGAGGTGCATCCGGCCCTGCCAGTAGCGGTTGCCGTCGGGCTGCGCGAGGCCGTCGCGGAGCGCGAGCACGCCCTCGTCGTAGCGGTCCGCCGCGCCGAGCGTGCGGCCGAGCCAGAAGCGGGCCTCGTCGGCGAGGCGGCGGTCGTTGGCGATGCTGGCGGCGGCGATGGTCTCGCGGAACTTCTGCTCGGCGCCGGCGAGGTTGCGCTCGTAGAAGTACGCCTTGCCGATGACGAGGAGCGCGTCGTCGGCCCACTTGGAGTCCGGCCGCTGGCGCAGGAGCTCGGCGCTCTTCGAGATGGCCGCGTCGAAGGTCGTGCTCGGCCCGCCGGAGCCGCCCGTCGGGAAGAGCTCCACGAGGCGCGCGCGGTCGACGGGCGTGGTCGTGTTGAGCAGCGCGCGCTCACCCTCCTCGAGGCTCCGCGTCGCGTTGTAGTACGTGTTGTAGTAGGCGCGGAAGTTGTCGTAGCGCCCGCCGAGGGCGGAGCCCGAGCGGCAGCCCGCGAGCGCCCCGAAGGCGACGACCAGGGCCAGAACGGCGGGGACGGCAGAGCGCGCTGAACGCATGGACGGGCCGGAAGTGCGCCGCCCCGAGGGCGCGCGCAGGGTCCGGATGGCGGGAAGGCGGAACGAACGGGCGGGGCGCGTCTCGGCGGGTGCGGGGCCAAGCTACCGCCGCGAGCGCCGGGGTCCGGGGCAAAACGGGCGACCACGAGGCGTTCGCGCCCGGCGCACCTGTGGGGCCCCGGTGCAGCGGTGCAACCGTCAGCCCGGCGCTGCCGTACCGGAGCCCTCGCCACCACGCTTCCGATGTCTGTCCTCCTCGCCGTCACGCTCGCCGGACTCGCCAAGACGCTCCTGCTGACGCTCATCGCCGTCCTGAACGGCGTCCTCGCGCTGCTCGCCTCGCTCGCGACGTGGAAGACGTACCTCGCGCTCGGCACCAAGGTCGGCCTGATCGCGCTGTTCTGCGTGCCCGTCGTCGGCGTGCTCGCGTTCCTCTTCTGGGGCCAGCGCATCGTTCGCGACCGCCAGAAGTGACCCATCTCCCCCCTCCGTCTCCTCCCATGTTGTCTCGCCTACGCGCCCTTCCCGCGCTCGCGCTCGCGCTCCTCGCCACCGCCGTCTCGGGCTGTGGCCCGAGCAACCTCGTCGGCGGCATCCGCAACCCGCTCGGCTACGGCGTCTGCGGCCTCATCATCATCATTCTGGACGTCCTCGCGATCGTCGAGGTCTGGAAGAGCCCCCGGTCCGACGGCGACAAGCTGCTGTGGACGGTCGTGATCGTCGTCTTCCCGCTCGTCGGCCTCGCAGCGTACTACTTCTTCGCTCGCAAGTAGTCATGCGCTGGGTCGCGTTCGCCCTGATCGTCCTGCTCGCCGGATGCGCGGGGCCGCGCCTCGCACCGGAGCGCAGCCCCGCGCTCGCCGGTCTGTGGACCGCTCTCGGGGCGGAGCCCGACGAGACGGCGCCGACGCCCGAGGTCCTGACGCCCGACGGGTGCAACGCGGCCTTCGGCACCTATTTCCCGAGCTTCGGGCTCCGGGGACTGGCCTGCACTGCGGCGGCGGCGCGCCCCCTCGGGGCCGTCGCGGCGGCGGCAGGCGTGCCGGTTTTCGTGAGCGGGCCGCACGCGCCCGGCCCGGCCGGCCTCGGGCTGGATCTCACGAGCGCCCGGACGTTCGGGCACTACGACCCGGCGTTCGTCGCATGGGCCATCGAGAACGGCATTGCGGGCGAGGGCAACGCCGCGGCCCGGATGGCGACGCAGGGCGTGTACGACGCGTACCTCGCGCGCCTCGCGCGGGTCTACTGGCTCG
>JBBSQZ010000220.1:0-5482 GCA_038243565.1 Rhodothermales bacterium | reverse complement strand
GTGCTCGTCATCGCCGCCGTCGTGTTCGGCGTGTGGCTCGCCGTCGGGCCCGAGCCCTCGCTGACGTACGCGCTCGTCGCCGCCGTGTCGGTGCTCATCATCGCGTGCCCGTGCGCGATGGGCTTGGCCACGCCCGTCTCAGTGATGGTCGGGACGGGCAAGGCGGCCGAGATGGGCGTGCTGTTCCGCAAGGGCGAGGCGCTCCAGACGCTGAGCGAGGTCCAGGTCGTTGCACTCGACAAGACGGGCACGCTCACCGAGGGCCGGCCGACGCTGACGGACCTGCGCCTCGCGCCGGGCACAGACCTTTCGGATGACGACCTGCTGCGCCTCGTCGCGGCCGCCGAGGGCCCGAGCGAGCATCCGGTCGCCCGCGCCATCGTCGTAGCCGCGGAGCGCCTCGGAGCGACGGCGGAAGCGTCTGGCTTCGAGTCGATCAGTGGCATGGGTGTGCGTGCGACGGTCGAGGGGCGCCGCGTCGAGGTCGGCGCGGACCGCTTCATGGAGTCGCTCGGGATTGGCGTGTCGGGCTTCGCGGACGAGGCCGCGCGCCTGGGCGACGAGGGCAAGACGCCGCTCTACGCCGCCGTGGACGGCGTCCTCGCGGCCGTGCTCGCCGTCTCGGACCCCATCCGGCCGACGACGGCCGAGGCGATCCGCGCGCTCCACGCGCAGGGCCTCCGCGTCGCGATGATCACGGGCGACAACCGGCGCACGGCCGAGGCCGTCGCGCGCTCGCTCGGCATCGACGAGGTCCTCGCCGAGGTCCTTCCGGCGGGCAAGGCGGACGCCGTCAAGCAGCTCCAGGACGGCGCGCGGGTCGCGTTCGTCGGCGACGGCATCAACGACGCACCGGCGCTCGCGCAGGCCGACGTCGGCGTCGCGATCGGGACGGGGACGGACGTCGCGATCGAGGCAGCAGACGTGGTGCTCATGGCCGGCGACCTGCGCGGCATCGTCTCGGCGCGTGCGCTCTCGAGCGCCACGCTGCGCAACATCCGGCAGAACCTGTTCTGGGCCTTCGCCTACAACATCGTCCTGATCCCGGTCGCCGCCGGGGCGCTCTACCCCGTGTTCGGCGTGCTGCTCTCGCCTGTGCTCGGAGCGGCGGCGATGGGGCTCTCGAGCCTGTTCGTGCTCACGAACGCGCTCCGGCTCAAGCGCTTCCGTGCCCCATTCTCGCCCGCGCCGGCCGTCGCCCGCGCCGAGGCATCGCCTCGGTAATCGAGCCTCGGTAACGCCCGCGCACTCGCTGCGTTTGTACAGATAGACGCCCCCACTCCCATGTCTGCTGCCCCCGACTCGACCGTGCTCGACGCCACCCTCGCCTCGCAGGGCGAGGCGCTCCTCGGGTACGTCCGCACCCGGCTCGGCCCCGACGCCGCCGAGGACGTCGTGCAGGACGCGCTGCTGCGCGCCGCCGAGTCGGCTCCGCCGATGGGCGACGAGGCGGACCTCACGCGCTGGCTGTGGCGCGTCGTCCGCAACGCGACGATCGACGCGCACCGTCGCCGCGAGGCGGGCGCCCGCCGGCGCGACGCGTGGGCCGCAGATCAGCCCGAGGCGGCGATGCCGCCGGGCGACGAGGCGGCGCTCTGCGCCTGCTTCGTGCCGCTGCTGGACGGCCTCGGCGCGGAGGCGGCCGACGTGCTCCGGCGCGTCGACCTGGGCGGCGAACCCGCGGCCGACGCCGCCGAGCACCTCGGCGTCACACCGGGCGCGCTTCGCGTGCGGCGCCACCGCGCGCGGGCCGCGCTCCGCGAGCGCCTCGAAGCCGTGTGCTGCGCCTGCGCCACGACTGGCTGCACGGACTGCACGTGCGCCTGATTCCTCTCACACCCTCACCACCCCACTCCGATGGACACCTCCACCCGCGCCGCTAACGGCGCTCCCGACACCCTCCGTTTTCAGATCGAGGGCATGACCTGCGGCGGCTGCGTCGCCTCAGCGACGAAGGCGCTCGCGCGCACGCCCGGCGTGGCCGTCGAGCACGTCGGCCTGAACGAGCCCTCCGTCGTCCGTCTCTCGGACGGCGCGGGCCGCGACGACGTCCGCGAGGCCGTCGAGGCCGCCGGCTTCCGGGCCGTCTTTGGCGACGCCTGACGGCGGCGAACGACATGAACAGGGGCGGCCGTCTCGCGCGAGACGGCCGCCCCTTGTGCGTCTGGAAACGAAGGCTGGAGTCGAGTCAGGCCGCCGCGCCCTGCGGCATCGCGCCCAGGAACGACTGGCAGGCCTGGGAGCACTCGCGGCAGCACTCCATGCACACGCGGCAGTGCTCGTGCATGTCGGCGTGCGTGGAGCACTCGTCGGCGCAGACGTCGCACGCGGCAACGCACGCCTCGAGCTGGCGGCGCTGGATGTCCGCGTTCGGCTGCGTCATCCGCGTCATCACGCGGCCCGTCGTCGCGCAGACGTCGGCGCAGTCGAGGTTGGTCCGAATGCAGGTCGTGAGGTCCATGTCGCCGTCCTCGCCGAGGCAGGCGTCGGCACACGACGTGCAGCACTGCTCGCAGGCGAAGGCCGCGTTGACGAGCGCGACGATCAGGTCGAGGTGCTCGGACGGTGAGGGGTGCTTCGAGAGCATGTCTTGGGTGCGCATGGGGACAGGGGAAGGGTGGAAGGGGTACCCTGGAAGGGCTTCCCGTTCCACGGGGGGCACGACTGACGGTTCGACGGAAGGCACCTTAAAATCCGCTCAGGTTGGCCGTTTGGGCGGGTCGGCAGGTGCAGCACAGGCTGGATTCAGGTTGGCTGCGGTACGCTCCAAGCTCGCCGTCCACCCCCCCCATGACATGCTTTCCCCACGCGCGCGGCCTCGCCGCGGCGGCTTTGCTCGCCCTCGTCGCGGTCCTTCCTGCGTCGGCTCAGTCGGCGCATACCCCCGTAGGGGACGGCGCAGCCCACCATTCTGCGCACGCGGCGGCTCCCGCCGCGACGGACCGGCCGGCGACGCCGACGATGCGGAACGGCGTCCAGACGATCTCCGTCGCCGTGACGCCGTCCGGCTACTCCCCGGCGCGGATCGCGCTGCGCGCTGGCGTCCCGGCGCGGATCGTGTTCACGCGCACCGTCGACGGTGGGTGCGTGCAGTCGGTGAAGGCGCCCGAGCTGGGCGTGGCCCAGACGGCGCTCCCGCTCGGCCGCCCGGTCGCGGTCTCGTTCACGCCGGGCACGGCCGGGACGTTCTCGTTCGCGTGCGCGTCCGGCATGGTCCGCGGCGCCGTCATCGTCCGCTCGTAGTCCGCCGGCTCAAACGCGACGCGCGCGGCTCCTGAATGAGGCCGCACGCGTCTGTCGTTTTGGCGAACGCCGTTCAGGCGATCAGCCCAGCGCGATCCGGCCGCAGGCGACCGGGAGCGTCGCCGTGTTCGGCAGGCCCGGCAGCGTCCCGACCGTGGCCGGCAGCGTCCGCGTCGTGCCGTGGAGCACGATGACGTACTTCGAGAGGTCGATCGTCCCGTTGGCACCGAGCGTCACGACCGGGTCGGACGTGCTCGCGCCCGCCTTGACGATCGCCGATCGGAGCGACGCGAGCGGCGTCGACTGCGTGTAGGACACCGTCGTGCCGGTCGGGAAGCCCGGGATGTTGGTGTCCTGGTTGCCGATGTTGCCACGGACGCCCCAAACGGGCCTCCGAGACCCACATGAAAGGAATTTAAGGTTTCAGAAGGGACCGGACGGGGCCAGGTCTGGTTGACGGGGCCCGGTGGGCGGCACACTTGAGAGGCGCGCTCGGCGGATGGCTCCGGTTCTCCCTGAGCGCGTTCCCCGCGCTGCTCAGACACCGAGGCGCCCTGCCACAGGCAAGCTCGCCCGTCGCCTGGGCCCACGTGCGTCTCGGCCGGCCCACCTCTCCACAGACCTCGACCTCTCCCATGAAGGCTTCCTACGGACGTTTCGCCGCCATGATCGCCACCTCGACCGTGGTGATGTTCATCCTGATGTACTCGACCGAATACCGCTGGTCCGACGTCTGGTGGAGCCAGACGAGAACCTGGATGGCGCTTTACATGGGCGCGATGATGGCCGTCATCATGCTGGGCTTCATACTCAATATGTACAAGGACCGCAGGACGAACCTCGCCATTTTCGCCGGCAGCGCGCTCGTCTTCGCCCTCGCCCTCTTTTTCGCGCGTAGCCAGAAGACGGTGGACGACGTGGCGTGGATGAAGGCCATGATCCCGCACCACTCCATCGCCATCCTGACGAGCGAGCGTGCCCAGATCCGCGACCCGCGCGTGCGGCGCCTCGCCGACGACATCATCCTGGCGCAGAAGCGCGAGATCATCGAGATGAAGGCCCTCATCCACGACCTCGGCGGCTCGGACTACGACGGGCCGGTGCTCGAACCCGGCGCCACGTCGGTCGAGGGCGGCTCCGAGGACGCGACCGGCCCGGTCGAGGGCGCGCCCGCACTGATAGTCGGCCCGCTCACGGGCGACGTTCTCATGCTGACGGACGTGACGGTCGTCTCCGACGCCTGGATCGTCGTCCACCCGCAGGCCGCGGACGGGAGCGTGGACGTGTCGCGCGTGCTCGGGCGGGCGTTCGCACAGCACGGCACGTCGGGCCGCATCCCGCTGACGCTGGACGGCGCGACGCCGGGCGCGACGCTCGTCGCGATGCTCCACGACGACACGGGCGACATCGGCACGTACGAGTTCGAGGGGGCCGGGTCGCCGGACCAGCCGCTCACGAGCGGCGGCCGGCCCATCACCCAGACGTTCGTCGCGCGGTAGGGCCGTCTACCGACTCGGGTCCAGGCGAGTGACGCCGCGCGAGAGGGCCGGCCAGAGGATGAGCGCGGCCCAGACGGCAAGGATCACCCACACGCCGACGATGACGGCGGCGGCGACGCGGCTGGCCGGACGCTCCGTGATCTCGGTAGCCCGAGCGCGGGCGTCGGCCATCACGACCGGCGGCACGAGGCGGACGACGAGCGCCACGCCGAGCGGAACGAGCACGAGGTCGTCGAGCAGGCCGAGGACCGGGATGACGTCGGGGATGAGGTCGATGGGGCTGAGCGCGTACGCGGCCACGGCAGCCGCGAGGAGCCGAGCAGCCCAGGGTGTGCGCGGGTCGCGGGCGGCGAGGTACACCGCGACCGCGTCGCGCTTGAGGGCGCGGACGGCGGCGCGAAATCGGGAGAGCAGGGGCATAGGCGGCTAATGTCCGGGCGCGACGGGCGCCCCGGCAGCTGTCCGTCGGGTGGCCACGCGAGCTACACAGGCCCGAGGCGAGTGTCAACGCGTCCGGGGCGCCGTCAGTCGACCCGGAGCGTGCGCGCGTTGATGGCGACCACGACCGTCGAGAGGCTCATCAGGACCGCGCCCACGGCCGGGCTCAGCACGATGCCCCACGGCGCGAACACGCCCGCCGCGAGCGGGATCGCGACGATGTTGTAGCCGGCCGCCCACCACAGGTTCTGGACCATCTTGCGGTACGTCGCCTGCGCGAGTGCGACCACGCGGACGGCCGC
>JBBSQZ010000219.1:0-5497 GCA_038243565.1 Rhodothermales bacterium | reverse complement strand
GTGGTGAGCCGGACTTTGTCGCAACTGGGCCTGGAGGCCGAGTCGGGCGTACTGTCGGCGGCGCTACGCCCGGTGCTGCTGCTGGGTAGCCTGCGGCGCACGCGGAGCCTCACGCTGCTCTAACCTGCACGGACCATTGTTCGTGCCCCGTGCCCCGTGCCCCCTCAGCCGCCACCGTGGCCGGGGAGGAGCGGGACGAACACGACGTCGCCAAACACCTCGTCGGTCGTCGTGGCCCCGCCCGTGCGCGTGATGCGGTGGAGCGTCTGCCGCTCGGGCGGGCCGACCGGGATGACGAGGCGCGCGTCCGGCCGCCCCGGCGCGGGCGGACGCAGCTGATCGACGAGCGCCTGCGGGACCGACGCGCCGCCGGCCGTGACGACGATGCCGTCGAAGGGCGCGAGCGCGGGCCAGCCGCGCATCCCGTCGCCGGCGAGCGTCTTGACGCGGATGCGGAGGCGGTCGAGCAGCGCCCGCGTGTCCTCGAGGATCGGCGCGTGGCGCTCGACCGAGAACACGCGCGCGCCCATCGCCACGAGGATCGCCGCCTGGTAGCCGCTGCCCGTCCCGACCTCGAGGATCCGGCCTCCGGGCCGGACATCCAGCAGCTCCGTCATCCGGGCGACCGTCGAGGGCTGCGAGATCGTCTGGCCGAGCACGAGCGGGAGGGCCACGTCGTCCCACGCACGCACGCGGAAGGCGGGCGCGACGAAGGCGTCGCGCGGGACGGCGGCGATCGCGGCGAGCACGCGCTCGTCACGGATGCCGGCGGCGCGGACGGTCGCGACGAGGCGCGCGCGCTGGCGGTCAGTCGGGGCCACGGCCGTCTCGGAGGGCGAGCAGGTCGCGGAGACGGCGCCGCGGCTTGGCCGTGCGGCGCTCGGGCGAGAAGGCGGCCGTGAAGCGGCGCTCGAGCTCGGCCGGCGTGATACGCACGTCGAGGCGCCCGTTCTCGGCGACCGAGATGCCGCCCGTCTCCTCGCTCGTCACCACGATGAACGCGTCGGTCCGCTCCGACAGGCCGACGGCCGCGCGGTGGCGCAGGCCGAGGTGCGGGTCCAGGTCGCGCGACTCGGAGACGGGCAGGATGCAGCGCGCCGCCTCGATCTTCTGGCCCTGGATGATGACAGCCCCGTCGTGGAGCGGCGAGTTGGGGTAGAAGATGGACGTCAGCAGGTCGCGCTCGACGTCGGCGTTGATCTGCGTGCCCGTCTCGACATAGTTGCGCAGGCCCGTCGAGCGCGAGAACGCGATGAGCGAGCCCACGCGGTCGCGGCTCATCTCCGTGATGGCTTCGAGGACCTCGGACGTGATGCGCTGCCGCGGCGGCGTCGGGACGAGGCGCCGCACGATCGGGTTGCGGCCGATGAGGAAGAGGCCCTGCCGGATCTCGGGCGCGAACAGGATGAGCACGGCCAGCACGAACACGTCGGACACGGCGCCGAAGAGCGTCGTGAGCGTCGTCAGGCCCGCGATGCGGACGATCGCCGAGATGACGTACAGCCCGAGCAGCGCCACGGCGACCTGGACCGCGATCGTCCCGCGGATGAGGCGGTAGCCCTGGTACACGAGGATCGCCGTGAGCACCACGTCCAGCACGTCCAGCCAGCGGACGGGCAGGAAGCCGATGTCGAACAGGGCCTGGGCGACGATCATCGCAGGACCCCGTCTGCCTCGCGCTC
Source organism: Rhodothermales bacterium (assembly GCA_038243565.1). Lineage (GTDB taxonomy): Bacteria > Bacteroidota > Rhodothermia > Rhodothermales > Rubricoccaceae > DASVSE01. The sequence continues at coordinate 3,815 of JBBSQZ010000219.1, read as the reverse complement.
CGCCGCGGCGACGGCCGCGAGCGTGCGGACGAGCTCGGCCGTCTCGCGGACGTCGTGGGTCCGCACCATGCGCGCGCCGCCGAGCACGGCCACGGCGGCCAGCCCGAGCGACCCGACGAGGCGTGCCCCGACGGGCGCCGGCGCTGCCACGCTCCCGAGGACCACGCCGACGGTGTGCTTGCGCGACACGCCGACCATCACAGGCCGTGAGAGCGCCGCCCGCAGGCGGGCCGTCGCGCCGACGACGCGCAGGTTCTCGGCGACCGTCTTGCCGAAGCCAAAGCCGGCGTCGACGACGATGCTCGTCACGCCGCACGCCTCGGCCGCCCTCACCGACGCCGCCAGCCCGCGCGTCACCGCGTCGAGAAGGTCGCCGTCGTCGTCTCGCGTCTCGTGGGGCATCGCGCCGGCCGTGCCGGCGGAGTGCATCACGACGAGCGCCGCGCCGAAATCCGCGGCCGCCTGCGCCGTCGCCGTCCCGCCGCGGAGCCCGCTGACGTCGTTGACCATGTGCGCGCCGGCGCGCAGCGCCGCGCGGGCGACGGGGCCTTTGGTCGTGTCGACGGAGATCAGCAGGTGCGGCAGGTCGCGCGCGATGGCCTCGACGACCGGCACGACGCGCTCGAGCTCCTCGTCGAGGGGCACGGTGCCGGCGCCGGGTCCGTACGTCTTGCCCGTCGGCCGGGTCGACTCGCCGCCGACGTCCACGACTGCGGCGCCTTCGCGCTCCATCTGCGCCGCGCGGTCCACGGCGGCCTGGACGCTCGGGTAGCGCCCGCCGTCCGAGAACGAGTCCGGCGTGACGTTGAGGACGCCGACGACGGCCGCGGGCGCGTCCGGGCGGAGGTCGAGCACGCGGCCGCGGCAGTCGAGGCGCCACGGGTCGGCGGGAGTCGTCGGGGGTGCAGTCATCGGGCGGGAGCGGCGGGCTGCAAGCTAGCGCCGCCGCAGGTCGGCACGCCGGAAGGCCCCGCCGAGGCGGGACCCTCCGGCCGGGCGGGCACGTAAACGGAAGCCACCACAGCCTCGACCTCCCGCCCGACCTCCGATGCCATGTACGTCCCGCGCACCCAGCGGATGCTGGACCAGTACCTGCAGGAGATCGCCCAGATTGCCCTCCTGAAGGCGGAGGACGAGGTCGCCCTCGCGCAGCAGATCCGCGCGGGCGACGGCGAGGCGCTGCACCGGCTCGTCCGCGCCAACCTCCGCTTCGTCGTCTCGGTCGCCAAGAAGTACCAGGGCCAGGGCCTGACGCTGTCGGACCTCATCAACGAGGGCAACTACGGCCTCATCAAGGCGGCGCAGCGCTTCGACGAGACGCGCGGCTTCAAGTTCATCTCGTACGCCGTGTGGTGGGTCCGCCAGGCGATCCTCGCGGCGCTCGCCGAGCAGAGCCGCGTCGTGCGGCTGCCGCTGAACCGCATCGGCACGATCTCGAAGATCCGCAAGGCCTCCGCGCGCCTCGCCCAGCTCCACGAGCGCCCGCCCAACGCGGACGAGCTCGCCGAGGAGCTCGGCATCAGCGCGGAGAAGGTCCGCGACGCGCTCCGCCACACCGGCCGCCACCTCTCGATGGACGCGCCGTTCGCCGAGGACGACGACAACTCGCTCCTGGACGTCCTCGAGGCGGCCGACGCGGCGATGCCAGACGAGGCGCTCGTCGGCGAGGGCATCCGGGCGGATGTCGAGCGGGCGCTCGCGGGGCTCAACCCGCGCGAGGAGGCCGTCGTACGGTTCTACTTCGGCATCGGCCGCGAGGCGCCGATGACGCTCGAGGAGATCGGGCAGGAGCTCGACCTCACGCGCGAGCGGGTCCGCCAGATCAAGGAGAAGGCGCTGCGGATGCTGCGCCAGACCGGCCGCCGCGAGGACCTCGCCGAGCACGTCGGGGAGTGACGACGGAGGGCGGAAGGCGGAAGGCGGAAGGGTTGGACCGAGCGCCTCGAGAAGTTCCGACCGTGCGCCGCCCGTCACGTGTGTCGCATCCATCCAAACATGTCATCCTGAGCGAAGCGAAGGATCTCGACGCAACCCTCGTCGTCATGCATGAGGACCAGCGTTGAGGTCCGTCGCAGGCTCAGGATGACACGTAGGAAGGTGGGCGCCAAACTTCCGCCCTCAGCGGCCGGGGGCGCCGAGCAGGGCGAGGAAGTCGCCGACGAGCACGTCGAGGCCCGCGGCGAAGTCGGCGGCGCGGCCGGCGACGGCGTGGTACAGGCCGACGAGCAGCAGGCCGACCGCGGCGCCGACCGCGGCCGGGACGAAGGCGGGCCACAGCGCCTCGAAGGCGGACCCGTCGCGGATGAGCGCGATGTCGCCGACGGCCGTTCCGAGCATGCCCGAGAAGGCGGCGACGAGCGCCGCGGAGCGGACCACCTCGAGCGCGCCCGTCACGCGCGCCGCCTCGCGCCGCGCCGCCGCGGCGACGGCCGTCTGGATGTCGCCGATCGGCCGCCCGAGGCGCCCGAGGCCCTCGGCCACGACGCGCCCCGCGACGCTGTCCTGGCTCTGGCAGAAGTCGATGGCACCGACGAGGTTGCCTTCGCGCACGTAGTCGCCGACGGTCTGCAGCAGGTCGTCGTCGCCCGCGTCGCGGGCGGTCCGCAGGGCTCTGAAGACGGCGGCGATGGCGACGCCGAGCGCGAGCAGGACGAGCACGAGCGACCACCCGCCGGCGAGCAGGAAGCGGGACGCCGTGAGCGCCTCGGGCGCGGTCGTCTGAAGGGCGAGGAGCGTCATCGGGACTGGAGCGTGTCGGCGAGCGGGGCAGGTGCCGCGGCGGCGGGCGGAGAGGTAGCGGGCGTCGCGGCAGCGGGACGGATCCGGACGATCCGCGGCTGCCGCTCGCTCACGGCCCACCACACGACGAGGGACGAGAGGGCGAGGACGAGCAGGGCGTAGAGCGCGCCCCAGGCCGGCATGCCCGAGCGCGGCGCGGGCTCCGGCGTCTCGGCCGGCGGCGCATCGACCCACGCGTCCGTAGGCTCCAGAAGGGCGTGCGTCTCGCTGAGCGGCGGCGGCTCGACCGGAAGCGCCGGAGGCGGTACGTCGGAACGTGCACCGAGAACCTCGGCGTCCTCGACATCCGGCTCAGGGCGGGAGAGGGGGCCCAGCGGGCCGCCGTCGGGCAGCGGAGCGGGGTGCCAGTCCGTCTCGGTCGGCGGGAGGAGGTCGCGGAGCGACGCGTCGTCGTCGCCGAACGGGACGGCGAAACCGTCATCGACTGGGGCGAGCGGATCGCCAGCGTCCACCTCGGGCGATGCCTCGGCCGGCGTCTCGGCCGGCGCATCGGGCTCGGCGAACGGGGCGGCGAAGGCGGCGGTGGTCGGGCTGATGTCGTCGGCGAAGGCGCTCTCGGCGGGCGACACGTCGGCCGGGTGAACCTCCGGCGCTTCGGCAGCTTCCGGGTGCGTCGGCTCCACTGCCGTCGGCTCCGGTTCTGCCGGCTCCGGTTCTGCCGGCTCCGGTTCCGTCGGCTCGTTGACGATCAGGTCGAGGAGAATGTCGACGGCGCCGGGCGGCTCGTCCGGCACTGTCGGAGCAGGCGGCGGTGGGATCGGGCGAGCCGGCGCCTCAGGCGTCTCGGGCAGGGCGATCTCGACCGGCGTAAGGCCCTCGAACGGGCGGTTGACGGCCGCAAGGATCTCCGGCGCCGGCGCGAAGCGGACGCCGCTGCTGGTCCGCTGGAACATGCCGATGCCGTCGATCCGCGCGTCGCCGGTGATGGCGAGGCGCGCCTCGATCTGGTCGACGGCCTCGCGCCGAAGGCCCGCCGCGGCGGGCGGCGGCGCGCCCGCGCGCCCGGGGCGCGCCCC
>JBBSQZ010000218.1:0-5511 GCA_038243565.1 Rhodothermales bacterium | reverse complement strand
CGTGTCCACCAGGCGCACGCGCAGGCCGCCGATGGCGACGTCCGTCTCGACGGCGTCGCGCGTCGTGCCGGGGACGTCCGAGACGATGGACCGCTCGCGCCCGGCGAGGGCGTTGGCGAGCGTGGACTTGCCCGCGTTCGGACGCCCGGCGAGCACCACCACGGCGCCGCCGCGGACGAGCGCGCCGAGGCGCGCCGACGACAGCAGCTCGTCCAGCAGCACGTCCGTCGCATCGAGGCGCTGCGCGAGGTCGGCCCGGTCCGCAAAGGTGACGTCCTCGTCCGCGAAGTCGAGCTCGAGCGCGACGAGCGCCGCCGTCTCCACGAGGCGCTCGCGCACCTCGGACACCGCCTGCCCGATGCGGCCCTGGAGCTGCGCCACGGCGGCGCGGGCGCCGCGCGCCGACGTGGCGTGGATGAGGTCGGCGACGGCCTCGGCCTGCGCGAGGTCCAGCTTTCCGTTGAGGAACGCGCGCTGCGTGAAGGCGCCCGCCTCGGCCGGCCGCGCGCCCGCGGCGACGAGCACGCGCAGCACGGCATTGGGCGCCGCGTCGCCGCCGTGCGTCGTGATCTCGACCACGTCCTCGCCCGTCGCGGACCGCGGCGCGCGGAAGACCGTCGCCACGACCTGGTCGACCCGCGTCCCGCCGGCGTCCACGATCCAGCCCGTGTGGACCGAGTGCCCCGGCGCCTCGGCCAGCGCGGCGTGGGCTGCGCCGTCCTTGCGGGTCGAGAACCGAGACGCGACGAGCGCGACCGACCCGGCGCCCGAGACGCGGGTCACGGCCAGCGCCGCCGGCCCGCGCGCCGTCGCGAGGGCGACGATGGGGGCATCAGAGGCGGAAGGCGGAGGGCGGAACGGCGGTCCAGAAGGTCCACCCTCCGCCTTCTCCGCTCCGCCCTCCTCCGGCGTCACTTCTTCTTGCGCCGCGCTGCGGCGTCGGCGACGGCGCGCGACGTGCTGCTGCCCGCACGGCCGTTGGACTTCGCCTTGCCGCCCTTGACCGGCGCCGCGGCGCCGACGCCTGGAATCTCGCCCTTCTCGGCCTGCTCGTGGACCTGCTTGTTCACGATCCGCTGCTGCGCGACGGAGAAGATGTTGAACGCGAGGTAGTAGAGGCTCAGGCCCGACGGGAATCCGTTGAAGAAGAACAGGAACATCAGCGGCATCAGGTACAGGATCGCCTTCTGCTGCCCCGAGACGGCGTTGCCCGACGGCTGCGAGAGCTTCATCGTGGCGAGCATCGAGCCCGTCATCAGCAGCGTGAAGCCGGCGACGTAGTTGCCGTAGGCCGGGATGTGGAACGGCAGGTTCAGGATCACGTCCGGCGCCGAGAGGTCGTGCGCCCAGAGGAACGGCTCGCCGCGGAGCACGAGCGTGCTCTGGAAGAAGCGCCACAGCGCGATCAGGATCGGGTACTGCAGGAGCATCGGCAGGCAGCCGCCGAGCGGGTTCACGCCGCGCTCCTTGTAGAGCCGCATCATGCCCTCCTGCTGCTTCTGCGGGTCGTCCGGGTAGGACTCCTTGAGCGCGGCGAGCTCGGGCTGGAGCTCGCGCATCTTGGCCGCCGAGCGGTAGCTCGCGCCCGTCAGCGGCCACAGCACCAGCTTCACGATGAGCGCGAAGAGGATGATGACGAGGCCGTAGCTCGAGATGAACGACGACAGCAGCGCGAACAGCGGCGCGATGACGTACCGCGCGATCGGCCGCGTGACGAAGCCGCCGAAGCCGAAGTCGACCGTGTCGTAGAGGCCGTACGTCGCGAGGCGCCGCAGCTCGAGCGGGCCGAGGTACAGCGTCACGTTCTGGGACTGCCCCGCGGCGAGGGCCGGCATCTCGAGGCTCGCCGAGAAGTCCTGCGCGAAGCCGGACTCGCCCGCCGTGCCGACCTGCTGGCCCGTGAGCCGGGCGCCGCTCGCCGCCGTCGGGGACGTCGGGATGAGGGCGGCGATGAAGAACTTGGTCTTGACGGCCACCCAGTCGACCGTCCCGGTCCGCTCGATCGGATCGGCCTCGGCGGGCTTGCGGAGGTGGATCGACTCGGTCTCGCCGCCGGAGCGGAGGTAGGCGCCGGCCTGCGTCGTCTCGCCCTTGGGGTCCTCCTCGGCGAGCGGGAGCGCGCCGTTCCAGGCGAGGTCGTAGGTGCCGCGCGCGAGCACGTCCGTCCCGACCGCCTCGACGCGCAGCTTCACGTCGTACGAGTCCGGCTCGAACTGGTAGACGAGGCGCAGCGCGCCGGGCTTGCCGGCCTGCCCGGGGACGCGCGTCTCAAAGGCGAGTTCGGCGCCGCCGCTCGTCGCGCGGACGGTGTCGCCCGCGAACGGCTGCCCGCCGACGACGGGCGTGAAGGCGAGCGTGCGCGTGTCGAGGTAGGCGCCTTGCGGCGGGACGAAGCCGAGCGAGACCGCCCCGGCGCGGTTCGAGACGAGCTCGACGGGCTCGCTCGTCGAGGCGTGGTCGAAGCCGAGCAGCGTGAAGCCGACGAGCGTGCCGCCGCGCGTCGAGAACGTCGCCTCATACTTGTCCGTGCGGACCGTAACCGTCCGGTCCGGCGTGCCGGCCGTGTCGGCGGCGAAGGCCGAGTCGGTCGGCGCGGCGAGCGCCTCGGCGGGCCGGGCGTCCGTGTCCGGCCCGATCTCGGCGTCGGCGACGGCGGGGGCGGCCCGCTCGGCGGCCGCCGTCGAGTCGGCCGTCGCCTGGGCGCGGGCGGCCTCCTCCTTGGACGGCGCGGTGGTGACCATCCAGATGCCCAGGATCAGGGACATCAGGAGGATCCCGATCAGTGCGTTGCGGTCGAGGCCCTGCGGTTCCACAGACGAGGGGCGCGCCGGAGCGCGCGTGCTGGAAAGAAAAGCCGGCGACGGCCGGCGGGCCGGCTACGGAGCGGCGGCGGTCGGCGTTGCAGCGGGCGGCGGCGAGGCGGCGAGGCGGCGAAGCGCCTCGGGGAGGCAGCGCCGGATCTCCGCCTCGGCGGTCTCCGCCTTGCCGCGGTAGAGGACGACGAGCGTCAGGCAGTCCGGCCGGCCGGCCATCGCCGCGAGGAGCGGCTGCTGGTGCGTCCGGAACGTCTCGCGCATCACGCGCCGCAGGCGGACCCGGCCCACCCCGCGCACGACGCGCCCCGGTGCGAAGCAGACCTGCACGGGCGCGTCCTCACCGGTCTCGGCGCGCTCCACGACGCGGTGAAGGACCACGACCGGCCCGACACGGACGCGCCCGACGTCGGGCCGGGCGCGGTCGAAGAGGGGCCGGAGCAGGCGGCGGCGCTTGAGGCGGCGGCTCCGCGGGAAGGCGTTGGGCCGCACAGGTTCTGGCGAGGCTACTTGCTCGCCTTCGTGTCGTGGACGGTCAGGGCGTGGCGGCCCTTCGCGCGGCGCCGCGCGAGGACGTTGCGGCCGTTCTTGGTGGCCATCCGGGAGCGGAAGCCGTGCTTGTTGGCCCGCTTGCGGCGGCTGGGCTGGTAGGTGCGCTTCATCGGGAGCAGGCCGGACGGGGCCGGGCCGGAAAGGTCGGAGACGAAATCGCCGCCCGCGCTGCACACCTCAGTGCGCCACTCGGGCGGCCGTGCGCCGATGATACGGCCGCGCCGGCGGCGTCTCGGTGAAGGGACGTTGACTTCCGGCCGGCCGGCTGCGCCGAGGCGCCCGGCGGGTTGCGGCAAGCGGGCGGTGTCGCGTAGCTTCGTCTCCCGCCCGGGCGTCCGGGCGGCCTGCGGGAATAGCTCAGTTGGTAGAGCATCAGCTTCCCAAGCTGAGGGTCGCGGGTTCGAATCCCGTTTCCCGCCCCGCCCCGCCTCGGCGGGGCTCCGAGGCCCGGCCTGCGCCGGGCCTCGCGCGTGTCGGGCGGTTAGCTCAGTTGGTTAGAGCGTCAGATTTACATTCTGAGGGTCGGGGGTTCGAGCCCCTCACCGCCCACAAACCGTTACGTTCATCACCATGATTTGCAGTGACTTGCGACCAGTGGGAGCATAGCTGTCAACGCTGTGGCCAAAGGTAACTCTGCTGACTCTGATCCGCAGCCGCGCGGACCCATGTCGAGCGATGAGATAGACAGCATCATCCAGCAGGTCAAGAACAGTCGGGACGATGCTTCAGGCGGATCGTCTCCCGATCCCTCACGGCAGAGCATGTGGTCTTTCGTGCCAGATCAAGCTGAGCTAGATCGGTGCCGGCTTATGGTCAAGGAGAAGGGGGTGGCGGCAGCGGACGCGCTCGCCAGCAACCTCCGCGCAAGGGCTGACCAGCTAAAAGAAGCGGTGGACCTAGCCGTCGATGCTCTCGCACGGCTCGCTACGGAGCGCGTATGGCTTGAAGCTCTTCCTGAGTATGTGATGGTGACATCGCCGGGAGGGCTAGTGGTGCTAAATGAATCTTCAGAGTCACACGCTTCCACCGAGGTGATCACTCAGGCTCTGGCCCTAGAGCGCAATCAGAACGCACAACAATTTGAACGGTCGGTCCGCGATAGGCATTCCAAAACATCCCTAGACCTATTTATACGGTCTGAAACAATCATACTGGCTATTCTTCAAGAGGACAACATATTGGCTGGGGAAGAAAATGCTTCAGACAGCGCGCAGGGTGTCGCACCGACGGCACTCCCGTTTCCTCACCCCGAGGAGGTCATCTATAGACCAGGTGGAGTTACACGTTTGAAATCAAACGCGTTATGGTCACGCCTGTCCCAGTGGCTTGTGAATGAGATCGTCATTGTTAGCAGAGCCGAAATAAATATTACAAGGGACAAAGATCTAGCTGCCAAGGTAGACGGGCGACTACAACATTTGCTTCGTTCAGATAGAAGCTGGATCGCGGGTGTTATCGAGCGCGAGAAGGAGAGGCGCAGGAAACTGCCAAGTCGGCCCATCAAACCGATTCGGTTCGGACGAGAGCAGCTGCGCGATCTCAAAGGGCCTGTACTGGCTGGGGATTTCGGCAAGATCGACAGGCAGTCGCTCGACGAATTGCAGAGAATCTTTCAGCGGGGAGCAGAGGGGGGCTGAGGGGAGGTAACGGCGGGTGGTTCGCTCTACTGCGTGCCGGCTAGGCTGCGGACTCACTCGCCAGGCCCACGATGCCCGCCCCCGACCAGCTCGTCGTCATCTCGACCCTCGCCCTCTATGCCCTCGTCGACGAGGCCGCAGATAAGGCCGTGGACCGGTCGATGCGCCGCAACCTCGCGACGTTCCTGAACCACGTCGCGGAGACCGAAGAGTGGGTCACGCCTGCCGTGGCCTCCAAGCTCTACGGGCGGCATCGCACGACCCTGAGCCGCTGGGCTAGCCAGGGCCTTCTTCCGGCGCGCCGCGTTGGGCGCTCCGTGTACTACTCGCGCCATGCCGTCTCGCGGCTGGCCGGGCAGGCGGGTGCGCAGGGGCTACGCATCACTCTGAGCGGCGTATGAGCGGTTTCCACCCGCCGTACCGCTCATGGCTCTGCTCGGAGGCCACTTCACCTGCATCCCGGACCCACGACGCGACCACGGCAAGCGACATGCGCTCTCCGACATCTT
>JBBSQZ010000217.1:0-5521 GCA_038243565.1 Rhodothermales bacterium | reverse complement strand
GTGGGCCGTCGGCGGGACGGAGTACCTGCTCGCGCCGTCCGCCGTGTTCCTGCTCTACGCGCGCGTCTGGCCCGTCGCCCGCGAGGCGGACGGCCTTCCGCACAGCCCGGCGCGGCGCCCGCACACGGCCGTCAACGTGTTCAGCGTCTCGGCCGTCGGCGTGCTGTGGCTCGTCGCGTCGCGCGTGCTCGGGCACGACCTGCTGGTGCCGTACACCCTGGCGTGGGCCGTCGCGTTCGCGTTCCTCGGCGTCGAGCGGATGCGGGCGGCGCGGCCGGCGTGGGGCGCGCGCGCGCTGGCGTGGCGCGCGGCGTGGCGCAGCACGGCCGTCGCCGTGGCGCCCGTCGGCCTGGTGTGGGGGCTGCGCGTGGCCGCGGGCGTCCCGGATGCGCCGGCGCACGCCGCGGGGCAGACGCTCGCCCTCGCCGCGATCGCGCTCGCCGCGACGTGGGCCGCCGCGGCGCTCCTCGCCCGCTTCGCGCAGCAGATCGACGACGACACGTCGGACACGGGCGGGCGCCTCGCGCGGGCCGCCCTCATCGCGCCGCTCTCGGCGCTGGGGCTGCTGCTGGGATGAAGAGGTTTAAGGTTTAACGTTTAAAGACGATGTGCACGAACCTTAAACATTAAACATTAAACCTTAAACCGCATTCTCTACTCGACTGCCGCCAGCGCCGTGGCCATGACGGCGTTGCGGTCGACCTCGGAGTTCAGCGCCTCGACGGGGAAGGCGAGGGCGACGGTCCGGCCGCGGCGGACGACCGCGGCGCCAGCAGCCGTCCGCGTGTACTCGAGCGCGAGCGCGCCGTCGCCGACGGCCTCGATGCCGTCTGACATCTCGACGGCGTAGAGGTCCGGGCTGCGCGCCGTGTTGAACGTGACGCGCGCGCCGCCGAGCAGCGGGCCCTCGACGCGGCCGTCGACCTGGTTGGCGGCCATCGCGCCGTTGGCCGAGACGGCGCGGACGCCGAGGATCTCCTGCAAGAAGCCCGCGCCCTCGGGCGTCCGGCCCGTGTCCGTGGCCCAGTGCGCGCCCGAGACGATGAGCTTTCCGCCGCCGAGCACGAACGCGCCGAGGCGCCGCTGCATCGCGTCGGGGATCGCCTCGAAGTCCGGCGCCTGCGTCGGCCGCCAGCCCGGCGCGGGCGTCGTTTTCTCCTCGCCGAGCAGCAGGTCCACGGTCCCCGCGAGCGGCACCTCGCCGGCCTCGACGGCCTCGTCGCTCGCCGAGACGAACGAGCGGCCCGCCGCGAGGAGCGCGCGGCCGTGGACGGCCACGAAGTCGTGCGTGTTGCCCGCGACGGGCTGCCCGACGGCCTCGCCGCGGCTCGCGCCGTTGCCCGGCCGGTCGTCGTTGACGTACACGGACTGCGGCGAGAAGTCGGTCTGGCGGCCGACGTAGCTCAGCTCCACGCCGTCCGGCACGCCCGCGTCGCCGCGGATGCCGCGGTCGAGCGGCGTCTCGACGGACTCGGGGCCCGCGATGCGGTCGAAGCCGGCCACGACGAGGACCGGCGCCTCGCCCGCCCCGCTCCGGCCGACGGCGAGGACCTCGGACGGCGCGCTCTCGCCGCCGTCGTTGAGCGACGCCACGCGGACCGACAGGACCTCGCCGGGCGGCGGCGGCGGCAGCAGCGCGCTCGCCCGCCCGACGGTCCGCCCGCCGTCCCAGCCGCCCGCCCCGCGGCGCACGTAGACGACGTAGCGGTCCGCCCGCGCGGACGGCTCGAGCGGGTCGTCCTCGGGCCGCCACCGCACGAGCACGTTGCCGCCGGCGTCGAACAGCGCCGAGAGGTGGCGGGGCGCGAGCGGCTGGACCACGAACGATGTCCGGTTCTGCGCCGCGAGGAAGCGCCCGACGCCCTTGTAGACCGCGCGCGACACGTCGAAGCGGAAGCGCGGGTCCAGGGCGAAGCGGACGTCCGTGAGGTTCTGGTGCGAGAACATCTCGAGCAGCAGCGCCGGCACGTCGGGCCGCGCCGCCTCGGAGTAGTTCCGGTTGCGCGCCGGCCGGAGCGTCCACAGCGGGTCGTAGCGGGAGCGGACGTCGGTCACGACCTGCGTCTGGACGCGCGTGGCGAGGTCGCGGTTGAGGGTCCGCGAGCGGCCGTCCGCGAACGTCGTCTGCCCTTTTGCGCCGCGCGTCGAGTAGATGGCGAGCGTGCCGACGGCGGTGCCGTCGGTCGTCAGCCCGGCGTCCGTGTGGAGCGCGAGCGAGACGTCGACGGGGACGCCGCGGGCGAGGAGCGCGTTGACCCACTCGCCGCGCCCTTTGTAGTCGTCCTTGTAGTCGTCGTTGACGTCCTCGGGCGCGTAGACGGCGGGCTCGAAGCCGGCGAACTGCTCGTAGTAGCGGGCGCCCTCGGTCCAGCGCGGGCGCCCGCCGGTCGTCCCGCCGCGCTCGACCGAGCCCATGCCGCCGCCGAGGCGCACGGCGTCGGCCGAGACGGTCCGGCCCGGCGTGTCCGATTCGTTCGAGAGCGTAACGCGGGCGCGGCCCGGCGCGAAGCGGAACGTGCCGAGGCGCACCCACGTCCCGCCGCTGATGGTCTGGTTGACGGCCACGCGCGACGTGCCGCCGGCGTGCTGGATGGTGTAGCGCGCGTCCGTCGCGCGCCGCGGCCCGGCCGTGTAGGCGACGGTGACGGCGTACTCGCCGGGCGTCCGGACGTCGAAGGTCCAGTCGGTCCGCGCCGTCGACGTGCGCGTCGTCTCGATGACGCGGTCCGTGCCATCCGAAAACGGGTTCTGGCCGGCGTGGAGCGTCTCGCGGAAGCGAAAACCGCGCGTGCCCGGGATCCAGATGCCCGTCTCGGTGATCGTCCCGCGGCGGTCCTCGATGCGCGTGTCCGCGTCAAGGACGATCTCGTCGGTCTGCGTGTCGCGCTCGCGCGGCATCAGCACGACGGCGCCGGCGCGCTCGAGCATCGGCGCGAGGTACGGCTGGACGAAGGCGTACGGGAGGACGTCCTCGATCGTCGTGAAGAGGTGGGCGCGCTGCCACTTCCACGCGCCGCGGCGCGGCTCGAAGTACCAGCCGTGGCTCGGCCAGAGCGCGACGTGGCGCCCGGCGAGGCCGCGCGCCGGAGCCGAGGCGTCGAGCGGGCGGACGAGCGCGCGCGAGGCGATGGCCGCGTCGCTCGGCGCGCCGAGGGCGGGCTCGGGCCGCGGGATGCCGGGCCGCGCCGGCAGCGGCGGCCGCACGCGCGGCGCCGGGCGGCGGGCGGCAGCCTCTTCCGAGGCGCTCTGCGCCGCGCTGCGAGGCGCCGTGGACGAGCAGGCGGACAGGACGGCCGCGCACAGCAGCGCGGCGAGGACGAGGCGGGCAGACATGCAGCGTCGGTCGGGGGGACGGGGGAACGATAGCGCCGCCCCGAGGCGTGCGCTGAGGCTGGGAGAGCGCACTCTGGGTCAGCCTCAGCGGAAAGAGAGTTTGGAGTGTGAAGTTCGCGGAGGAGGGCCACCACGGGCGTGGTCTCGCTCGTCTCCAAACTGCAAACCTCAAACCCTGCCGAGCACGATGCCGACCCGAGGCAGAATGCACCGCGGCGGCGCTGCGCTAGATTCCGGTCCCCGACACAGCCCCCCCGATGGCCTCTACCCAGGATTTCCGCAACGGCCTCGTCCTCAACTGGAGGGACGACCTCTGGCAGATCATCGAGTTCATGCACGTCAAGCCCGGCAAGGGCGGCGCGTTCGTGCGCTCCAAGCTCCGCAACATCCGCAACGGCAAGACGGTCGACCAGACGTTCCGCGCCGGCGAGCGGATCGAGACGGCGCGCGTCGAGCGCCGCGAGATGCAGTACCTCTACACCGACGAGGTCGGGCTGCACTTCATGAACACCGAGACGTACGAGCAGGTCTCGCTGCGGCCCAACGTCGTCGACCTGAAGGGCCTCATCAAGGAGGGCGCCACCATCGACGTGCTCGTCGACGCGGCGACGGACGAGGCGCTCACGGCCGAGCTCCCGCGCCAGGTCGAGCTCGTGGTCACGCAGACGGACCCCGGCCTCAAGGGCGACACGGCGACCGGCGCGACCAAGCCTGCCACGCTCGAGTCCGGCGCGACCGTCTACGTCCCGCTGTTCATCAACGAGGGCGACACGCTCCGCGTCGACACCGAGACGGGCAGCTACCAGACGCGCGTCTCGGCGGCCTGACCCCACAGGGCGTGCGAGTGGGCAGCCTGAAAAGGTAAACCGCTGACGAGTTTGGAGAAAGAGAGTTTGGAGAGGGCGCACATCCCGCTCGGAGCGGCCTTTTCCTCCAAACTGCATTCCCTTCAAACTTTCCGCGCTGAGGCGCCAGAGCGTGCGCCCACCCTGTTAACCTTCCCCGTGCGGGGCACGGCGCCGTGCCCCGCGTCGTACCTTCGCCCGCCTCTCCACGACCCGCGCGGCCTCATGGACCTCGACAAGATCCAGCGTCTCCTCGAACTCGTCGCCGACAGCGGCCTCGCCGAAGTCAAGATCGAGGAGGACGACTTCAAGCTCACCGTCCGCGCGACGCTGCCCGTGAAGGCGGCGCCCGCGCAGGCCCCGATGATGTACGCGGCCCCGCCGCCGGCCCCGGCCGCACCGGCCGCCGCGCCTGCGCTGCCGGCCGTCCCCGCGGCGGCCGTCACGGTCTCCTCGGACCCCGCCGGCGAGCCCGGCTCCGGCGACGACGAGGCGCTCGTGCTCGCGCCGATCGTCGGCACGTACTACGCGGCGGCGTCGCCCGACGCGCCGGCCTTCGTCAAGGTCGGCGACCGCGTCGAGGTCGGGCAGCCGCTGTGCATCATCGAGGCGATGAAGCTCATGAACGAGATCCAGAGCGAGGTGGCCGGCACCGTCGCGCAGATCCTCGTCCAGAACTCCGCCCCGGTCGAGTACGACCAGCCGCTGTTCGTCATCACGACGGGCTAGCGCGAGCGGGCGCTCGCGAGTTTGGAGAACCGAAGTTTGGAGAGGGGAGACCCCCCGCTCGGAGCGGCCTTTCTCTCCAAACTTCCTGTCTCCAAACTGTTCGCCGACCTCTCCAGCCTCACGCTGCGCTTCTCATGGTCCAGAAGGTCCTCATCGCCAACCGCGGCGAGATCGCCCTCCGCGTCATCCGGACGTGCCGCGAGATGGGCATCAAGACGGTCGCCGTGTACTCGACGGCCGACCGCGACTCGCTGCCGGTGCGCTTCGCCGACGAGGCGGTCTGCATCGGCCCGCCGCCCAGCGCCAAGAGCTACCTCCACATCCCGTCGATCCTCGCCGCGGCGGAGGTCACGGGGGCGGACGCGATCCACCCGGGCTACGGCTTCCTGAGCGAGAACGCGCACTTCGCGCAGGTCTGCGACGACCACAACTTGATCTTCATCGGCCCCAGGCCCGAGACGATCGCCCGCATGGGCGACAAGTCGGTCGCCAAGGAGACGATGGTCGCGGCGGGCGTCCCCGTCGTGCCGGGCTCCGAGGGCGCCGTCGCCGACGCGGCGGAGGGCCTCGCGGCGGCCCACGTCGCCGGCTTCCCGGTGATGATCAAGGCGTCC
>JBBSQZ010000216.1:0-5587 GCA_038243565.1 Rhodothermales bacterium | reverse complement strand
GCCGCCGAGATCCTGAACGCGACGGTCGGCGTGGCGCGGGAGTGCCTCGAGCGGGCGGGCGTCTCGGCCCGCGACGTGCGCGCGGTCGGCATCGCGAACCAGCGCGAGACGACCGTCGTGTGGGACCGCGCGACGGGCGTGCCCGTCGGCCCTGCCATCGTCTGGCAGGACCGCCGTACGGCCGAGGCCTGCGCGCGCCTCGCCGCCGCCGGCCTCGGCCCGCTCGTCGAGGCGACGACCGGCCTGCGCCTCGACCCGTACTTCTCGTCCACCAAGCTCGCCTGGATCCTGGACCACACGCCCGGCGCCCGCGACGCCGCCGAAGTCGGCCACCTCGCCTTCGGGACGGTCGACGCGTGGCTCGTCTGGAACCTCACCGGCGGGCCGGACGGCGGGCGCCACGCGACGGACACGACGAACGCCTCGCGGACGATGCTCTGGAACCTGCGACAGGGCCGCTGGGACGATGAGCTGATCGAGGCGCTCGACATTCCGCGGCCGCTCCTGCCCGAGGTCCGGCCGTCGGCCGGATCGTTCGGGACGGTCCGGAGCGGGATTCTGGGCGCCGAGGTCCCGATCCTGGGCGTCGCCGGGGACCAGCACGCGGCGCTCGTCGGGCAGGCGTGCCTCGCGCCGGGCCAGACCAAGCTCACGCTCGGCACGGGCGCGTTCCTGCTGATGCACACCGGGCCGGCGCCCGCGCGCTCGGCCCACGGACTGCTCACGACGGCCGCGTGCGACGTCGGCGGCGGGCCGCAGTTCGCGCTCGAGGGCAGCGTGTTCGTCGCCGGCGCGGCCGTGCAGTGGCTCCGCGATGGGCTCGGGATCGTCGAGACGGCGGCCGAGACGGCCGACCTCGCGGCGTCGGTCCCGGATTCGGGCGGCGTCGTGTTCGTGCCGGCCTTCACCGGGCTGGGGGCGCCGCACTGGGACCCCGCCGCGCGCGGCCTCATCGCCGGCCTCACGCGCGGCACGACGCGCGCGCACCTCGCCCGAGCCACCCTCGAGGCGCTCGCCTTCCAGACGCGCGACGTCGTGGAGGCGATGGCGGCCGACGCCGGGCTCGCGCCGCACGCGCTCCGCGCCGACGGCGGCGCGGCCGAGAACCCGGTCCTGCTCCAGATGCTCGCCGACGCGATCGGCGCGCCCGTCGAGCGCCCCGCAGGGGTCGAGGCGACGGCGTGGGGCGCCGCGGCGCTGGCCGGCATCGCGGCGGGCCGGCTCGAGCCGGCCGACCTCGCGGCGCAGTGGCAGGCTACGGTCCGCGCCGAGCCGACGCCCGGCGCACCGATCCGCACGGCGGGCTATGCGGACTGGAAACGGGCCGTCGCGCTCGCGCGTGGGTGGGCGCGCTGACGGTATCGTCGCAGCACGATCCGCGACTGTGGACGGCGGCATCGGGGAGGCCGGAGACGCCCCGGCGGGGCGTCTCTACGGTTCGGGCAGGCATCGGTGGCGGAACAAACCTCGGCGCCTCATCCAACCAAACCCCATTTACGCCGGCACCCTGGCCGGGCGCGGCGCCGGCACCGCGGCGTGTGTCCGCACGATCAGCATCGAGGCGGGGCACTCGCGGGCGATGCGCTCGTGGCGGACCGTGAACGGCGACGGGTCCAGGCCCCACGTCTCCGAGACGCCGACGACGACGAGGTCGAAGCCCTCGCGGGCGACCGCGACGAGCGCCTCGACGGGGTCGTCCGACGGGACGACGCGGAGCTCGACGTTGGACGGGAACGCCTCGCGCGTCTCGGCGCCGTCGCCGGAGGCGGGCGGGACGACGTGGAGCAGCGTGATCTCGGCGCCGGTCGTGCGCGCGATGCGCGAGGCGAGGCGCAGCGCGGCCTGGTCGTGCGGCCCGCCGCGGTACGGCACGAGGACGCGCGTCCACGGCCGGAACGTCCGCTCGAGGTAGACCGCCACGTCGGCGCGCGTGTGGCGGAGCACGTCCGCGACCGTCCCGCCGAGGACGGACTCGCTCACGACGGGCTTGTGCCAGCCGATGAGGACGAGGTCGGCGGCCTTCTGCCGGGCGACGTCCGCGATGTCGCGGCCGGGGTCGCGGGAGACGAAGTCGAGCGGGCGCAGGTCCACGCCCGTGCCGGCGGCGGCGTCGAGGAGCGGGCCGAGCGGCGTCTCTGCGGGGAGCGTCTCGACGGGCTCGACGGCGTCCAGGGCGGACTGCGTCTCGGGGCGCGCGAGGTGGAGGCCGTAGATGCGCAGGCCGGCCGGCGGCGCGAGCGCGCGGGCGGCGCGGAAGAGCGCCGGGCCGGACGACGGCAGCGAGACCGGCACGACGACCGTGAACGGCGCGTCCGGCGCGTCGTCCACGTCCGTGTCCTCGAGGATGAGGCGCGTCGGGTAGACCCACTCGAGCAGCGGCGTCGTGATGAACGTCGTCGCGATGGCCATGATGACGAGCATCGCGAACAGCGCCGGCGAGATCAGGCCGAGGTCGAGGCCGATCGTGAGGATGACGAGCTCCATCAGGCCGCGCGTGTTCATGAGCACGCCGAGGGCGCTCGCCTCGCGCCACGACAGGCCGCCGGCGCGCGCCGCGAGGGCGGATCCACCAAACTTGGCGACGATCGCGACGGCGCTGATGAGGGCGGCGTAGCCCCACATCTCGGCGCCCGAGACGAGGCCGATCGACGTCCGCAGGCCCGCCGCGGCGAAGAACAGCGGCAGGAACAGCACGACGGTCACGTCCTCGAGGCGCTCGGTGAGGTCGCGGACGAACTCGCGCTCGCGCGGGACGGCCGTCCCGATGACGAAGGCGCCGAAGAGGGCGTGGACACCGAGCCACTCGGTCGTGGCCGACGCGGCGAGCAGGATCAGGAGCACGCCCGCGAGGACGTCCTGCGTGAGGGTGCCGCGGCTGGCGTGGAGCCGCTCGAGGCGCTGCAGCAGCGGCCGCAGCACGAGGAACGCGCCGGCGACGAAGGCGGCCGTCCCGGCGAGCGTCACCCAGAGCGGGTGCGCGGCCGCGTCGGTCCGCACGACGGCCAGGATGACCGCGAGCACGGCCCACGCGCCGACGTCGGC
This sequence comes from Rhodothermales bacterium, assembly GCA_038243565.1. Classification (GTDB taxonomy): domain Bacteria; phylum Bacteroidota; class Rhodothermia; order Rhodothermales; family Rubricoccaceae; genus DASVSE01. The sequence goes on along the minus strand of JBBSQZ010000216.1, from coordinate 2,545 downwards.
CGCGGCGGCGCAGGCGAGCGTGACGGCCCCGAGGTTGGTCTTGAGCAGGTTGCGCTCGGCGAGGATCCGCGCCAGCACGGGGAAGGCCGTCACGCTCAGAGCGACGCTCACGAAGAGCGCGAAGCCCACGAAGTCGACGCTCGCGTCGCTCAGGCGCGGGTAGAGGAACAGCGCGAGCAGCGCGCCGCAGAGCATCGGGATCGCGATCGTGGCCGAGCTCACGAGGGCCGCCGCCTGCCCGCGCCCGCGCAGCAGCCGCGGGTCGAGCTCGAGGCCGACGAGGAACATGAACAGCACGAGCCCGATCAGCGCGATGTCGCCCAGCAGGCCGAGGCTCGCCGGTGGGAACAGGAACGCCGAGACGCCGGGCGCCGCCCACCCGAGCAGGCTCGGCCCGAGCAGGATGCCGGCCACCATCTCGCCGACGACCTGCGGCTGGCCGATGCGCCGGAACGCCACGCCGACGAGACGCGCCACGATGAGCACGACGACGATCTGGATGAGCAGGAGCAGGATGCCGTGCATCAGGGCGCGGGCTGTGCCGCGAGCCCTCCGGGCGCCGCGGCCGTGGTGTCGCGGACGGCGACGAACGGCCGCATCGGGCAGCCGCCGCAGCCGGGGATGCCCATCCGCCCCGTGATCTGCTCGGCGACGTCCTCGCCGACGCGCGCCTCGACGCGGACGGCGTCGCTGCCGCAGCCCGGCGAGACGTCGCCCGTGGCGCCGCCCTCGGCCTCGAAGTGGTCGCCCGCGAGGCGCGCCGGCAGGCCCACCCGCCCGGGCAGGCGCAGGTGCAGGAACGCGCCAGACTGCTCGACGGAGAACGCACGTCCCGGAATGGCGCACAGCGCGCCCTCGGTCACGCGCCACGCGCCGCCGACGGACGGCGGTGGCTCGACGAGCCCGCCGAGCTGGAGCACGCCGACGACGCCCAGCAGGGGCACGACGACGAGGGCGACGTAGAGCGCAGCGGTCTTCACCGGCGGCGGGGCGTGTGGGACCGGAGGATACGGCGCGCCACCGCGCCGCCGTTCCCGTGCAGCGCCCGTCGCGCGGGCAAGCGCCGCTCGACTACCTTTCGCATCCACCCGCCCCGACTTGCCCCGCATGGCCGCCGAGATGTCCGCCGAAGAAGCCCGGTTCGTTGACGACATGGGCCTCGTGCTCGAAGCCGACGGCCGGCCCCGCATTGCGGGCCTCATCCTGGGCTGGCTGCTCATCTGCGACCCGCCGCACCAGTCGTTCTCGGACCTCGTCGAGGCGCTCGGCGTGAGCAAGGGCTCGGTGTCCAGCATGACGCGGCTGCTGATGGAGTCGGGCCTGATCGAGCGGCACGCCGTCCACGGCGACCGGCAGGCGTACTTCCGGATCGCGCCGGACGCGTGGGTCCGCGTCCTCGAGCGGCAGGTGCGGGTGATGGAGCAACTCTCGGCGGCGGCGGAGCGCGGGCTCGCGCTCGTCGAGGGCGGCCCACGGGACTCGGAGCGGCTGCGCGAGATGTACGACCTCAACCGCCTCGCGGCGGACCAGATGCCGGCGTTCATCGCCTCGTTCGAGGCGTCGCGGCGGACGCAGGAATAAACCGGGCGGAGCGGGAGTGCCACCCGGCGCACGTCTCTGCTGCGCATCGACCGCGGACGGCTCGGCGTGCCGTCCCTGCCTGACTCGAGGTTTTCCGGTAGGGCGCGCTCGCCGAGCGCGCCGCTGGTGGACCGAGCGCCTCAGCCGGCTCCGGCAAACCCCGCGGCGGGCAATCCCCGAGGCGGCTGTCGGGCGATACCGGGCCCGAGTGACTTTCCAGTCACTTCATGCAACATCGCGGCTCTCCTGACCGTCTGGTCATTAAGTTCAGTCACGGCTGAACCAATATGACACCGACCGGTCCGACGCCCCGCATGCGCCCTCTTCTCGTTGCCCTCTCGCTCGCGATCGCGTGCGCCGCTGCGCCCCGCGCGCAGACCATCGTCCCGCCGCCGACGTCCGGCCCGGCGCTCCAGCTCTCGCTCCGCGGCGCCGTCGCCCGCGCGCTCGAACAGAGCGAGGAGGTCGGGCTGGCCCAGTCCCAGATCGACTTCGTCGAGACGCAGGTGAGCCAGGCCCGCGCGTCGCTCTACCCGCAGATCAACGGCAACCTCGCCTACCAGCGGACCCTCAAGTCGGCCTTCAGCACGGGCACGCCGACGGCAGTCCCGGACTCGCTGCGCTTCGACCCGGACCCGACGGCGCCGCTCGAGGACCGCGTCCGCTACCTCGAGCAGAACGCCGGGCTGGCTGCGACGGGCGCGCTGGGCGGCCTCTTCGGCAACCTCCCGTTCGGCCAGAAGAACGTCTACTCGGCGACGCTCACCGGCTCGCAGTCCCTCTTCTCGCCCCAGGCGCTCGTCGCGCTCGGCATCGCGCGCGGCGCCCGCGACGCGGCGCGCTACGGCTCCGTCGAGCAGATCGCGGACGTCCGGCTGCAGACCGAGCAGGCGTACATCCAGGCGCTCGTCGCCCGGGAGTTCGTCGACATCTCGGAGGCGGCACTCGCGCAGGCCGAGGCGTT
>JBBSQZ010000215.1:0-5623 GCA_038243565.1 Rhodothermales bacterium | reverse complement strand
GCCTTCACCGACTGGTGCCGCCGCGCGACGCCGATGATGGGCAAGGTCGACTTCTTCGGCAACGCCCTCGCCGCGAGCGTCCCCGGGGCGCGCGTCCAGACCGTCTTCCGCGACCTCAACTCGCAGGCCGAGCCGATCCGCTTCGACGCCCGTGGCGGCGCCTCGCCCGCCGAGTTCTGGCTCGTCACCGCCGGCGGGGACGCGCTGCTGTTCCCGCAGCCGCTCACCGCGACGCAGTTCCGCGACCTCACGCGCGTCTTCGAGGGGTCGGCCACGCCGCAGGCGCTCGGCCAGATCACGCCGGCGCGCGTGCGCGACGAGGGCGGGTCGTTCGTACTCGCCCAGCCCGGGCGCGTGAGCTGATGCCGACTGCTCTGCCCAGCTACGGCCTCGTCTTCGTCATCGCGTTCGCGCTGTACGTCGGCTTCTACCTGATCCCGCTGTGGACGCGCGGGCGGGCACTGCGCCTCGGCGGGCTGGAGACGCTGCGCGAGGCGCTCCGCCGCGACCTCGACCGCGAGCCGGCCGCCGCGCTGGACATGTCCGCGCTGAACCCGCCGAAGCGGTCCGCCCGAGAGGCCGCCGACGAGACGTCGCGCATCGGCCCTCTGTCCGACACGGAAGAGGGCGCGCCGGAGCCGTCGCCGAGCGTCCCGCAGCGGAACGCCCGCGAGCGCCTCGTCGCCCTCTCGGCGCTCCGGATGGACTACGGCGGCGGCGTCGTGCAGGAGGCCGTGGACCAGGTCCGCGCGCAATTTCCCGACGGCGCCTTCCAGCGCTTCGAGACCGAGCGGCTGCCGGCCGTCGCCACCTTCGCCGAGCGCGTCGGCGCCGCGCGGACGATGGCGGGCCTGTTCGTCCTCATCGGCCTCTTCTTTACGATGGTGCGCCTCAACGGCGTCGTCGGGGCGATTGCGGACGCGGCCGGCGGCGCCGCGATGGCGCCGGAGCAGTTCCTGAGCACGATGGGCGCGCTGATGGACGGCATCGGCGGCGCCTTCGACGCGTCGATCGCCGGCCTCGGCCTGATGGTCGTCGCGCTGGTCGCCGTCGGCGGGATGGACCTCCGCGCGTCGGGGCGGCTGCACCGCCTCGAGCGGACCGTCACGCACGAGCTCCTGCCGGGCCTCGCCGACCTCCGCGAGCGCATCATGCCGAACCTCACGCTCGGCGACCTCCTCGCCGAGACGGCCGGCCACCTCGCCGTGCTCGGCACGACCGTCCGCGGCCTCACCGTCAACCTCGACGCGAGCCTCGCCGGCCTCGGCGACCGCATCGCCGACATGATGGGCGACTTCGGCTCGTTCCAGCACCAGTATGCCAAGCTCGACGACCTGCTGCGCCACATCGCCGAGGCGAGCACGCACCTCCGCGACACGATGGGCACGCTCAACGTCGCCGCCCACCACATCGGCGACCCGCTCGACGCCTTCAACAAGACGCTGCTGCGCCACCTCGAGACCGTCGCAGACTCGGTCGCCACCACGCGCGACGGCTTCGAGACGCTCGGCGAGCAGGTCGCGGCCGTCGCCGGCCAGACCGACGCCGCCATCGGGCGCATCGAGCAGACCGCGACGGGGACGCTCGGCGTTTCCGCCACCGCCCAGCAGGCGACGCTCGCGGACCTCGCCCGCCAGTCCACGGCCATCGAGGCGCACTTCACACGCCTCGCCGCCGCGCTCGGCGGCGCGTCGGTCGTCCGCATCGACGAGTCGCTCGGGCGCATGGACCGCGCCGTGGACCGCCTCGCGCAGGTCGAGGATGCGCCGCAGACGCTCTTCGCGTGGCTCCGCGACGGCCTCGCGCGCCGTCGCCGGTCTACGGCACCGCGCGTCGACGGCGCCAGCCGCGTCGCGTCGCCGGCCCCGACGCTCCCCTCCGACCTCAGCACCCGCCCCGACCCGACGGACTCCCCGTGAGCGACTCTCAGATTCTCGTCTCCCGCGAACTCCTCCGCAACGTCAAGCGCGAGGTCGACGACCTGCGCGACGAGCGTGACGCGCTCCTGGAGCGGCTCCGCCTCGCCGATGAAGCGCGCGATGCCCTGCCGGCCAGTGACGCCGGTGACCCGGACCTCCGCGCCCAGCTCGAGCGCGCCGTGGAACGGACCGTGCGTGCGGCCGAGGAGCTCACGGCGCTGCGTGCTGAGCTCGCCGAGGCGCGGAGCGAGCTCGGCGTCGCGCAGGCCGAGGCGGCCGCGGCGCGTGCCGAGGCCGACGCCCTGAGGCGGACGCACCCGATGCCGCCCCCGCCGCCCCGACGGTCGGGCGAGGAACCGGCTGACGACGCGCTCCCCGCCGCGGGCCCGAAGGACGTCGCCGGCCGCGCCTTTGCCGCGTGGTGCCGCCGCAACCGCGCCCTCGTGAGCCGCCCGTACCTCTTCGCGACGTTCCTCAAGACCGCCGCCGGCGGCATGGCCGTCGAGGTGACACCGGTCTACCGGGACCGCGCCGCGTCCGTCCCGACGTTCCGCGCCGAAGCCGTCGACGGCGTCGAGTACTGGCTCGTCCGGATCGGGCCGGCGACGGTGCTTCTGCCGCAGCCGCTCTCAGCGTCGCAGTTCCGCGAGCTCGCGCCCGCCTTCGACGGGCAGGCGACGCCCGAGACCGTCGCCTCCGTCGTCCCGGCCGACGTCGTGGCCGAGGGCAGTTCGCACCTTCTCGCAGAACCCGGCCGCGTCACGGCCGACGCCTGAGGCCATGCCCGACCCGACCGACGACCGCCGCGACCGCCTGCGGGCGTCCTACGACGACCTGAGCCGCGCGGCGAGCAGCCTCTCCGCCGCGGTCGATGCATTCAAGACACATCTCGCCGAGCAGGAGACGGCGCTCAACGACGCGCGCAGCGCCGACGCGCTCCGGCGTCTCGAGGCGGAGATCGCCCGGCTCGAGGCGCAGCACGCGGCCGACATGCGGCAGGTCGAGGCGGCGGCCGACGAGAGCGCGCAGGCCGCCACTCTGCTGGAGGCCGAGCGCGACGAGGCGAACCGCGTCCGCGCAGCCGTCGAGAAGCGCCTCGCGGCTGCCGAGGCCGAGCGCGATGCCGCCCGCGCCACGCTCGACGCGGAGCGCCACGCGGCCGACGCCGACCTCCAGCGCCTCAAGGCAGACGTGGCGGTGGCGCGAGCCGAGCGCGACGCAGCCCGCGCCGAGGCCAGCGCGCCTCGATCCGGGCAGTCGGCCGCGCCGCCTGCGGCGGGTCCGACCGTTCAGCCCGTCGGGTCGGCAACGGTCAAAGTTGTGCCGCCGGCTGCGAAGGCGCGCGCCACGCCAGACGCGGTACCCCCGGAGCCGGTGGCGCCGAGCGACCCGGCACCGTCCGCGATGGGCGAAACCATCGCCGGCGCATTTCGGGCGTGGTGCGCTGCGGCGAGCGCCGTCGTTGGGAAAGTCGGGTTCTTTGCCGAGGCGCTGCGGCAGGTGATGCCCGGCGCCGCGGCGTCGGCCGTCTACCGAGATGCGAACTCGCAGGCGCAGCCCATCACGTTCGGCCTCGGCGGGTCGAGCCCGGTCGAGTACTGGCTCGTCGCGGCAGAGGGCCGGCACTGGCTGTTCCCGCAGCCGCTCTCGCCGGGCCAGTTCCGCGAACTCGCGCCGTGCTTCGACGGCACGGCGACGCCCGCCGCGCTCGCGGCCGTTCGCCCGGCCGAGGTCAGGTCGTCGGGCGACCGGTTCGAGCTCGGGCAGCGGGGCCGCGTCGCGTAGCCGCGCGGCTCAGTCGAGGGCCTTGCGGAAGGCGTCCGGGACATAGCGGCGGACCTGCTCCAGCCGCCGCAGCGCCTCGTCGCGGCTGTATGGCCCGGCGACGATGACGGTCAGCCCGGGCGACATGCCGTAGGACTCCGACGAGACCGTCTGGAGCGGCAGGCCCGTCTGGCGCGCCTGCGCGAGGCGCGCCTCGAGGCCGGCGCGGTCCGACGGCTGGTAGGAGCCGAGGACGATGATGTTGGGCACGTCGGCCATCGAGCCGCGGCTCGGCGCGCGGCGCGTCGGCGCGCGCGAGGCGTTGCCGCTGCCGCGCACGATGTCGTCGCCGGGGATGACCCCCTGGTCGGCGCTGATGATCGCCTGCGAGCCCGGCGCCTCGGAGACGTTGGTCCGGCTGCCGTCGGTGCCGACGAAGTGGAGCAGGCCGGCGCGGTACTCCCAGTAGTAGGTCGTCGTCCAGCGCGCGTCGCGGGCGGTGAACTGGACGACGGGGCGCCCGGCGAGCGTCTTGCGCTGGATGTCGCTCACGGACGTGTTCGCCGAGAGCGGGCGCGGGAGGCGGTACGTCCGCCCGCCGTCGCTCACCGTCATCGTGGTCTGTCCGTCGCTGAGCGTGCCCGTCTGGACGCCGCCGGAGCCGCCGGACGACGCGCGCGGCGCGGGCGCCGAGGCGCGAAGGAAGCGGTCGTAGATCCAGCCCTCGCCGCCGGCGTAGTCCGTCCGGCACCACCGCGCGCCGTCCTCGGGGCGCGGCGGCAGGCAGCCGTCGGTCGAGACCGCGCCGCCCGACGGGACGTCGGCGACGGCGGTGCCGTGGCGCCCGCTCGGCGCGTCGCGGACCGGGATCGGCGTCCCGTTCGGCGCCGCGGCGTAGCGCGTCTGCGCCCCCTGCGAGAAGAGGCCCCAGTTGACGCCCTGGTTCGGGCTGTAGCCCAGCGCGTAGTCCGCCCCGTCGCTCCGGACGGGCTCGACGTAGTCGTCCGACGCCATCGTGTCCGCCGTCTCGCCCCCCGCGATCGGCGTGCTGCCGTAGCCCGGCGGCGTGTCCGTGGTCGAGACGGCCGGCGTGGTCCGGGGCGTGTCGTCGCTCCGCATCCACAGGACCGCGGCGAGCGCGATCACGGCGACGCCGAGCACGGCCGCGACGGCGATGATGGCCGTGTTCGAGGACGTTGCCGGCGCGGGCGTCGGGGCGTACGGACTGGCAGCGGCTGGCACGTACGGACCCGGCGTCGGATACGCGGCTGGCTGGGGCACGTAGGCCGGCGCAGCCGCCGGATACGCAGGCGGAGGGGCGGGCGCCGCGTAGTCGGGCATCGAGTCGCCGGTGCCGGCACGTGCCGAGAAGCCCGCCTGCTGGAGCGCCGCGAGCAGGCTGCGCTGCGCCTCAGCCGACGGCATCGGCCCGATGGCGCACGGCATCACGAGCGCCGTCAGCGCCGCCTCGTCCGGCTCCATGCCGGCCGTCCGGACGAGCAGGTCCGAGAGGACGGCCTGGCGCTCGCGCGACAGCACCTGCTCGGTGATTTCGACAGTCAGCGACATGGGGGAAAGGATGACCTGCCCGCGGGGAATCCGCCGACAGACGGTGCGCATCGCGTGAAGGTACGAGTGGCTTGCTGTCTATCGCGGGAATCAGGCGTCCAAAACGAACGGCCCGCGCCCCCGACACGTCAGAGAGCCGGCTCGGCGCGGACGCGCAGCAGCGGCAGCAGGTGGGCGCGGTAGGCCCACATCAGGAACGCCGTCAGCGCGCAGACGAGGTAGCCCGGCACGCCCGAGACCGGGTCGAACGAGACGTGGAAGAGCACGATGCCGACGAGGATCGGGACGAGCATCACGAGCGCGAGCGGCACGAGGCGCCCGGCGAGCAGCAGCACGCCGATGAGCGCCTGGAAGCCTGAGACGACCGGCGT
>JBBSQZ010000214.1:0-5639 GCA_038243565.1 Rhodothermales bacterium | reverse complement strand
TCGCCGCGGCGGTCGACGATCTGGTACGTCGCCGTGTAGCCGTCGGCGAACGGGAGCGAGCGGGCGAGGCGCGCACCGGAGCCCTCGGCGAACGCGCCGGCCGGGAGCGGCGCGTCCAGCGCCTCGTCGAGGTTGCCGAGGACCGAGCGCCCGGCCACACGGCCGCCGGCGTAGGTGATGTGCGCGGCCTCCTCGTCGCCGTAGGCGTTGCGCATAACCGGCGCGAGGCCCGGCCACGTGACCGTCGTCGTGTCGGTGCGTTCGAGGTGCGGCCCGGGGACGGAGAGGTGGGCCATCATCACGAGGCGATCCCCGTCGAGACGCTCGGCCTGCGTCATCTGGCCGATGACCTGGCCCTGCATCCGGACCTCGAAGGCGAAGGCCTGCGGCGGCGGCGCGGCGAGTTCGGGCGAGCCCGGCGTGAGAACGGTCTGCGCCTGCGCCGCGATCGGCAGCAGCAGGGCGAGCAGCGCGAGGCGCATGGCAGTGTGGGCAAGTGGTCGGAAAGCGAGGAACTACGGCCCGCAGATCCGCAGGTTACGGCGCAAATCACGGCCGTTGTGCTACGGCTTCGGCGTCACCTCGACGGCCGTGCCAGGCCCCGGGTTCGTCCGCATCGAGACGAGCTGGCGCGTGGCGCCGTCGATGCGGTAGGCCACCGGCCCGGCGGACGTCGCGGACGCGACGGCCCACACCGCCTTTCCGTCCACGTCTTCGGGACCAGAGACGGTGTAGGTGATCGTTTGGAGGCCATAGACGGCGTCGTACGTCTCGATGGTCGCCGTGTAGCCGGCCGTGAGCGGGAGGCTCTGCGCGATCTCCATCGCCCACGTGGCGTCGAAGACGGGCGACGCGAGGTCGGCCGAGACAGGCACGTCGCCGAGAGCCGCCGTCCTCGTGCCGGCGACGTGGCCGGGTGCGTACGTGACGGACGATCCGCTCGGCCCGGCCCGGACGACGGTCGAGATCGGTGCGAGCGTGGCCGCGTCCGCCACAGACGTGGTCGTGACCGTCTTACCCACCATCTGCACCAGGCTGTGCGTCGAGGGGGTGAGGGTCGTCGTGACGGTCATCACGCCGTCCACGACGGCCCGCGTCGAGGTTCTCGTCCCGTATTCGTTCGGCGGGCTTCCCGTGTTTAGCAGGCGGACCGCGAGCGCCGGCGCCTGGCCGCGCATCCACGACAGGTCCAGCGCCGGGTCGCCGGGGCGCAGGACTGGCCCGGCGGGGCGGGCCGCAAGCGGGACGTACTCCACCGTGAGGGTCGCGTCCGGAGAGAACGACGTCCGCAGCACGCGTCGCGTCGCGCCGTCGACGGTGTACGTGGTTGGCGGCTTAGGGGGCCGCGCGACGGTGACGTTCCAGGCGTCGCCGTCGGGGCCGGCGACGGTCACGGTGCCCGTTGAGACGTCGCCGCGCTGGTCGGCCATCTGGAACGTGGCCGTGTAGCCGTCGCGGAGCGGCACCGAGCGCGCGATGCGCCATGCGGCCCCCTCGAGAAAGACGCCGGCGGGGAGCGGCGCGTCGAGCGCCTCGTCGAGGTTGCCCACCACCAACCGGCCCGTGATGCGCCCGCCCGCGGCCGCAACGTGGTACATCTCCTCTCCTCTGGCGTCGTCTCTGGCAGCGCTGCGCGAGACGGGCACGAGGCCGGGCCACGTCACCACCGTCGTGTCGCGCGTCTCCTGCTCGAACAGCGGCAGCTCGAAGTGGAGCAAATCGAGGGTGACGATGGTGAGGCGGTCGCCGCTGACGGTCTCGGTGCTCGCGAAGCGGCCGACCGTGTGCAGCGTGTCGCCGGCGAAGCGCATGTCGTACTCGGCCGACTGCGGCGCGGCGGCCGTGAGGTCCGGGTGGCCGGGCGTGAGAATGGTCTGGGCCTGCGCCGCGATCGGCAGCAGCAGAGCAAGCAGAAGGCCGCGCATGGCGAGGTTGGGTAAGTGGAGAGGAAGCCGGGAGCTAGACCCGCAGATCCTCAGGTTACGGCATGGCGCGGGGAAACGCGGACCGGCAGGCGCGTTCTTTCGCCCTCTCCCCCGCCCCGTTCCGATGCTCGACGTCTCCCGCTCCGGCCCCGTCCTCACGCTCACCCTCGCCCGCCCCGAGACGCGCAACGCGCTCTCCGCGGACCTCGTCGCGGCCCTCACAGACGCCCTCGGCGAGGCGGCGACCGACGATTCGGTGCGCGTGGTCGTGCTCGCCGGCGCAGGCTCCGTCTTCTCCGCCGGCGCCGACCTCGCGGCGCTGAAGGCGCTGCGCGACGCCTCGTTCGAGGACAACCTCGCCGACTCGGAGCGCCTCGGCCGCCTCTTCGAGGCCATCCTGCGGCACCCGAAGCCCGTCGTGGCGCGCGTCCACGGCCACGCCATCGCCGGCGGCTGCGGCCTCGCCGCGGCGTGCGATTTCTCCCTCGCGGCGCACTCCGCGACGCTCGGCTTCTCCGAGGTCCGCATCGGCTTCGTGCCGGCCCTCGTCGCGACGTTCGTCACGCGCAAGGTCGGCGAGACGGCCGCGCGGGACCTCTTCCTGCGCGGCCACCGCGTCGACGCCGAAGAGGCCGCCCGCATCGGCCTCGTCACGCGCTGCGTGCCGGACGACCGCCTCGACGCCGAGCTCGACGCGCTCTGCCAGGAGCTCGCCACGGAGACGAGCGCCTCGGCCGTCGCCCTCACCAAGGCGCTCCTCGCGGACCTGCCCGGCCGCTCGCTCTCGGAGTCGCTCCAGCTCGCCGCGGCGCTCAACGCCCGCGCCCGCGCCACGGCCGACTGCCGCGCCGGCGTCGACGCGTTCCTCAACAAGACGCCCGCTCCCTGGAAACGGTAGCGCGCTGACCCGACCTCGAGGCAGGAGAGTTTGGAGTTTGAAGTTTGGAGAGGCCGTTGCGCAGCACGCTGAGCGTCTCGAGCTGTGCCCTCCCAGTTCTTCAAACCCCAAACTCCAAACTCTACCGAGGACGGCCCACGGACGGAGCGCCTCGCCTGTCCCACCTATCTTCCCGCCACCCCACCGCGAGCCCATGGCGACCTACAAGGAGGCCGGCGTCGACGTCGAGGCCGGCGATGCGGCCGTCGGCCGCATCGCGCGGCACGTCCGCAGCACGTTCACGCCGGCCGTGCTGGCCGACGTCGGCGCCTTCGGCGGCCTGTTCGCGCTCGACGCGGGCTACCGCGAGCCCGTCCTCGTGTCGTCGATGGACGGCGTCGGGACCAAGCTGAAGGTCGCGCAGCGCGTCGGCCGGCACGACACCATCGGCGAGGACCTCGTCAACCACTGCGTCAACGACGTCGCCGTGTCGGGCGCGCGGCCGCTGTTCTTCCTCGACTACTTCTCGACCGGCGTGCTCGACGCCGCCGTGCTGGACGCGGTCGTGGAGGGCGTCGCGCGCGGGTGCCGCGCCAACGGCTGCGCCCTCGTCGGCGGCGAGACGGCCGAGATGCCGGACCTCTACCGACTGGGCGACTACGACCTCGCGGGCACGCTCGTCGGCGTCGTCGAGAAGAGCGAGATCGTGGACGGCTCGGCCATCCGGCCGGGCGACGTGCTGCTCGGCCTGCCCTCGACCGGGCTCCACACGAACGGCTACTCGCTCGCGCGGAAGGTCCTCTTCGAGCGCTTCGTCGCCGCCGACGAGCCCGAGGCGCTCCAGGGCGAGTCGGTCGGCGCGGCGCTGCTGCGCGTCCACAAGTCGTACCTCGACGCCATCCAGGCGCTCGTCGCCGAGGGCCTCGCCGCCGGCTTCGCGCACATCACCGGCGGCGGCCTCGTCTCGAACACGCGCCGCATCCTGCCCTCCGGTCTTGATCTGGACATCACGTGGGACGCGTGGACCGTCCCGCCGGTCTTCCAGCTCATCCAGAGCGTCGGCGACGTGCCGGAGGACGACATGCGGCGGACGTTCAACCTCGGCGTCGGCCTCGTCGCCGTCGTCTCGGAGGAGAACCGCACGCGCGCCCTCGCCGTCCTCGGCGCCCTCGGCGAGCCCGCCTTCGACGTCGGGCGTGTGGTTGGAGGGGCATGAGGGATGGGGCATGAGGCATGAGGGAAACCCTCTCCTGCCGGCCCCGCGTACGCGCTGAATCCGGTTGCCCGCTCGCTTCTGCCCATGCCCCATCCCCCATCCCCCATGCCCGATTCCCCCATCGCCGTACTCGGCGCGGGGAGCTGGGGCACGGCGCTCGCGGCGAGCCTCGCCGCGGCGGGCCACGACGTCCGCCTGTGGGCGCGGCGCCCCGAGGCGGCCGAGGCCATCGAGCGGACGCGCGAGAACGCGCCGTACCTGCCCGGCGCGCGCCTGCCGCGGGGCCTCCACGCGACGGCCGACCTCGAGGCGGCTGTTCAAGGCGCGTGGCTCTGGACCGTCGCCGTGCCGAGCCAGCAGGTCCGCGGCGTCCTCTCGGAGATGGGCGGCCTCGTGACGCCCGGCCTGACCGTCGTCTCGGTGGCGAAGGGCATCGAGAACGAGACGCTGCTGACGGCCTCGGCCGTCGTCCGCGAGACGCTGCCGGCCGTCGACGCGGCGCGCGTGGGCGTGCTCTACGGGCCGAGCCACGCCGAGGAGGTCGCCGTCGGGCAGCCGACGAGCGTCGTCGTGGCGCTGCCGAGCGTCGCCGCGGCCGGGGCCGTCCAGGCGGCGTTCATGACGCCGGCGCTGCGCGTCTACGCCAACCCGGACGTGGTGGGGGTCGAGGTCGCGGGCTCGGTCAAGAACGTCATCGCGCTCGCGGCGGGCATGTCCGACGGACTGGGACTCGGCGACAACGCCAAGGCGGCGCTCGTCACGCGCGGGCTCGCCGAGATCTCGCGCCTCGGGCTGGCGATGGGCGCCGCCGCGCACACGTTCGCGGGGCTCGCCGGGCTGGGCGACCTCGTGGTGACGTGCTTCTCGCGGCACAGCCGCAACCGCGCCTTCGGCGAGCGCATCGGCGCCGGCGAGAGCGTCGCCGAGGCGCTCTCGGCGTCGCACATGGTCGTCGAGGGCGTCCGCACGACGGCGTCGGTCCAGGCGCTGGCGGCCCGCTACGGCGTCGAGATGCCGATCACCGAGGCCGTCGGCGCGATCCTCGCGGGGCGCCTCCAGCCAGGCGCGGCCGTCCGGATGCTGATGCAGCGCGACGCGCGCCTCGAGGGCCCCGGCCCCGCCGACGCCGGCTTCGACGGGACGGCGGCGGACGTCGCGCCCACCGCCGCGCCGGCGCGATGACCCACGACGACCTCAAGCGGCTCGTGCTGCTCGGCGAGGGCGTGCGCCTCGAGTTCAAGAACCGCGTCCCGCGCGCGGAGCGCATCGCGCGCGAGGTCATCGCGTTCGCCAACACGGACGGCGGGACGGTCCTCATCGGCGTCGACGACGACGGCACGATCGTGGGCCTGCGCGACGCCGAGGAGGAGCTCTTCGCGCTCTCGGCGGCGCTGCGCGAGCGGATCGACCCCGAGGTCGAGGTCGAGATCGCGGCCGTGAGCGTGAGCCGCCGCCGCGACGTGCTCGTGGTGCAGGTGCCACCGAGCGACCTGCGCCCGCATATCCTCGTGCCGGAGCCGGGCACCGTGGGCGAGGCGGCGCGGCAGCATGCGTACGTCCGCGTGGCCGATCAGTCGGTCGAGGCGAGCCGCGAGTCGGTCCGCGTGATGCGCGCCGAGGG
>JBBSQZ010000213.1:0-5685 GCA_038243565.1 Rhodothermales bacterium | reverse complement strand
GCCAGGTCCTCTCGGGCAACCCGACGCGCCGCAACGGGCCGCTCGTGGACCACTACCCCGAGCCGAAGATCGAGATGCACCCGCACCTCGCCCAGCAGCTCGGCATCCAGGACGGCGACTGGGCGACGGCCGAGAGCCGCCGCGGGCATTGCACGCTCCGCGCGTCGGTCGTCCGCACGATCCGCCCGGATACGGTCTTCATTCCGTACCACTGGTCCGGCCGCAAGAGCGCCAACCAGCTCACGATCTCGGCGCAAGACCCGGTCTCGAAGATCCCCGAGTACAAGGTCTGCGCCGTCCGCGTGGCGCGCGCCGAGGCGCCACCGGAGTACGAGGGCAAGCTCCAGCCCCAGCAATGACCGCGCCGAACCCCATCCCTGTCATTGCGAGCGCAGCGAAGCAATCTCGAGACTCAGCGCGCTGTCCGACCAGATTGCTTCTCTACGCTCGCAGTGACAGCTGAATCTGGATGAGACCCTTCTATGTCGTCCCGGCGCTCTTACTACGTGTACATCCTGACCAACCCGCGCCGGACCGTCCTGTACACGGGTGTCACGAACGACCTCGGTCGCCGAGCCGCTGAGCACACCCAGAAGCAACGCCCGTCCTTCACGGCTCGATACAATGTCTCCGAACTGGTCTACTTCGAGAGTCACGCCAACATCAACGACGCCATCGCGCGGGAAAAGCAGATCAAAGGCGGCTCCCGCCAGAAAAAGCTCGACCTCATCGACGCCTTCAACCCCGAGTGGAAGGACTTTGCAGACGAGGCGTGGCTCCTTGGCCCACCATGAGCGCCACCAAAGATTCTGTCATTGCGAGCACAGCAAAGCGATCTGGTCGTACAGCGCGCTGAGTCTCGAGATTGCTTCGTCGCTTCGCTCCTCGCAATGACAGCATGACCTCTAGATGCGCCTCCCCTCTCTCGAACCAATGACCGCACCGCCCGACCTTGCCGACCGGCTGGCCGAGGCGCTCCCGCCGGAGCGCCTCGAGGCAGCGCGCGCCGCCGACCACGACGCCCGCCTCGCCGGCCTCTGCCACGACGGCGCCTGGGAAATCGCCCTCGGCACCGCCGCCGAGCGCCCCACTGAGCAAACCCACGAGACCACGCCGTAGCCGACATGCCCGTCCCCGACACGCTGGAGTTCTTCGTCGACCCCGCCCGCTGCATCGGCTGCCAGGCGTGCGTGCAGGCCTGCGCCTCGTGCGACACCCACAAGGGCCAGTCCATGATCCAGCTGGACTACGTCGACCGCGCGCGCTCGACGCAGACCGTCCCGGTGGTGTGCATGCACTGCGACTCGCCGACGTGCGCCGAGGTCTGCCCGGCCGACGCCATCAAGCGGACCGAGGACGGCGTCGTCCACTCGGCGCGCAAGCCGCGCTGCATCGCCTGCAACAACTGCGTGCTGGCCTGCCCCTTCGGCGTGCCCAAGATGAACACCGAGATGCACCTCATGATGAAGTGCAACATGTGCTACGACCGGACGCAGGTCGGGCTCAAGCCGATGTGTGCCTCGGTCTGCCCCAGCCAGGCGCTCGCCTTCGGGACGCGCGAGGAGATGGCGCGCCTCCGCCCCAACGCCCGGCCCGTCAACACCTTCCAGTTCGGCGGGCAGACGATCACGACGAAGGTCAACATGATGGTCCCACTCGAGGCGCCCGAGTGGGTCGACGTCGCGGCCGCGATGCACGAGCCGCCGCTCGGCCACGAGATGCTCGACGACGTCTTCGGCGGCGACCTCTTCCTGAACCTGCTCCCCGAGGACGCGCCGCCGTCCATTCGCCCCGCACAGGCATGACCCCGCACGCCCCCCAGACGCCGCGCGACCCCGAGCGGCGCACCGTCCCGCCCGACGGCCGCCCGCTCGAGGCCCAGCCGAAGTGGCGGCAGGACTTCCCCATCGACTGGCCGCAGGACGAGTACGTCGGCCGCCGCGAGCTCGTCAAGTTCATCGTGCTCACGAGCGTCGCGTTCGTCGCCGGGCAGGGGCTGATCGTGCTGAAGAGCCTGCGCGGGCGCGCCGCCGGGCCGTCTGCCCGGCTGGCCGTCGCGCGCGTGGACGAGCTCGCCGTCGGCGCGGCCAAGACGTTCCAGTACCCCGCCGGCAGTTCGCAGCGCATCCTCGTCCGCACCGGCGCCAGCACGTTCGTGGCGTACGACCAGGCGTGCACGCACCTCATGTGCCCCGTCGTTCCGGGGCACCTCGGCGAGGGCCACGGTCCCGTCGCCGTCGCGGGCGAGCCCACGCTCGCGCTGCACTGCCCGTGCCACAACGGCTGGTTCGACGTCGAGACCGGGCGGCCGATGGCCGGGCCGCCGCGGCGCCCGCTGCCTCGCGTGACGCTCGAGGTCCGCGGCGAAACCGTCTACGCGACGGGCATCGACGAGGCGACGGCATGAGCGCGACCCCCGACACCGGCGTTCGCCCCGCCGAGACACAGGCCGTCGAGCCACGCTCCATCGCGGGCCACACGCAAACGGGCCGCATGGCGCCGGCGCACGCGCGCTTCTCGCGCGCGCAGCGGATGACGATCGTCAACGGCATCCTCGTGCTCGTCGTCCTGATCGTGATCCTCCAGCTGTGGCTGCTCACGGCGACGATGAACGCGTTCCTCGGCGGCCACGCGGCCGTGGCCGTGCCGGCGCTCCTCGCCAGCCTCGTCTGCCTCGGCCTGAACGCCGGGCTCCTCCGGTACCTCTACCGCCTCGACGCATGACCGACCCCGCGCCGCGCGGCGGCACGCGCGCCCTCGTCCTCGCGACGCTCGCGCTCGCCGTCAACTTCTGGGCGTGGAACCTGCTCGGCCCGCTCGCGCCGTCGTACCGCACACTGCTCGCGCTGACGCCGCTCCAGGTGTCGCTGCTCGTCGCCGTGCCGGCGCTCATCGGGGCGCTCGCGCGGATCCCCATCGGCGCGCTGACCGACCGCTACGGCGGCCGCGTGATGTTCACGGCCGTGACCGCGCTGACGATCGCGCCCGTCCTGTTCCTCGCGACGGCCACGTCGTACCCGAGCCTGCTCGTCGGCGGGCTGCTGCTCGGCCTCGGCGGCGCCTCGTTCGCCGTCGGCATCCCGTTCGTAAACGGGTGGACGCCGCCCGAGCGGCGCGGGCTCGCGCTCGGCATCTACGGCGCGGGCAACGTCGGCACGGCCGTCTCTGGCTTCCTCTCCCCGTCCATCGCCACGACTCTGGGGCGACCCGCTCCCTTTCTCGTCGTCGCCGCCGCTCTGGCCGTGACGGCGGTCGTGTTCTTCCTCTTCGGCCGCAACGGGCCCGGGCGGACGCCCTCGACGGGCTCGATGACGGCGAGCTTCCTCGGCGCGGTGCGGCTGCCCATCGCGCGCGACCTCGCGCTGATCTACGCCATCACCTTCGGCGGCTTCGTCGCCTTCGGCGCCTACCTGCCGACGTTCCTGACCGAGGCGTACGGCCTCGCACTGCCCGACGCCGCCGCGCGCGCGGCCGGCTTCATCGTCCTCGCGACCGTCACCCGGCCCATCGGCGGGGCGCTCTCGGACCGCTTCGGCGGCGTGCCGATCCTGCTCGTGTCGCTCGTCGCCATCGGCGTCGGAGCCATCGTGACGGCGTTCGAGCCCGGCATCGTGACCGCGACGGTCGGCTTCCTGACCATCGCCGCGGCGCTGGGCGTCGGCAACGGGGCCATCTTCGGGCTCGTCGGGCGGCGGGCCCCGGCCGGGCAGGTCGGCAGCGTGACCGGCCTCGTCGGCGCGGCGGGCGGGCTCGGCGGGTTCCTGCCGCCGATCATCATGGGCCTCGTGTTCGAGGCCACGGGCTCGTACGCAATCGGCCTGATGCTACTCTCGGACGTGGCCTTCGCCGGGGCGATCTACACGGCGTGGCGCCTCCGCGACGTCCGCCTGCCGGAGCCGCCGCATGCCGCATGACCTCGCCGGCGCGCACGGGAGGAACTCCCACGCACCCGCCGCGCTACGACACCGAGGGCGGCGCGACGCGCGGCTCATCCCCTCACCTCACACCGATACCGCCATGACCGTCCAGGACCTGATGACCTCGAGCCCAGCCACATGCACGCCGGACACGTCCCTCCAGGACGTCGCCCGGACGATGGCCGACGAGGACTGCGGCGCCCTCCCCGTCGTCGCCAGCGAAGGGTCGAACGAGCCCGTCGGCGTCGTCACCGACCGCGACATCGCTATCCGCATCGTGGCGACCGGGCAGAACCCGGCGGACAAGACGGCCGCCGACGCCATGACGAAGGACGCCGTGACCGTCAGGGCCAGCGCGAGCGTCGAGGAGGCGGCCCGGATGATGAAGGACCGCCAGCTCCGGCGGCTCATCGTCGTCGGCGACGACGGGGCCATCACCGGCATTCTCGCCCAGGCCGACCTCGCGCGTGCCGGCCACGAAGCCCGGACGGGCGAAGTGGTCGAGGAGATCTCGAAGCCGAGCCGCTGAGGTCTGCCTCCCCTGTCGCCGCTGGCCCCGATGATCTCTGTCGCCGAAGCGGACCACCTCATTGCTGAGCACGCGCGCCCGAGCGCCGCGGTCAGGGTCCCGCTCGCCGAGGCAGCCGGGCGCGTCCTCCGCGAGGCCGTCGCGGCCGACCGCGACGTGCCGCCGTTCGACCGCGTCGCGATGGACGGCATCGCCGTCGCCTCGGCTGACCTGGGCCGCGCGTCGTTCCGGATCGCGAGCACGCAGGCGGCCGGCGAGGCGCCGCACGCGCTGACTGAGGCCGGCGCGTGCGTCGAGATCATGACCGGCGCGGCGCTGCCCGCGGGCTGCGACACGGTGATCCGCTACGAAGACCTCGAGATGGCCGACGGCCGGGCGACGCTCCGCGTGGGCGTCGCGGTCCGGCCGGGCCAGAACGTCCACGGCCGCGGGTCGGACCGCCAGGCGGGCGAGGCCGTGCTCGCGCCGGGCGTGCTTCTCGGGCCGCCGCATGTCGCGGCGCTCGCGACGCTCGGCCGCGCCGCCGTGCGCGTCTCGGCCGTCCCGCGCGTCGCCCTCGTGACGACGGGCGACGAGGTCGTGGCCGTCGATGCGCCGGTCCTGCCGCACCAGATCCGCCAGTCGAACGGCCCGATGCTGCGCGCGGCGCTGCTCGGCGACGTGGCGCTCGAGCATGTCCGCGACGACGCGGCGCAGCTGCACGCGCGCCTCGGCGCGGCGCTCCAGGGGTGCGACGTGCTCGTCGTCGTCGGCGGCGTCTCGGCTGGGAAGTTCGACCTCGTGCCCGAGGCGCTCGCCCGCCTCGGCGTCCGGACGGTCTTCCACCGCGTCGCCCAGAAGCCGGGCCGGCCGCTGTGGTTCGGCGTCACGGACGACGGGCGTCCGGTCTTCGGGCTGCCCGGCAACCCCGTCTCAGCGCTCGTCTGCCTCGTCCGCTACGTCCGCCCGCTGCTCGACGCCCTCGCCGGCCGCGCCGCGGCGCCGCAGACCCGCGTCGAGATGCGCCCCGTTCCGACGGTCACGAACGGCCTGACGCACTTCGTCCCCGTCCGCCTCGACGGCTGCGCCGCGCACGCCGTCGCGTCGAACGGCTCGGGCGACGTGCTCGCGCTGCTGCCCACGGACGGCGTCGCCGAGGTGGCGCCGGGCGCCGCCGGCCCGCTCCCGTTCTTTCCGTGGACTCCCGCCTGACGATGCCCCGCTTCACGTACCACCCGTTCGAGGTCGCGCTGTGCGGCT
>JBBSQZ010000212.1:0-5705 GCA_038243565.1 Rhodothermales bacterium | reverse complement strand
CACCGCCAACCCGTTCATCCGCCGCATCTGGACGGACCTGCCGGATGGCAATGACGCCCGCCCGACGGACCTCTCGCTCACGCTGTGGCACGCGCCGGACCAGAAGCGGACGGGCTTCCACCACCTCTTCGACGAGGTCGTCCGGCCGCAGAGCGCCTTCTGGGCCATCTCGCCGGGCGACGCCTTCCGCCGGCACGTCGGGCGCTTCCTCAAGATCCCGAGCCGCTGCCTCGAGAGCCTCGCCCGCGAGATGGGGTCGGGCGACGGAGGCACGCGGTCGGTGGCGCGGCTGGACTGACGCCGCGGGCGGCTACAGGCGGCCGGTGAGCGCCTTCTGCGCGAGGCTCCCCGCGCCGGCGAGGGGGTGCCGGCCCGTCCGGATCCAGCCCGCTCGGCCTGCGACACGCCGAGGCGCTCGGGAGGGCGTGCCGCGCGCACGGCTCGCTGCGAGCAGGTTGTCGGGCAGCGCATAGTCGGTCATGTATCTTGGTTCTACCGGTTCGATCTCGGAGGTCTGGTTGTGGATCTGGGGACTAACAAAAAGAACTCCTCTATGAAGTGGCTATCTCTGCTCGCGTGTCTACTGATCGGGGTTCCAGTGCAGAGCCAGGTATGCCGCGATGCTCCCGTCGAGGTGTGGCGATGCACCGAGATCTCGCTCGATGCAGCGTTGGTGCCCGATCACCCCGTGCGAGACATCACGCTGAGGGCGACGTTTACGCACGCGTCCGGCGACACGCTCGCCATCTCCGGGTTCTGGGACGGCGGGCGCGTGTGGCGCCTCCGCCCGGCGTTCCCGCGCAGCGGCCGCTGGACATGGGCCGCCCGGTCGTCAGACGCCGGTCTGGACGGCAGGACGGGGCAGGTCGACGTCGTCGCAGCGACCGGGGCCGACCCGTACCGGCGGCACGGATGGCCGCGCGTGTCGGCCGATGAACGGTCTCTGACCTATGCCGACGGCACGCCCCTGTTCTATCTCGCCGATACGATCTGGGAGGCGGGGTGGGCGTCTACGCTGGACGAGTTCGACCAGTATGTGTCTGAGCGGGCAGCGGGTCACTTCAACGCGCTTCACGTCGTGGTGAACACGCATCAATTCGACTATCCCGAGCACATTACCAACCGGATGGGGCAGCCGTACCTCCTCGAGGAGGACCGGAGCCGCCCGAACCCGCGCTACTTCGACTACCTCGACGCGCTCATCGACCGGGCCAACAGAGCCGGGATGCTCGTCGCGCTCGTCCCGATCTGGGGGACGTACGCGTCCGTCCATGCAGCGACATCGAACCATTCACCCGACCGCCTGTATAGCCAGGAGGATGCAGTCTTGCAGGCCCAGTATATAGGGTCTCGATACGCAGGCTCGAACGTGATCTGGATTATTGGAGGGGATCAGCAGTACGATACGGCAGAGAAACAAATATATTGGAACGCGTTTGCCCGTCAACTTCGATCGTCAAGCGGGGCTCGCCACCTGATGACGGTGCATCCAGGTGGATTCTCCGGGAGCTACGACTCGTGGCCTGTTCCGCCGGAGTGGCTCGACTTCCACATCTACCAGGCAGGACACTTTGGAGCACCAGACTACTATACCACAGGGGGGCAGTGGCTTGAAGACGAGTGGGGAAGCCCACGGGCAGGGAACGGCGGATATGCATGGGCCGGAGCTCTCAAAGGATATTATCAGAACGTACATATCCCTGTATTGAATGGAGAGGCAAACTATGAGGATCTGTTTGCACGGTTCTGGGAGTTCATCGCCGACACGACCGGCGCCATCCGAATCACGGATGTCGACGTCCGGCAGACCGCATACTGGGGCCTCCTGTCTGGAAGCACGATGGGCTTCGCATACGGCGCCAACGGCGTCTGGCAGTGGGCCAGGCCGGACGAGCTGGGCGGCGGGTTCTGGGTCAACTACCCGGTGCTCGAGGCCATCCACCTTCCGGGAGCGTCGTACATGGCCCGGATGCGCGACCTGGCTGAGGCGAACGACTGGTACGAGTGGGCGCCGCGCCCGGACCTCGCCGACGAACTCGACTCGCCGCAGTACGTCGCCGCCGCGCTCGGGCGGGACCGCCTCGTCGCCTACCTCCCGGTGGGAACGACGCGGTTCGCCCTGACCGTTCCGGACACGTTCGGAGAGCACCTCAGGCTGACGTGGTGGGGCACGACCTCGGAGGCCCGTGTCGAGGCCGACACGACGGTCGGGACGGGCACGCTCGAGCTGATGCCGCCCGACTCGAGCGACTGGCTGCTCGTTGTCCAGCGCGGCCAGGACACCACGACGGCTCCGCCGCCTCAGCCCCCTGCGCCGCCTCAGCCCGCTCCGCAGCCCGCACCGCCGCGCCTCCGGCACGCCGGCCGCAACCCGTCCGTCGGTCCGGTGAGCCTGGTCGCCTCCGTCACCGAACTCCGCACCGGCCGGCTGGACGTCGTGGACGCGCTCGGGCGGCAGGTGTACGCGGCCGAGGTTGCGCTCGGCGTGGGGGATACGGTGATCCGGCTTCCGTCGCTCGCCTCCGGGCTCTACCTGGGCCGCCTGACGACGACCGGCCCGAGCGGGCGGCCGGAGACGGTCGCGCTCCGGTTCATGGTCACACGCTGACGCCGTGGACGAGGCTCACGCGGCGCCGCCCAGCGCCTTGCGCGCGAGCCGGCCCGCGCCGGTGAGGTAGTGCCGGCCCGTCCGGATCCACGCCAGCTCGGCCCGCGACACGCCGAGGCGCTCCGGGTGCAGGATCAGCACGTCGAAGTGCGCGAAGCGGGCCTTGCGGTAGACGGCGAAGCCGAGGTCGCGGAAGCGGTCCAGCACCCGGTGGACGTCCGCGACGGGCGTCGTGCCGTTGAAGTCGTGGAACTCGACCGTGAACTGGTCCACGCGGTGCAGGTCGGCGTCCGAGGCGCCGTCGAACATGGCGATCTCGGCGCCCTCGATGTCCGCCTTGACGAGGTCCGCGTGGCGGATGCCCTGGCCGTCCATCAGCCCGGCGAGCGTCTCGGTCGGGACGGTGATGGTCTCGGTGTAGTCCAGCGCGTCCGTCGTGTGGAGCGACGACCCGAGCGGGTCCGTGCTGACGTGGAACGTGGCCTCGCCCTCGGCGCCGCTCATCGCGAACGGGTGGACGCGGATGTGCGGGTCGTCGGGGATCTGGCGCCGCATGGCCGGGTTCGGCTCGACGGCGTGGCAGAGGCAGTGGTACCGCTGGACCATCGCCGCGGAGAAGAGGCCCTGGTTGGCGCCGAGGTCGAGTACGACCGAGGTTGGGCCCATGCGGCGCGTGAGGAAGGTGTGCTCGTGGACAGTCGCGACGGAAGACATCGGATCGGGGTTAGAGGTCGAGCATGCGCTCGGGGTCGAGGCGGCCGCGCAGCGCGTCGGCGAGGCCGCGGAGGTTGCCGCCGAGGCGCCCGCGGCGGTCGACGTGCGGCTCGGGCCGCAGCGCGCCGGCGAGGTTGCGCAGCGACAGCCGGCCGGCCGTCGCGACGGCCTCGCCGGCCGAGAGCGAGCCGGCGCGCCAGAGGTAGAGCGGGTTGACGACCTGCGCGTAGCCCTGCCGCCGCCCGGACTGCCGCCCCGAGGGCGTCCCGAGGTGGACGAGCCGGCTCGCGGCCGTCCGCCCGACGCGCCCGAGCGCGCCGACGCGTGCCGAGAAGTCGCGGTCCTCGAGCCACGCGTAGCCCGGCAGGCGCTCGTCGAAGCGGACGGCCGCGAGGGCGCTGCGGCGGACGTGCATGTTGCAGCCGTAGAGGCTCTCGTCGACGAACGCGTGCGGCGGCTCGGGGTGGCGGGCGGCGTCCTCGGCGAGGATGGCGGCCGCGCGGGCGCGCGGGATGCCGGCCGAGGTGATGCCGTCCGCGAGGACGGTCCCGCTGAACGCGACGACGTCGGGGTGGCGCGCGAAGGCGGCGCGCGCTTCGGCGAGTGCGTCGGGCCGCAGCGCGACGTCGTCGTCCAGAAACGTCACGGCCCCGGCCTCGGAGCAGGCGTCGGCGCCGCGGTTGCGCTGCCGCGGCAGCCCGCGCTCGCCCGTCACCACGAGGACGCCGGGCAGCGCGCGCGTCTCGGGCAGCACGTCGGACGCGTCGGCGCAGGACACGACGACCTCGGCCGGCGGCGCCGTCTGCGCGAGCACGTCGCGGACGGTCGCGTCGAGGATGGCGGGGCGCCCGACCGTGGCGATGACGACGGAGTGAAACATCGGGGCGGGTGCCGCAGGCAGGGCCGCAGGAAGGTGCCGGGCGGCCTGAAAGATACCACCCGGCGCGGACGCGTCAGGTGAGGCCGGCGAGCGCGACGAGCCACTGCGCGCGGACGACGGCGGGCGCATACGCCGCCTCGAAGCGCGCCCGCGCCTGCCGCGACGCCTCCGGCCACCGCGCAACGAGTGCGAGTGCCGCGTCGGCAATCTCGGCCGGCGCGCCGGCCGAGACGAACTCGGCCTCACGGCCAGCCGCCACCATCTCGGGCAGGCCCGCATGGCGTGTCACCACGACCGGCGTGCCTGCAGCGAGCGCCTCGATGACCGTCAGCGGCTGCGCCTCGAACGGGTAGGCCGTCGGCAGCGCGAACACGTCGTGGTCGAGGTACAGCCGGCGCACCGCCTCGCGGCCGACGGCGCCGGCGAGCGTCACGTGCGCGTCCAGGCCGAGCGCGACGACGCGCGCCCGGAATGCCTGCTCGGCGTCCACCGACGCCCAGCGCCCGGCGAACGTCGCGCGCGCGTCGGTGCCGCGCGCGCGGAGCACGGCGAGCGCCTCGAGCACGTCCGGGTAGCCCTTCGACGGGACGAGGCCCGAGAGGTAGAGAAGCCGCACCTCGGGGCGGGCCGCGGCGAGGCGCGCTGCGCGCTTGGCCTGCGCCTGGGCAACCTCGGCCGGCGCCGGGATGGCCGCCGCGTCGATGGTGTTGGGGATGACGAGGCGCTTGGCGTCCGGAACGTGGCGCGCGCAGGCCGCGGCGAGCGACTCGGTGAGGAACACAACGCCCGCGAGCCGCCGCACGAGGCGCTGCCCGCTCGCGCGCGTCGCCGCGCGCTCGAACAGCCGCGCAAAGTCGCCGCGGTGGACGACGCCGACGACCGGCCGGTGCGGCCCGAAGGCGGGCACGACGACGAGGCGGTCGCGCGCGTGCCCGAGCAGCGACGGCGAGACGGACGGCCACAGGACGGGCGCGCCAGGCTCGGCGGCGATCGCCGCGCGCAGCGCCCGCCGCTGCCGCAGAAAGTGCCCCACACGCCCCGCCTGCGCCGTCGTCACGACGTGCTCGCCCTCGGGCGCGCCGACGTCTACGCGGACGATGCGGCGAGCGTCGGCGAGGAGGCTCGCCAGACGTTCGGTCGCGAGCGCCTGCCCGTCGAGGGGCGGCGGGAAGCGGCCGACGACGAAGACGGGAGGGCGCGCCATCTACTCCGGGAGGGTCTGGAACGAGGTCGCCCGGCGGGCGGCGAGGCGCAGCGCGCCGAGCACGAGGCGGCCGCCGGGCGAGAGACTGCGGCCGGCGCGCCGCAGCCCGGCGGCCGCGGCGCGGTCCATCTCGCGGGCGAAGTCCTCGGGGCGGTAGCCGGCGATGAGCTCTCGCGACGCCTCGCCCATCCGGGCGCGCTCGGGATCTGGCATCGCCGCGACGTGGCCGAGCAGCGCGGTGAGGTGCGCCTCGTCGGCGGGGGCAAAGGTGAAGCCGTTAGCGCCGTCGCGGACGAGGT
>JBBSQZ010000211.1:0-5725 GCA_038243565.1 Rhodothermales bacterium | reverse complement strand
TAGCTCGTCGCGTCGTACGTGTGGCCCGACGCGGCGTCGAAGACCGGGGTGAAAGTGACAAGCGAGACGCCGAGGGAATCCAGGTAGTCGACGCGGTCCAAGACGCCCTGGAGGTCGCCGCCGAGGCGGCGGAAGGAGACGCCGTCCCCGTAGAAGCTCGGCCCGAGGGCGCGCTCCCAGTCGGCGCGGACGTACCAGTCGGCGGTCCACGGCGTCGTGCGCCACGTCGCCTTCGTCACGCGGTCGCTGACGCCCAGCGACTCCCACGTCGGGTCGTTCGTCGGGTCGCCGTTGGCGAAGCGCTCGGGGAAGATCTCGTAGGCCACGGCGTCCGCGACCCACGCCGGCGGGGCGGGCTGGGCGGTCGCAGCAGCGGCGAGGAGGACGGAGATCAGAACGAGACGCATGGTCGGGGTCGCGGTATGCAGGCCGGGGCATCCCACAACCCCCCGTTCGGCTGCGCGCGTGCCCGGGCAGGCAGAAAGGCCAGCGGTGCGCGCCAGACCGCGCGCCGCATCAGGCCGAGGCCGTCCACGGCGGGCAGCGGCGCTGGCGGGATCGGCTGGCGGGACTCGGCTGTCGCCGACCGGCGGAAGGGGACCTCGGGGCCGGGCGTCAGGCAAAGACGGGGTCGGCCGGCCCGCCCGACGTCTCGCGGACGATGAGCTGGGGCGAGAAGACGGTGTGCGACGGCGGCGTGTCGGGGTCGCGGAGGCGGCGCAGCAGCGTCTCGGTCGCGAGGCGGCCCATCTCGACCATCGGCAGCGCGAGCGTCGTCAGGCCGACGTAGGCTGCCGAGGCGGTGTCGTCGAAGCCGACCATCTGGAGGTCGTCGGGCAGGCGGAGGCCGGCCTCGTGGGCCGCGCGCATCGCGCCCAGCGCCATCACGTCGGCGGCGACGAAGACGGCGGTCGGCCGCCCGGCGGGGTCGCTCGAGAAGCGATCGAGGAGCGCCTTCATGCCGCAGTAGCCGGCGTAGCGCGTGTAGCCGTCCTGGCCGAGGTCTACGTCGGCCGAGACGACGAGGTGCTCGTCGGGCTCGAGGCCGGCCGCGGCGAGGCCGTCGAGGTAGCCCGCGCGGCGCGCGGCGGCGGGCACGGACGTCCCGGCGGGCAGCACGAGGCCGATGCGCGTGTGGCCCTGCTCGGCGAGGTGCCGCACGGCCTCCTGCCCGCCGCGGCGGTTGTCCACGGCGACGGAGTCGAACGCCTCATGCTCGGAGTCCACGAGGACGACGGCGCGGCGGCTGGCGGTGATGCGGCGCGCGCGCTCGGGCGTGACGAGCGTCGAGACGAGCAGCAGCCCGTCGGAGCGCCCGCGCTGGACGGCGCGCGCGAGCTGCCCGTCGACGCGGTCCGGCGTGCGGCTGGCGTAGACGAGCAGGTCGTAGGCGCTGGCGTCGAGGCGGTCCTGAATGCCACGGAGGACCTCCATGAAGAAGTGCGAGGTCATCATCGGCACGACGGCCGAGATGAGCTGCGTGTTCTGGCGGGCGAGGCTCCGGGCGCTCGCGTGCGGCTGGTACCCGAGGTCCTCGGCCACGCGGAACACCTTGCGGCGCGTCGCCTCGGACACGCGCGGGTGCTCGTTGAACACCCGCGAGACGGTCGCGATGGAGACGCGCGCGCGGTCGGCGATGTCGTAGATCGTGATGGACACGGGGCGGCGGAGAACCGGGTGTAAGCGCTTACAACGGAATGATAGGATGGCCGGCTCGTCGCGTCAAGGCACCGCACGGCGCACGGTGGGCAGTCCGAGACGTCTCGGCCGGACGAGGCGCAACGCGGCCGGGTGACATGGCTTTCGCGCGGACCGACGCGCGGCGCGGGCCGCGCTTTTCATCTGTCGGCAGACCGCTGCGGCGCGGGTCGGTGCGGCGGCATTCTGCGAGAGGAGGGCACACCACGTGCCGGGCGGGGCGCGCAGCAGCAGAGCCCGCGCCGAGGCGTCCGGCGCGGGCGTGCCATCCGGCGGGACGGTGTGCCCCTACGCCTCGGCGGTTCGGGCGGGCGTCGGCGTCGGAACAAACCGCGGCTCCTAAACCCCAAACCCCTACTGCGCTGCGGCGACCATCCCGATGATGCCGCCGCGGATCATCGCGACGGCGATGGCGGCGAGGAACAGGCTCGCGACCTTGGCGACGGCCTTCGACGTGTCCTGCCCGAACACGGCGAGCAGGCGCGGGCCGAACGTGAACGCGACGAACACGAGCGACAGGTTGAGCAGGATCGAGACCAGCGTCACCGGCCCGCCGTACTGGCCCTCCGCGATGAGGACCGTCGTGATGGCGCCCGGGCCGATGATGAGCGGGATGCCGAGCGGCACGATGGGCAGGTCTACGGGCGTATAGTCGCTCGGGCCCGCGCCCGTCGCCTCGGCGAAGCGCTCGCGGTCCTCGTCGGAGCCACCGCGGCGCGTCTTGGACTCGCCGAAGGCGAGGTCCCCGATCGAGATCGTGAGCAGGATCAGCCCGCCGCCGACGCGCAGGTCGTCCACGGTGATGCCGAGCGAGTCGAAGATGACGCGGCCTGCGAAGACCATCAGCACGGCGAGCGTGAGCGCGGCCGCGAGCGCGCGCACGAGCAGCTTCTTGCGGTCGGACGCCGTGAAGCTCTCCGTCATCCCGATGTACAGCGGCAGGATGCCCGGGATGTTGATCGCGACGAACAGCGGCAGGAAGGCCGCGATGAGGTCGGCGAGGAAGGTCGGGACGGGCATCGGCGAGGCGAAGGGCAGCTCTGAGGATAGATCGGCCGGCGTGGGCGCGCGCCTAACTTTGCGCGGACGGCGGAAGGAGAACAAATGCGGTTTAACGTTTAATGCTTAACGTTTGCCAGACACGCGCCGTCTCCACCTTAAACGTTAACCCTTAAACCGCAATTCCCGTGGACGTCCGCCGCAACCTCATCAGCAAGAAGAAGCCGGTCTACCCCGTCGGCGACCACTTCGCGGAGTACCTCGACCGCTACGGGCGCCTCGGCGCGGACGGCGTGACGTACGACGACCTCCTCCGCGCCGCCGGCCAGGTCCCGCTCTACGACGACTTCGGCGTGGACACGCTCTGGAGCACCGTCTACTACGGGCCGTCCGAGACGCGCGAGATCCACGACGCCCTCCGCCGGACGTACGCCCTGCTCAAGTCCGGCGGCGACCTCTCGACGGTCGAGCACCTCGAGGTCGACCGCATCGACCTCTGCCTCTACGGCAACACGCTGCCGTTCCGCGTCCGCATCATCAACCGGCTGAACGACAACTTCGACTACTTCTACGTCAAGCGCGCAGATGCGAGCCGCGTCTACGGCCTCGACCTCGAGCACGTCCTCTCGCCGAACCACATCAACTTCCTCGTCCTCCTCGGCGGCCCCGCCGCCCGCGACCAGACGCTCATCGAGGAGCACATCGTCGGCATCCCCGGCGACGCGTTCATCCGGGACCGCCTGCCGGACAACCGCTTCGACCAGGTCCGCCTCGCCAAGGAGTTCGTCAAGTTCAACGAGCGCTGCTTCGTGCGCCTGCTCGGCGACATGCACGCCGGCAACTGGGTCGTGGACATCACGCCAGACTTCGAGAAGCTCCACTACCGCCTCCGGCCGATCGACTTCGACCAGCAATCGCACCACCCGAAGCGGCAGGTCTACCTCCCGCAGTTCTTCCCGCAGAACAACCCGGTCATCGCCTTCGGCCTCCAGCACCTCACCGAGCGCACGACGGACCAGTACCAGCGCGAGGAGCGCGCGCTCATCGCGGGCCGCCTCCGCGCCGAGCGCACGCGCTACGACGCGCTCCTCGACGTGATGCGCGAGGACCTCATCGCGCCGCCCGAGTACGTCGCCGCGCTCGGGCGGAGCCTCGCCGTCCACTACGACGACGCGGCGTTCGCGCGCGCCGTCACGATGGGCGAGCTGGTCGGGCTGTCGCTGGATCTCCTGCTGTCGCGGGCGGACCCGGCGACGGCGCGCCTCGGCGTGCTCGTCGGTTGAGCGGTGATACGTACTCCGTGATACGTGATTTAGATGTCACGCATCACAGATTACGCATCACTGCGGACGCTCAGCGGGCGACGGTGAGGCGGCTCGAAACCGTCCGGCCGCCGGCCGTCAGGCGGACGGCGTAGACGCCCGTAGCCCACGCGCCGGTCTCGAGGCGCAGCACGTGCGCGCCGGCCTCGAGCGTGCCGGCCTCCAGCAGCGCCACGCGGCGGCCGAGCGCCGAGAACACCTCGCCCGTCACCGGTGCCGCCTCGGGCAGGCTCAGGCGCAGCTGCGCCGACCCGGCAGCCGGGTTCGGGAACGCCGCCATGGCGAGCACCTCGACGGCCGCGCCGCCCTCGCTCGCCACGCGGCCCGGCGACTCGAACACCCACAGGCCCGCGCCTGCATCGACGAGGACGACGAGGCGGCCCTGGGCGTCGACGCCCGTCGCGCGGTCCGCCGTCTGGATGACGGCGCCGGCGACCGGCGCGGCCGGGCTCGCGACGTCGTACTGGTAGAGGCCTACGAAGTCGACGGACGCGTAGGCGTACTGGTTGCCGAGCGCGACGTCGACGGCCACGCCGCCGGTGATGGCGTTGGCCGTGCTGAGCAGCACGGGCGCGGCCGGGTTGGACACGTCGATGATCGAGAGCGCCTTCGCCGTGCCCGACTCGCTGTCGGCGAGGTACGCCGTCGTCCCGTCGACCTCGACGGCGGACGAGAAGTTGCCGATCGTGCCGAGGCTCAGCGGCGTCATCGCGGCCGGGTTCGAGACGTCGAGGATCGAGAGGCCGCTGCCGAACGTCGCGACGTAGGCGCGCCCGCCGGCGACGGCGATGCCGTAGCTCTGGTTGCCCGTCGCCTCCTCGTCGAGGACGGCGAAGCCGCCGCCGGCGCCGTTCGCCGAGATGACCGTCCCGTCCAGCGCGCCGTTGACGCCCGTCGCGACGAAGACGGTCTGGCCGTCCACGTCGACGCCGAACGCCGAGCGGGCCGTCGGGGTGAAGCCGAGCACGGTCGGGTGGGTCGGGTCCGTCACGTCGATGCGCGTCACGCCCGCGTTGGGCGGCTCGCTGCGGTTGACGGCGTAGGCCGTCGTGCCGAGCACGGCCACGCCGTCGGCGTTGGGCTGGCCGGTGACGCGGCCGAGCTCGGCCGGCGCGGCGGGGTTCGAGAGGTCGATGATCCGGATCTGCCCGAGCAGGTCCGAGACGTACGCCCGCGTCCCGTCGACGGTGACCTTGAACGAGAAGCCGCCGTTCTCGATGAGCCGCACCTGCGACAGCGCCGCCGGGTTGGAGATGTCAATCACGCGGACGCCGCTGAAGCGGTTGCCGACGTACGCCGTCGTCCCCGCGAGGACGATCGACTGGCCCGAGCCGTTCACGCCGAAGCTGAGGTTGCCGAGCAGCGTGATCGCGGCCGGGTCGGTCACGTCGACCGCCACGAGGCCGTCGTCGCGGCCGACGTAGGCCGTCGTGCCCGAGACCGCGACCGAGCGGATCTGGCTGCTGTCGATGAGGAAGCGGCCCAGCTCGACCGGGGTGGCCGGGTTCGCCACGTCGACCACGACCAGCCCGACGCTGTTGACGCTCACGTACGCCTTCGTGCCGACGACGACGACGCGCGTCGCGAAGCCGCCGAACGCCAGGGTGCTCGTGAGCGCCGGCGTGGCCGTGTTCGTCACGTCGATGATGCCGAGGCCCGCGTTGCCCGCGGCGACGTAGGCCGTCGTGCCGCTCAGCGCGACGCTC
>JBBSQZ010000210.1:0-5746 GCA_038243565.1 Rhodothermales bacterium | reverse complement strand
GCGATGGCGGCCTCGTAGGCGTCGAGGACGGCGTGGTTGGCGGCGTCGCCGATGGCGTGCGTGTTGACCTGGAGGCCGCAGCGCATGGCGCGCTCGGCGATGGGCCGGAGCGAGTCGGCGGGCGTGACGAAGAGGCCGTGGTTGTGCGGGTCGTCCGAGTAGTCCGCGAGCAGCGCGGCGCCGCGGCTGCCGAGCGCGCCGTCGGCGTAGACCTTGACGGAGCGGGCGACGAGGCGGCCGGACGGGTCGGCCATGCGTCCGTCCGGGTGCGCCCTGCAGAAATCAGCGATGGCGTCGGGCTCGATCATGGCGTAGACGCGCAGCGGGAAGTGGCCCGCGGCGATGGCCTGCTGATAGAGCGCGAGCGTCATGAGCGGCACGCCGGCGTCGTGGACGCCCGTGAGGCCGGCCTTCGCCGTCTCGGCCGTCGCGCGGCGCAGCGCCTCGGTGACCGTCTCGAGCGACGGCGCGGGCACGGCGCCGTCGACGAGCGCCTGGGCGCCGTCGATGAAGACGCCCGTCGCGCGGCCCTGCGCGTCGCGGCGGACCTGGCCGCCCGCCGGGTCGGCGGGCGCCGCGGCGTCGGGGTCGATGCCGGCGGCGCGGAGCGCGGCCGTGTTGCCCCACGCCGCGTGGCCGTCGACGCGCCGGAGCCAGACCGGCCGGTCCGGGAAGGCGGCGTCGAGGTCCTGGCGCGTCGGGAAGGCGCCGCCGGGCCGGCCACCCGGCCCCGTGCCCCAGTCGTTCTGGTCCCACCCGCGGCCCGTGATCCACGCGCCCGCCGGCGCCGCCCGGGCGAAGGCGACGAGGCGCGCGCGGACGTCGTCGACGGACGTCGTCCCGACGAGGTCGGCCTGGAGCAGCGACATCCCCAAGCCCATCAGGTGCGCGTGGGCGTCGATGAGGCCCGGCACGACGGTCTTCCCGGCGAGGTCGAGGCGCGGCCAGCCGGCGGTGGCGCGCGCCACCTCGGCGCGCGTCCCGACGGCGACGATGCGGCCGGCGTCGACGGCGAGCGCCTCGGCGGTCGGGTGCGCGGCGTCGGCCGTGTAGATGCGGGCGCCGTCGAGGACGTAGCGGGCCGGTTGCGCCGAGGCGGCGCTGGCGAGGAGGACGAGGGCGAGGAGCGGGCGCATGAGGCGGACGGCGGTGTGCCGTCAACCTACACCGAAGGCGCGGACGCGCCGCGCGGCGCGCGCTCGAGCCACAGCGTCACCGGGCCGTCGCCGACGAGCGTCACCTCCATGTCGGCCCCGAAGCGGCCGGTCGGGACGGGCCGGCCGAGCGCCTCCTCGAGAAGCCCGACGAAGCGCTCGTAGAGCACACGCGCCGTCTCGGGCGCCGCGGCGCGGACGAAGCTCGGCCGCGTCCCCTTCGCGACGGTCCCGGCGAGCGTGAACTGGCTCACGACGAGCGCCTCGCTGTGCGCGTCCATGAGGGACCGGTTCATGCGACCGTCGGCGTCCGCGAAGACGCGCAGGCGGGCCGTTTTGTCGGCCAGCCACCGCGCCTCGGCCTCCGTGTCGCCGGCCATGACGCCGAGCAGCACGAGCAGGCCCGGCCCGATCTCGCCGACCGTCTCGCCGGCGACGCGGACGCGGGCGGAGCGGGCACGTTGAACGAGGGCAACCATCGGGTTCGGGGCTGAGACGGCGCTCGCTGCGCCTCGCATCGAGGCACGGCCAGCGGCCGTCTGGGAGTGGACGACTTGATGGGCGGCGCTCCGTCTCGGGCGTGGGCCTCGGCGCCGCTCGCACGCGTCGAGGCGGTGAGACGAGACGGCCGAGCGCGGCGAACACGCGCACGGTTCTCGCGTCGCGCCCGTTGGGACAATCGTGGCGCCGGTTCCAAACCTGGTAGGAGTTATGCAGTTGAGCGATTTCCTTTCAGCCGTCGTTCCCGCGTGCCGCAGGCCGGCGCAGCCCACGCGGGAATCCAGGGGAATCAGGGCGCAGGTGCTCGGTGCTCTGGGTTCCCGCGTGCGCGGGAATGACGGTGTAGAAGGATTTTCGGCTGGATCTGAACCCGCTGCGTAAGCCCTACCTGGGAAGGCCTCCGGCCATACGAGCGTGCGCGACGTCGAGCGCAGGCGACGCCGTGACGCCAGGGCGAGCGCATGCTAAACCTGGAGCCTCGGCGAGAGAGTGTGAAGGGAGTGCAGTTTGGAGAGAGAGGCCGCTTCGGCCTCAACATCCGGCCTCTTCAAACTTCCCGTCTTCAAACTCGTCAGCGGTCAAGCCTTTCCGGTTAGCATGCGCTCGCCCTGGCCGTGACGCTCGGAGTAAACGTTCACCCGAGCGAGAAGACCTCGGTTCGACGCGCCACCCTGTTCTAAACACCTCCGGGGACGGTGGCATTACGCGTTGCCCTGCACCTGTCGATACCTGGACCCTGCCCCGACCGCCACGCCCGCCCGAATGGACTGCTTCCCGACGCCTTTCGCCTCTGCACGCTGGCTCTGCCTCGCAGCAGTCCTCATCATTGCCGGACCCGCCGGGGCGCAGTCGCTGCCTCCGGGCCTCGTCACGGGCGCGCCCACGACGCAGCACCTGACGTTCGCCGCCGGCCCGAACCAGGTCTCGCTCTCCGTCTTCCCCGCCGACCGCTCCATCGAGGCCATCTTCGGGGCACAGCTGCCGCACGTGCTCCTGGTGAAGGACGACGCCGGCGCGGTCCACTCGACGCAGTACGGCGTCCACACCCTCACGGAGTGGCCGTGGGACGCGTCCGTGTCGGTCTATGCCCGCGAGCCGTTCTCGCTCGACGTCTCGGGGCCGCGCATCGAGCCGTGGTCGCAGATCCCGCTCGCGGCGGGATGGAGCTGGGTGCCGTCGCTCGTCGCCGCGCCGACGCCGGTCGGGGACGCGCTCGCGTCGCTCGCGGCGTCGCTGTCGCGCGTCGAGGACGGGGCCGGGCGGGCGTACCCGGCCGCGCCGGGCGAGGCGGCGCTGACGACGCTCGAGCCGGGGGCCGGCTACCGGCTGCGCCTCGCGGCGCCGGCGACGCTCGCCTACACGGCCGTCCCGCCCACCTCGCCGCCGCCGCCGACGGCCCCGCCTGGAGGGCCGCCGCAGACGGAGGTGCCGACGGTCCTCGACGCCATCGCGCTGACGGGCCTCGTGCCGGGGCAGGAGGTCGCCGTGCGCGGCTTCCGCGCCGACGGCGACGGCGGCGCCGGCCGCCTCCGCGTCACCACGTCGGGCTGCGCGCCGGACGGCGGGACGTGCTTCGTTCCGACCGAGCACACCGCCGCCGGCGAGCCGTACTCGTCCGACTGGGGCTTCACGCTCTACGGCGAAGACCTCCAGTGGGAGTCGTTCCGGCTGTGCCACAGCCAGGCCTCGGCGCCCCAGAACGCCACGCAGGTGACCGGCGACGGGTGCTTCGACGCCCTCCAACTGCACGGCCACGGTGCCGGCGGCGGCGGCGACAAGCTCTTCGACCCCGCGACGGGCCGCGTTGAGATCACGTCTCCTATGAAGACGTTCGCGCGGCTCTACGACGGGACGGACCGCTTCACGGCCACCTTCCGCTACGCCACGGACGACGTGCGCCTCGAGCGCATCGTGGACGTGCCGCTCACGCTCGAGGGGACATCGACGACGACCTACGTCCGGCCCGAGTGGTGGGGCGGCCAGCCCGGCGCCGGCGACGCGACCGACGCCGTTGCGTGGGCGTGGGAAGCCGCCGAGGCCAAGGCGGCGGACCGCGAGTACTACGTCGTCCTGAGCGGGATGTACGGCTACGCTGGCGTCCTCGAGACGCAGGACGGGACGGTCTTGAAGGGCGCGCAGGACGGCGTCCGCGACGGGCAGGGGCTGCGCGTGCTCCGAGGCGCTCCCTGGCACTTCTGGGCCGTTAAGCCGTCGACGGCCGCCGCCCTCCGCGAGCCGTTCACCGAGCGCGACGCCACTGCCCAAAACATGGACCCGATCGTGGTCGTGCGTCACGGCCGCCGGTCGTTGAGCGACCGCGTGGTCGACATCGAGATTGACGGTAATCTGGCCGAGAACGGGTACGTGTTCGAATTTGGCTACCGCTACTCGACAGGCCTCTCGTCGTACTCGGGAGGGAGCTACCTCGACGAGATGCTCCAGAACACACCCCACTGGAATGGGTTCGTCGCCTCGCATCAGCACAACGACAACGTAGCAGGCTCGCGGACGCGCCTCGAGAACCTCCACATCCACGACGTCGGTGGGAACCTCTGGCTTTCCAATGAGCCCGTTGATTTCGGAGGCAGCCATGATGTTCGTCTCGGCAACTCCGCGCGCAACCATGTGATCTACGGGGTCGGAATGCGCCCCGAATCGTCCATCGATAGGGTCGAGATCTACGGCTTCTTCTGGAAGGGTGCGCACGAGGTCAAGCAAGGGACGTGGCGCGATGTGACGTTCCGCGACCTCGTGCAACCGCCGGCACTTTACACGCGCGACAGGCTCGAGGTCCTCGTCAGCCACCGCAACGACGACACAGACCCGGGCGAGTTCGGAACGCCGAGCGCATCCGGGTACTACTTCGGCGACGATGTCGCCTTCGAGCGTCTCACGTTTGACATGGGACAAGCCTATCCGACCCACGGGGCTATCTATTACGCTCAAGGCCCAATGTCTATCCAGGGAGTCACCGTCAGACAAGCGGACCCATCGAAACGGCTCTTTCTGCTCAACTCGCGTGGATATAGCGGCAGCCGGTCCTCGTTCTCGTTAGAGAACGTAACCGTGGAGTCTGGCGGGCTTGGAGGGATCGTCTCGGCAGGAGCGCGCCAGAGCCGGATTCGGCGCATCGCACTCCCGCCCGGCCCGCCGACCGCCGGGCCTGCGGAGCTGTACATCGCCAGCCCGACTTCCCCGGACGAAGTGTACACGTTCTACGGCGTGACGGGCACGATGTCATCCTCCGAGCCTGTCGCGCTCCAGGCGCGGACGGCCGGAGCGGGCGCGCGCCTGTTCGTGCAAGACGCCTCGTTCACGGGCATCCAAAACCACTTCATGTTCGTTGGTGACGACCCATCGGATCCCGACGTACAGAGGCGCTACCAGGCCTACTTCCGGCGGGTTGGCTTCTCGTCGTTCGAACCGATCAACAACAACAACGGCCAGAACACTGAGAACTGGCGGGTGTCGTACTACGAGGCAGTGACGGTCGGGTCGCGGAGGAGCGAGGACAGTGGGGTGCTCTCTGCCGCGGGGGTGACCTCGGGCTCCGTGGACGTGCCGGTGAACCTGTTCCACGTTCCCTTCGACCCGTCTTATGTCACCATGACGGGCACCGACGCCGGACGCTTTATAGGGTGGACGAACGTCGGCACGGCAGAAGCTCCCGTACTGCGGCTCGCGTTCTCGGGCTCCGCGCCCGTCTCGGTGCAGTGGTCCGCGGCCGTCCGGCCGATCCCTGCCGGCGTCACGTTCCCGGATTGAGGCGCTCAGACGCGCCGCGCGGCGAGGCGGATCTCGTACTGCTTGGCGCGGACCTGCGCGATGTAGCTCGCGCGGATCTGGCTCGCGATGAGGCCGGGCCGTCCCTCGAGGAAGCCGCCGCGTGCGACGAAGTGGTACGTGAACCACAGCGCCGGCTCGAACGGGACGCGCACGGCGAGCTTCTTTAGGAAGCGCCGGCGCTGCTGCGTGTCGCCGAAGAGGCGTGCCGGGACGGCCTCCTGCCCGTAGGCCCCGCGCTCGAGGTACGTCTGCCGCAGCCGCGCCTCCCACGTCGAGTACTGGTTGTGGCGGCGCACGAACGCCTC
>JBBSQZ010000209.1:0-5792 GCA_038243565.1 Rhodothermales bacterium | reverse complement strand
AGGGCGAAGGCGAGGTCGCGGGCGAGCGTGGCGCACTCGCGGCGGAGGGCGCGCTCGCGCTTCGCGATGTCCAACGCCTGCGGGCGCGCCTCGGGGACCGGCGGCGCGGCGTGGAACTGCGCGGCGCTCTTGTAGCCCGGCATCTGCTCGATGGACGTCGTCTGGGACGCGCCCTGCGTGACGGATTTCAGCTCCCAGACCGAGTTGTGGATCTCGCGCTCGGCCGGGGCCGGCAGGCCCTCGCCGCCCTGCTTGGACGTCCGCTTGACGCCCGCCTGCTCCTCGGCCGCGATCCACCGCAGCGTGTCGACCACGCCCGAGTCGTCGGCGGCGTAGAGGTCGCAGCGGTTGGCCTCCTCGGGCCAGCCGGGGACGAAGCGCATGCCGCGGAAGACCTGCTGCATCGTCTTGCCGAGCGCCCGCACGAGGTCCGCCTTGACGAGGACCGAGATCGGCTTGATGTCCGTGCCCTCGCCGATCATGTCGACCTGGACCATCACGTCGATCTCGCCGCGGCGGTAGGCGTCGAGCGCCGTCTGGCGCTCCTGCGCGGGCACGTCCTGCCCGATGCGCGCCGAGAGGACGTCCGGGTAGTGGCGCTTGACGTGCTGGAGGATCGCCGCGGCGTGGACGTTGCTCATCGCGATGACGAGCATCTGGTGGTTGCGGGCCGCGGGGTCCATCAGGCGGCCGGTCCGCGCGAACGTCCGGGCGAGGGCGCCGCGCTTCTGCGCGAAGCGCTCGAAGGCCGGCCCGAGCAGCGTCTGGAGGTAGACGTCGTGGAAGCGGAGCTTCTTGCGGGCGAGGAAGGTGTCGACGTCGCGCGGCGTCTCGGCCATCTCGCGCAGCTCGGACAGAGACACGTCGACCTCCTCGCCCGTGTCCGTCCGCACCATCCGGACCGTGTAGTCCACGACGTGCGCGTCGACGCGCTTGAGGATGCCGCCCTCGGCGTGCGCCTGGCGCATGCCGACCTCGTGGAGCGCCTCGTAGTACTGGAAGCCGTCGTCGTCGGTCGTGAACGGGACGCCGAAGAGCGTCTTGTTGTCCGAGCGGAGCGGCGTCCCGGAGAGGGCGACCGAGGCGGCGTGCGGGAAGCGCTCGATGGCCCGCGCCCACGTCCCGTCCGTCGCGAGGTGGTGGACCTCGTCGAACACGAACAGCGCCTTCGACTGGCGGCAGAAGGCGACGAGCGCGTCATTGCCGCGCTCTCCCGAGGCGTACTGGTAGGTCGTGATCACGACCTCGACGCCGAGGTTCTTGAGGAAGACGCGGTCCGAGTCGGCGACGCAGAAGCTCACCGGGCGGTCCACGCCCAAGCTGTGGAAGACGCGCGCGAGCTCCTCGCCGTCGGCGTACTGGTCGCGGAGGTTGCCGCGCGGGACGAAGACCACGAGGCGGTCCGCCACGCCGAGCGCGCGGGCCACGAGGAAGCTCGCCAGCGCCGTGATCGTCTTGCCGTAGCCCGGGACGAAGACGCCGAGCGCGTTCCGCTCGCCGGATTCCAGCGCCTCGGCCCAGGCGCTCAGGAACGCGGACTGGCCGTCGCGCAGCGCGAAGCCGCCGCGCAGCGCGAGGCCGGGAATGGACGGAGCTTCGACGACGGTGGACGACACGGGCAGCCTGAACCGGGGGCTCGGAACCTACGGCCGCCGCCGGGGCGCACGTCGTGTCACCGGGGGAAAGGGGGATGGGGGATGAGGCATGAGCCATGGGGGGAATGCCTTTCCCTCATGCCCTATGCCCCATCCCTCATGCCCTTCCTCACATCGTCTTCGAGTCGTTCGAGCGGTCCGTGTCCGGCAGGACGTGGTCCGGGTCCAGCATCGCGGAGGCGAGGGTGCGGCCGTTGAGCGGGACCGCGGCGCGGGCCGTGTCGCTCGTCGTGAACGCCTCGACCGGGATGCGGGCGCGCTCAACCGAGCCGTCCGAGAACGTGAACGCGACGGTCGTCGGGAAGACGAGGCCCGCGTTGTTCGTGACCGTCGCCGTGGCCGCGGGGCCGTCCGCCGAGACGGCGGTGATCGCGGCGTCGTAGGTGTCGGTCGTCATGAACCAGCCGCGCCAGAACCAGTCGAGGTCCTCGCCCGAGACGTCCTCCATCGTGCGGAAGAAGTCGGCGGGCTGCGGGTGCTTGTAGGCCCAGCGGCGGATGTACTCCTTGAACGCGGCGTCGTAGCGCGCCTCGCCGAGGACGGCGTCGCGGAGGACCGTCAGGCCCGCGCCGGGCTTGACGTACGCGTCGAGGAGGAGGCCGCGCGACGAGAGCTGGTCCGGCGCCGTCATCAGCGTCTGGTCGAAGCGCCCGAACTGGCGGTAGAGCTGCGTGTAGCCGTCCGGCCGGACGAACCCGACGGCCTGCGTCTGGGTGATGTCCTCGGGGGCGGGGAAGCCGGCAGGCGCCTGCTCGGTGTAGAATGTGGTGACCGAGAAGGCGTTCATGAACGTGTTGATGCCCTCGTCCATCCACGCGTAGCGCCGCTCGTCGGAGCCGACGATCATCGGAAACCAGTTGTGGCCGAGCTCGTGGTCGATGACCTCGAGGAGGCCCTCGCCGCGGCTGCGCGCGCTCGAGAAGTGGAGCATCGGGTACTCCATGCCGCCAGCGTTGGACGCGACGGAGACCGCCTCGGGGTACGGGTACGGGTACCAGCGGCTGTTGTTGATGATCGACGCGCGGGCGAAGCGGGTCGCCTCCTCCCAGCCGGGGTTGTCCGGCGTGCCCAACGCGGACGGCGGGTACGCGCTCAGGATGAGCACGTTGTTGACCGAGCCGTCGTCCTGCCGGATGGCGGCGTTGGCGCCGTCGACGATGAAGGCGGCCGAGGCGCCCCACGCCACGTCGCGGACGTTCTCGGCCCTGAACGTCCACGTCTTGGTGCCGGTCCGCGACGGGTGCGCGCCCGGCCCGACCTCGCCGGCGCCGATGATCGTCACGCGCTCGTCCGAGCGCCGCG
Source organism: Rhodothermales bacterium (assembly GCA_038243565.1). Lineage (GTDB taxonomy): Bacteria > Bacteroidota > Rhodothermia > Rhodothermales > Rubricoccaceae > DASVSE01. The sequence continues at coordinate 2,835 of JBBSQZ010000209.1, read as the reverse complement.
CCTGCGCGATGCGGGTGCGCTGCTCGCGGGTGTAGACGTCGGACTCGTTCTGGAGCACGCCCGTCGCGACGACCGTCATCGTGGCCGGGACGGTCAGCTCGACGTCGTAGTCGCCGTAGTCGAGGAAGAACTCGCCCGCGCCGAGGTACGGCAGCGTGTTCCAGCCGTGGATGTCGTCGTAGACGGCGGCGCGCGGGAACCACTGCGCGACCGAGTAGACGGTGCCGCGCGGCGTCGCGAGGCGCCCCATACGGTCCGACCCTTCCTGCGGGATGAGGAACGAGTACGGGACCGTGACCTCGACGCGGCCGCCGCTGGCGGCGACGGGCGTCGGCAGGTCGAGGCGCATCCGCGTGTCCGTGACGACCGGCGTGACGGCCGTGCCGCCGACGGTGACCGTGCCGAGGCGGTAGCCCTGGCCGGCCTCGGGCGTGCCGGCGTTGCGCGGGCTCGGGTTGGCGCGCTGGCCGCGGCTGGTCGGGTCGAACAGGTTCTGGTCCAGCTGCATCCAGAGGTACGGCAGCGCCTCGGGGCTGTTGTTGGTGTACGTCAGCGTGACGGTGCCGGTGATCGTGTTGGACGTCGAGTCGAGGGCAGCGCGGATGCGGTAGTCCGTCCGGTTCTGCCAGTAGGCCGGGCCGGGGCGGCCGTCGGCCGTTCGGAACTCGGTGGGTGTGGGCAGCGGCAGCGTCGCGAACATCGCCTCGTTGGGCGTCTGCGCGGTCATGTCCGGAGCAGGTGCCGTCAGGACGGGCGCGTTCGGGTCGACGCGCGTGCCAGCGATGGGCAGCGCGGGCTGCCCGGCGGCCTGGAGCGTCCCCGAGAAGGCGTCGCCCGAGACGGTCCCGGTGACAGTCATCGGCAGCTGCTGGCCGGCGACGTTGAGCGTCGCGGCGAGCGTGAAGTCGTTGCCGGAGCCGGTGAGCGTCGCGGCGGTGAGGTCGCCGGTGAAGCCCTGGCCGACGAGGCCGAACGAGCCGGTCTGGCCGGTCTGCGGGACGACGAGGCGCCCGCGGTCGAACACCTCGGTCGAGCCCGGAGGGCTGACGGTGACGGTCCACGCGCCGACGGCGGGGGATTGCGCCGCGGCCGCGGCCGAGACGAGGAGGGCGGCGAGCACCGCGAGGGATCGGAGGGTCATCGGGGAGGCCGCGGGGAGCGCAGCGGTGTCGGAAAGGGACGTGCCGAGCGGCAGGGGGATGGGGCAAGGGCCATGAGGCATGGGGAAAACCAGTGCATGGTGCAGGCTCCCACACCCATGCCCCATCCCTCATGCCCCATCCCCGCCGACGCTCTGCGGCGGTTCTACAGCGTCGCCGCGTCGTTGGCGCGGTCGGTGTCCGGCAGCAGGCCGTCCGGGTCGATGCGCGCCGCGCGGACCGTCCGGCCGTTGAGTGAGACGCGCGCCGCGGCCTGGTCGCCGCCGGTCCACGCCTCGACGGGGATCTGCGTGCGCTCCGTCGAGCCGTCGGTGAACGTGAACTCGACCGTGACCGGGAAGACGAGGACGCCGTTGTTCTGGACGGCGGCGACGGCCTTCCCGTCGATGACCGAGAGGCCGGCGAGGCCGGCGTCGAAGGAGTCCGTGCCGTAGAGCCACTCGCGCCAGAACCAGTCGAGGTCCTCGCCCGAGACGTCCTCCATCGTGCGGAAGAAGTCGGCGGGCTGCGGGTGCTTGTAGGCCCAGCGGCGGATGTACGTCTTGAAGGCCGTGTCGAAGCGGTCCGGCCCGAGGACCTCGTCGCGGAGGGCGCGCAGGCCCGCGGCGGGCTTGAAGTAGAGGACGAAGCCGCTGGCCTGGCCCGGCACGCGGTCCGGGTAGGTCATGATGGGCCGGTTGTTGGCGTCCATGCGCGCCTGGTAGTCCGCAAACGTGTTGCCGCGCGTGAGCGTGACGTAGCGCGAGTCCTTGCCGGTGCCGTAGCCCGGCAGGCTCGTGTCCGTGCCCTCGTCGTAAAACTCGACCTGCGAGAACGTGTTGATGAACGTGTTGAAGCCCTCGTCCATCCACGCGTAGCGCCGCTCGTCACTTCCGACGATCATCGGAAACCAGTTGTGGCCAAGCTCGTGGTCGACGACGTTGAAGAGGTCCGTGTGGCGGCTCGTGACGGACGAGAAGTGGAGCATCGGGTACTCCATCCCGCCGACGTGCGTCGCGACGCTCACCGCCTCGGGGTACGGGTAGGGGAACCAGCGCGAGTTGTTCATGATGGTCGCGCGGGCGAAGTGCGTGGCCTCCTCCCAGCCCGGCTCGGCGGGGTTGCTGGACAGGCCCTCGGCGGGGTACGCGCTCAGGATGAGCACGTCGTTCGTCGAGCCGTCGTCCTGCCGGATGGCGGCGTTCGCGCCGTCGAGGATGAACGCGTCGCTCGCGGCCCAGGACGCGTCGCGGACGTTGTCGGCTTTGAAGGTCCAGGTCTTCGTGCCCGTCCGGCTCGGCGTCGCCGCGGCCGTGCCGACCTCGGCCGGCTCGACGATGCGGACGGTCGTCTCGGAGCGCCGCGCGCGGTCGAGGCGTGCGCGCTGCTCGGCCGTGTACACGTCGCCCGGGTTCTGGAGCACGCCCGTTCCGACGACCTGCATCGTCGCCGGGACGGTGACGGCGTACTCGAAGTCGCCGTAGCCGAGGTAGAACTCGCCCGAGCCGAGGTACGGCATCGTGTTCCAGCCCGAGACGTCGTCATACACCGCGACGCGCGGGTACCACTGCGCGATCGCGTAGACGGTGCCCTCCGCCGTCTCCATCCGGCCCATGCGCGGCGTCCGGTTGCCCGGGACGAGGAAGGCGTACGGGATCTCGACCGTCACCTTTCCGCCGTTGGCGGCGACGGGCGT
>JBBSQZ010000208.1:0-5900 GCA_038243565.1 Rhodothermales bacterium | reverse complement strand
TGGCCGTGCCGGTGCCAGACGCCGCGGCATCGGACGTCGAGACGGTGACGTCGTCGAGGCTCAGGCGCGGGCGCCCGCCGCCGCCCGTTCCGTCCTGGAAGTACTTCCACCGCACCTGCACGACGGCCTGTCCGTTGGCCGTCGCCGGCAGCACGGCCGCGAGGTTCTGGCGGTCGCCGGCACCCGCGGCCTGGTACACGGCCGAGCCGGGCACCGTCTGGAACGCGCCCGTCGTGCCGACGCGGTACTGGAGCGCGATCGCGTACGGCCGCGTCCCCGCCGCGACGGTGCCACAGGTGTAGCTCACGCGGACGTTCAAGAGGCCCGTCGTATTCAGCGCGAGGACCGCCGCGCCCAGGTCGCCGTCCGTGCTGGTGTTGGCGAACGCGAGTCCGTCGGCGCCGAGGCCGTTGATGCGCGTGTCCCGCGTGAGGTTGTACGCGAGCACGTAGTCGGCCGTCGGCTCGGTCGTCAGCGTCGGGTCCTGCCCGCCGCCGCGAACGAGGCGCATCGCTTCGGGATAGGTGCCGGGCGCGGACGTCTCGGGCCACGCGGTGAACGTGTAGTCGCCGGTCGAGAGGTCGAACGGGGCGGGGTTCGTCTGGGCGCTCGCCGAGGCGGCGGCGAGGACGAGGACGGCGACGAGCGCGAAGCGAGGCATCATGCAGGGTGCGGATCTGCCGGAAGGGTAGCCCCAGCACAGGCCTGCACATGTCACCGGGCCGTGTATGGACAGACTCTTCGCGGACGCCGCGAGCGTGTCGGTGTCTGGCGAGATCCTGCACGACGCACCACCGGCGCGTCTCCGCCCGCCCGCAGCGCGCCACCGCGGTGCACGCGTCAGTCCTCGGCGTCGGGGTCCTCGCCGAGGCCCGAGCCGGGGTTGAGGAGCTCGTCGAGCTGGTACTCGCTCGTCACGAGCACCTCGCGCGCCTTGGAGCCCTCGAACGGGCCGACGATGCCCGCGTCCTCGAGCTGGTCCACCAGGCGCGCCGCGCGCGTGTAGCCGACCGACAGCTTGCGCTGCAGCAGGCTGACGGATCCCTGCTGGGAGCGGACGATGACGCGCGCCGCGTCCGCGAACAGATCGTCGCGGTCCTCGGACGAGTCGCCCGCGGCGCCGGCCGGCGCGTCCTCGTGCGGGTCCATCGGCGGGAGCAGGTACGGCCCCGGCCCGTCCTGCGCGCCGATGAAGGCCGTCACCGCCTCGACCTCGTCGACCGAGACGAACGGGCCCTGGAGGCGCGTGAGCCGGGATCCGTTCATGTGCAGCAGGTCGCCGTTGCCGACGAGCTGGTGCGCGCCGCCGCCGTCGATGATCGTGCGCGAGTCGATCTTGGACGACGTCTGGTAGGCCATCCGGCTGGGGAAGTTGGCCTTGATCAGGCCCGTGATGACGTCCACGGACGGGCGCTGCGTGGCGAGGACGAGGTGGATGCCGACGGCGCGGGCCATCTGCGCGAGGCGCGCGATCGGCGCCTCGACCTCCTTGGCGCTCGTCATCATGAGGTCCGCGAGCTCGTCCACGATCACGACGAGGTACGGCAGGTGGCGGTGCTTGCCGCCGAGCGAGGCGAGCGCGCCCTTCTGGAACTTGGCGTTGTACTCGGTGATGCCGCGGACGCCCGCCTCGGCGAGGAGGTCGTAGCGGAGCTCCATCTCGCGCTCGCACGAGCGCAGCACGGCCGCCGCCTGCGCGAAGTCCGTGATGATCGGGTCCTCGGCGTCGATCGGCATCGCCGAGAAGTGGTTCAGCAGCGTCGCGTAGCCGTTGAGCTCGATCTTCTTCGGGTCGATCATCACGAACTTGAGGTCGTGGGGGCTCTTGGCGTAGAGCAGGCCCACGATGAGCGCGTTGACGCCGACCGACTTGCCCGAGCCCGTGGCGCCGGCCACGAGCAGGTGCGGCATCTTGGCGAGGTCCTCGACGTAGACGCCGCCCTCGATCGTCTTTCCGATGGGGATCGGGAGCGCCATCTTGCCGCCGCGCGCGGCGTCGCGGAACGTCGGCGTCGAGAGGGTCTGCCGGAGGCGGACCATCTCGCGCGAGCGGTTCGGGATCTCGACGCCGATGGCGCTCTTGCCGGGGATCGGGGCGATGATGCGGATGCCGGGCGCGGCGAGCGCCATCGCGAGGTCGTCCTCGAGGGCCGTGATGCGAGAGATCTTGATGCCCGGCGCCGGCGTGAGCTCGTAGCGCGTCACCGTCGGCCCGACGACGGCGTCGATCTCGGTGATCTGGATGTTGTATGTCTCGAGCTTGTCGAGGAGCGTCTGCTTGTTCTCCTCGATCTCGTCCATGTCGACCTGCTGGTCGGACTCGGCCTGCTCGAGGAGCTCGATCGACGGGAACTGGTAGGCGACATCGGCGACGGGCGCCGCGGCCGCGGGCTCGGCGTCGAGGTCCACCTCGTCCTCCTGCTGCGCGACGTGGACGTTGACGGCCGGCCCCTCGGGCGTGTGGCTCGCGCGGCCGTCCTCGACGAGCTGGTCGAGGTCCGGGTCGTCCGTCTCGGCGTCCGGCGCGACGGGCCGGGGCAGGCGCGGGCGGGCGCCGTCGCCCGAGGGCACGACGAGGACGGGCAGGTCGTCGTCCTCCGGGTCGTCCACGATGGTCACGGCGGGCTCCGAGGGCGCCGCGGCGCCGTCGCCCGAGGCGCTCGCCTCGGTGCGCTCGTCTTCGGCGCGGGCTCGGGCGGCCTTGCGGGCTTCTTTGAGCACCGCCTCGCGCTCGGCGTCGCGCTCTGCGCTCTTCGCGGCGCGCTGCGCGAAGGCCGCCTGCCGGGCCTCCTGCCGCAGCAGCTTGCGCTCGGCCGAGCCGGCTCGGAAGGCCGCCCAGCCGTCCGTCATGCCCGTCTTCGCGCCGACGACCGCGCCCTCGACGCGGTCCAGCGACGTCTGGATGTCGCGGTCCACGGCCAGCAGCACCGTCACGACGAGGCCGACGGCGAGCACGATGAACGCGCCGACCGAGCCGAGGACCTCGCTCATCCAGCCGGCGACGCCGAGGCCGATGCCGCCGCTCCAACTCGTGAGGTCCGTGGCGGTGTGGGGGCCGAACCAGCCGAAGAAGCAGGCCGAGAAGAGCGTCCCGATGACCGCGAGGCCGGTGAGCAGCGGCAGGAAGACGGGCGTCTTCTGGCGCAGCAGCACGTAGCCCCACGCGAGCAGCGCCGCGAGCAGCAGCAGGACCGGGTAGCCGACGCCCTCGGTCACGAGCAGCCGCGCCACGATCGCCCCGACGACGCCGAGCAGGTTGTCGAGGCGCACGCCGCCGGCCGCGCGGCCGATCCGGTCGAGGCGCGTGTCGTCGACGCCGGAGTGGCTCACGACGGCGAGCGCGAGCAGGACCGCGAGCGCCATCAGCACGATCCCGAGCACCTCCTGCTTGCGCTGGATCGTGACGGCCGTCTCGGCGGCCGCCGAGCTCCGCGACGAGGCGCCGGGCTTGCGGGGGGCGGACCGCTTGCGCGGCGCCGTCCGGGTCGTGCGGGTGTCTGTGCTCACCGGGTCGGGGGGAAATCCGGGGAAGGGCGCCTCTCGGGCGCAGCCCCGAAGATACGGTGCAGTCGCCCGGATCCCGCCGAGGCGGAAGGCGGAAGGCGGAAGGCGGAAGGCGGAAGGCGGAAGGCTTGTACTGATTGCCTCGCGAAGTTCCGAATGAACGTCGCCCGACACGTTTGGCGCGATAATCAAAACGTGTCATCCCGATCCGAAGGACGGCGCAGCCCACTTGATCCGGGATCTCCTCGATGTTCGGCAGCGCACCGCGTTACCTCTGGAGCACGTCCCATCGTCCAGGAGATCCCGGCTCGGGGGCCGGGAGGACAGAGTTGGGGACGTTGGGGCGACTTCTGCCCGCTGTCCTCCGCATTTCCCGAAGGACGTTCACCGATGGCCGATGTCCCCGTTACAGCAGCGGCTCGACGGCGGCGCGGAGCGCGTCTCGCGTCTGCGCCCCGACGAGGATCCGCCGCACGACGCCCGCGCGGTCCACGACGAGCGTCGTCGGGCGGGCCGTAAACATCGAGGCGTAGGGCGCGCCGAGCGCCTCGGCCGGGTCGACGCGGGCGATGAGGAAGGGCAGGCCGCGGTGGGCGGCCCACGCCTCGACCGTCATCGCCGGCTCGTCCGACACGGCGACGATGCGCAGGCCGCGCGGCCCCAACTCGCGCTGCACCTCGGCCAGCGCCGGCATCTCCTGGATGCACGGCCCGCACCACGTCGCCCACGCGTTGACGAGCACGACCGAGCCGACAAGGTCGGACAGCCGCGCCGCACCCGCGTCGGCCGGACCCGCGACGACGGTGTAGGCCAGCGGCGGGAGGGCGCTGCCCGCCGCGGTGTAGCTCTGCCGCAGGCCGGACGTCAGCCACGCCATCCCGAGCAGCAGCAGGCCCGCGAGCAGCAGCGTCGCGCCGCCCATCGCGGCGAAGAGGGTCCGGCTTCGGCCGCGGCGCCGCAGCGCCAGCGCGAGCACGGCCACGCCTGCGAGCAGGACGAGCACGCCCGCGACGGGCAGGACGGTCACGACGATGCGGACGAGGTCGATGGCGACGGGCATGACGGGGCGGGCAGGAGAGAGGACGAACGGTGCGCGTGCCGCGCGGTTGCGCCGCCGCGGAGCCGGCCGCGTATCCTGCGAGACACCGCCGCGCCCCGATGACCCCGTTCACGATCGTCGCCGTCCTGCTCACGCTCGCGGCCCTCTTCGCGTACGTCAACTACCGCCTGCTGAAGCTGCCGACCACGGTGGGCATCATGACGCTCGCGCTCGCCACGTCGGCCATCGTCGTGGCGCTGCACGAGGCGGGGGTCGTCAACCTCGAGGGGCCGGCGCGCACGCTCCTCGCCGCGGTCGACTTCGAGGCGACGGTCCTCGAGGGCATCCTGTCGTTCCTGCTCTTCGCCGGTGCACTCCACGTGGACCTCCAGGCGCTGCGCCGCGAGGGCCTCGTCATCGGCGTCCTCTCGACCGTCGGCGTCGTGATGTCGACGGTCGTCGTGGGCGCGCTGTTCTTCTGGGCGGCCGGCGCGCTCGGCATCGGGCTGCCGTTCGTGACGTGCCTCCTCTTCGGCGCCCTCATCTCGCCCACAGACCCGATCGCCGTCCTCTCGCTGCTGAAGACGCTCGGCGTGCCGGACGCGCTGCGGGTCAAGATCACGGGCGAGAGCCTCTTCAACGACGGCATCGGGGTCGTGGTCTTCCTGCTCATCCTCGAGCTCGCGACGGGCACCGAGCCGGTGACCGTCTCTCACAGCGCTGCACTCTTCGTGCAGGAGGCCGTCGGCGGCGTCGTCTTCGGCTTCGTCATCGGCTGGATCTGCTACCGCCTGCTGCGCCGCGTGGACGACTACTCGGTCGAGGTCCTGCTCACGCTCGCGCTCGTGACGGGCGGCTACGCGCTCGGCCTCGCCCTCCACGTCTCGGCGCCGCTCGCGATCGTCGTCGCCGGCCTGATGATCGGCAACCAGGGCCGCGCCCACGCGATGACCGCCACGACGCGGCAGCACCTCGACACGTTCTGGGAGCTCATCGACGAGGTCATGAACGCCGTCCTGTTCCTGCTCATCGGCCTCGAGGTGCTCGTGGTGACGCTGAACCCGCCGCTCGTCGTCCTCGCGGCGCTCTCGATTCCGATCGTGCTGTTCGCCCGGACGGTGTCGGTGTACGGGCCGCTGGCCGTTCTCGAGCCGTTCGCTGCGGGGCGCGAGCCGGGCGCGGCGAAGGTGCTCGTGTGGGGCGGCCTGCGCGGCGGCATCTCGGTGGCGCTCGCGCTGTCGCTGCCGCCGGGCCCCGAGCGCGAGACGCTGCTCGCGGCGACGTACGCCGTGGTGCTGTTCTCGATTCTGGTGCAGGGCACGACGCTGCCGCGCCTCGTCCGCCGCGTCATTCCGGC
>JBBSQZ010000207.1:0-5943 GCA_038243565.1 Rhodothermales bacterium | reverse complement strand
TCAACCGTCTGAAGCAGTACCGTCGGGTAGCAACGCGGTACGAGAAACTGGGCCAGAACTACCTTAGCATGGTGTTTCTGGCCTCTGTGCTGATCTCGCTACGATGATTGTCCACACGGCCTAGGCGACGGCGGCGCACTCCGAGACCTCGGCCGGCAGCACGAGCGTGAACGTGGTGCCCTCGCCCGGCGTGCTCGCCGCCTCGATGCGGCCGCCGTGGAGCGTGGCGAACTCGTGCGCGATCGCGAGCCCGAGGCCCGTCGAGGTCTCGCCGCCGGTCGGCGTGGCCGAGAGGCGGCGGAAGCGCTGGAAGAGGCCCGCGAGGTCGTCCGCCCCGAGGCCCGGCCCCGAGTCCTTCACGGCGACCCGGACCTCGCCCGCCGTCGTGCTGCACGTCACGTCGATGCGCCCGCCGAGCGGCGTGTACTTGACGGCGTTCGAGACGAGGTTGTCCAGGACAGCGAAGATGCGCTCCGCGTCGATGTTGGCCTCGACCGCGTCGTCGCAGGGGTGCAGCACGAGCGTCTGGCCCTTGTCGGCCGCGGGCTGGCTGTAGGCGAGCACGACCTCGTGGGCGATGGCCGAGACGTCGGTGCGGGCGCGGTGGAGCGTCACCTGGCCGCCGTCGATCGCAGCCGTCACCAGGAGGTCGTCGATGAGGGCGAGCATGCGGCCGGCGCCGCGGCGGATGAGGTCCGAGAGATCGTGGAGGTCCGGGCGGCCCGGCGTCTCGTGCTCGATCATCTCGGCGGCGCCGGCGATGGTCGTGAGCGGGCTGCGGAGGTCGTGGGCGGTGATGCCGAGCAGGTGCGTCTTCATGTCGCTGGCCTCCTTCAGCGCGGCGCCGGCGCGCTCGGCGGCCTCGCGGGCGGCGAGGGCGCCCTCCCGCTCGGTGCGGAGCACGCGGATGCGGACGACGAGCGCGAGCGCAAGCCCGAGCGATTCGGCGGCGACGGCCGTCTGGAACCACGGCAGCGCGGCGTCGCCGTTGGCCGGGTTCAGCGCGAAGAGGATGGCGAACGTGGCCCCGATGACGAGGAACGGGCTCGCCGCGGCGAGATACGCGAGGGCCGGCCGGAAGCCGGCGCGCCACGCCACGACGCCCGCGGCGAGCGACGTCCCGAGCAGCGCGAGCGCCGCCGCGGCCGCCACCTGCTGCCCGGCGGGCCACGACACGGCCAGCGAGACGACGATCGACGCCGCCCAGAACGCGATGACGCCACGCAGCGCCACGTCCATGCGCGGCGCGTGCCGGCGCGTCCGGAGGAAGTGGCGGACGAACTGGAGGTAGGACATCGCGGCGCCGGCGAGCGCGAACAGCTGCGTCTCGGGCGGCAGCACGAGGTGTGCCGGCAGCACGAACTCGGCGAGGAAGCCCCACGTCACGCTCCAGTACAGGACCGACCCGGCGAGGAAGCCGACGTAGTAGAGGTAGCTCCGGTCGCGGAAGGTGCCGAAGAGGAACAGGTTGTAGACGGCCAGCGCGACGAAGATGCCCAGGCCCATCGCGCTCCAGACGTCGCCGCCGCGGCGCGCCTCGATGAACGCCTCGGCCTCGACCGGCCGCGGGTCCACGATGTCGGCGTAGCCGCCGGCGCGGTGGCGGACGCGCAGGTAGAGCACGGCCGTTTCGCCGGCGTCCACGCGGAAGCGGATGCCTGTCGGCCGCCCCACGTGGTTCGTCCACTCGGCGCGGGGCACGCGCGCGCCGGTGCGCATGAGGTCTCGCCGGCCGTCGGCGTGGACGAGGACGGCCGAGACGTCGTCGAACGACAGCGGCACGACCCACTGCGCCGCGCGTGGCGCCGCCGAGCGGAGCGGGACGCGGAGCCAGAACGCCGGCGGCAGCGCGTTGGGATCGAGCGAGGCGACGGGGCGGAAGGCGGCGCCATCGAGGCGCTCCGGCCATCCGTCGATCACGCCGGCGTGCTCGACGAGCCGGTCGGCCCGCTGCGCCGGGTCCAGCATGAGGGGCGTCTGCGCCGACGCGCCGCCCGCGAGGGCGGCGGACATCAGGAGCGCGAGGAGGAGCAACGGGCGCACAGGCAAACGGTGAGCGGCAAGCGGCTAGGCTATCGGCCGCCGCGGCCGCTTCCATAAGAAACGTAGCTGCCTGGGACTTCCCAACGGGTGATTCCCTAACGCCCCGCCACGAGGCACCGGTGCGCGAGGCGGTGCCGACCGTGCCACGCGTACATCCCCACCGTCCGGTCCAGCCGCGCCTCGCCGCTGACGCGGTGGCGGAGCGCCGCGTCAGCCGGCATCGATGGTGACGGCGGTCCCGTCGGTGAGCGTGAGCAGGACGGCGCGGCCGCCGTCGGCGAAGCTGAAGTCCGCGATCTCGGCGGGGAAGACCTCGCGGGGCGTGTCCATGTGGAACAGCGCGTCCACGACGACGCCCCAGTCCTCGGGGGTGAGCGCGACGTGGGCGGTCGGCCCGTCGGGCCCGTCCTCGGCGACGAACGGGGCGTAGCGGATGACCTTGTTGAGGTGGTTGATCGCCTGCTTGACGTGAAGTCCGGGGTCCATGGGGTTGAGGGGTTGAAAGGTGTGTCTGGAAATATTTCTACTATGCGCCGTTCGTCACGTCCACCGATATAATGGAAATAGGTCATCCCGATCCGAAGGACGGCGCAGCCCACGTGATCCGGGATCTCCTCGATGTTTGGCGTTGCACGACGAGCGCGTCGATGCACGGACCACCACTCAGGAGATCCCGGCTCGGGGCCGGGATGACAAAGTAGAGAGGCCAGTGCTGGACCGTCACGGTCGCGCTCTGACGCCTGTCCTCTGCGTCGCCGCCTTCCGCGCCGCCGCCTTCCGCGTCGCCGCCGCTCTGCGTTCCGCGCGCCGGGCACTTTGGCGCGCCGCCGCTCCGTTCGGGCCAGACGGCGTGGTACCTTTTTAGCACATGCCTCGACCGTCTCCGACCCTTTTTCCCTTCCGATTTATGCGCGCTCCCGCGTTTGCGGCCCTCGCCGCCTTTCTCGTCGCCCCGGCCGCCATGGCGCCGGCGGCGCAGGCCCAGCAGCCGATGCGCTCCGGCATCGACCGCGCCAACCTGGACACCAGCGTCCGTCCGCAGGACGACTTCTTCCGCTACGCCAACGGCGGCTGGCTCGCCACGACCCAGATCCCGAGCGATAAGTCCCGCTTCGGCTCCTTCGACATCCTCGGCGACGCCGCCGAGCGCGACGTCCGCGCGATCATCGAGGACGCCGCCGCAGGGCGCGTCCAGGACCGCGACGCGCAGCGCGTCGGCGACTTCTACACGGCCTACATGGACTCGGCGCGCGTCGAGCGGATGGGCATCGCGCCGCTGCAGCCGGACCTCGACCGCATCCTCGAGGTGACCTCGCCGGAGACGCTCGCGCGCTACTTCGCCCAGAACGGCCGCAGCTTCGGCCCGAGCCCCGTCGGCGCCTACGTCGGCGTGGACGACAAGAACTCGAGCCGCTACGTCTTCAACATCAGCCAGTCCGGGACGGGCCTGCCGGACCGCAGCTACTACCTCGAGGACCGCTTCGCCGACGCCCGCGCCGGCTACCTCGCCTTCCTCACGCAGCTGCTCGAGATGGCCCACGCCGACGGCGTCCCGATGACGGACGACGCCGCAGGCCGCGCCGCGCGCGTGATGGCCCTCGAGACGCAGATCGCCGAGGCGCAGTGGACGCGTGTCCAGAACCGCGACCCCGAGGCGACCTACAACATGATGGCCACCAAGGACCTCGAGGCGGCCTACCCGAACCTCTACGTCGGCACGCTGCTCGACGTGATGGGCGTCGAGAGCCAGGTCGACTCGGTCGTCGTGGCGCAGCCGCCGTTCCTCGCGAGCCTCGACAGCCTGATGGCGAACGTGCCGCTCGAGACGTGGACCGACTACGCGCGCGTCCGCACGCTCGCCTCGGCCGCCGGCGTGCTGCCGAGCCGCTACGCCGACGCGTCGTTCGACTTCTACGGCCGCCAGCTGCGCGGGCAGACGCAGGACCGCCCGCGCTGGAAGAAGGGCGTCTCGGCGACGGCCGGCACCTTCGGCGAGTCCGTCGGCCGCGTCTACGTCGCCCGGCACTACCCGCAGGCTGCCGCGGACCGCATGGAGGCGCTCATCGGCAACCTCCGCGACGCCTTCCGCGCGTCCATCACGGACCTCGCGTGGATGAGCCCCGAGACGCGCCGGCGCGCCCTCGACAAGCTCGACACGTACACCTACAAGATCGGCACGCCGAGCACGTGGGAAGAGTATGAGGGCCTCGCCGTCTCGCCGGACGACCTCGTCGGCAACATCCGCAACGCTTCGGACTGGCGCTACCGCGACATGCTCTCGAAGCTCGGCACGGACCCCGACCGGACGGAGTGGGGCATGACGCCGCAGACGGTCAACGCGTACTACAACCCGGCCTTCAACGAGATCGTCTTCCCGGCCGCCATCCTCCAGCCGCCGTTCTTCGACGTCGACGCGGACGACGCCGTCAACTACGGCGGCATCGGCGCCGTCATCGGCCACGAGTTCTCGCACGGCTTCGACGACCAGGGCAGCCAGTACGACCCGCAGGGCAACCTCGCCAACTGGTGGACCGACGCCGACCGCACCGCCTTCACCGAGAAGACGGACCGCCTCGCGGCGCAGTATGACGCCTACGCGCCCTACCCGGACGCCAACGTCAACGGCCGCCTCACGCTCGGCGAGAACATCGCGGACCTCTCGGGCCTCACGATGGCCTACCGCGCCTACCAGCGCTCGCTCGACAAAAACCACGACGGCACGGTCTCGGCGAACGAGCAGGCGCCGGTCCTCGACGGCTTCACCGGCGACCAGCGCTTCTTCCTCGGCTGGGCCGGCGCCTGGCGCTCGATGGCCCGCGAGGCCGCCCTCCGGCAGCAGCTCCAGACGGACCCGCACTCGCCGGGCGAGTACCGCGCCAACGGCCCCGTCGGCCACCTCGACGCGTTCTACGCGGCCTTCGACGTCCAGCCCGGCGACCCGATGTACGTCGCCCCGGAGAACCGCATCCGGCTGTGGTAAGCTGAGCGCTCGGGTGCGGCGCTCTGCCGCCCCGAGCGCCTCACGTTGACCGACCGCTCTTCCAGAAGGTTGGAGTTTGAGGTAGCTGTGCGCGGTGCGGTGGAGCACGGTCGAGGCGCCTCGCTCGGACGGCTCGGAGAGCCGTCCCTACCCTGGGCACCGGGCCGGTAGGGCGTGCTCGCCGAGCGCGCCGCGTTCAGCGCGCAGGCCTCCACCGGATGGCGCACACGTGCCATCTCGCCGTCTTCGAACTCCAAACTTCAAACTCTTCTACCTCTATGCTCCGTCTCGGACTGCTTTCGCTCTTCTCCCTCCTCCTCGCCACGGCGGCGTCGGCCCAGACGCGCGCGCACGACGCCGTGCGGCCGAGCCCCAACGCCGTCGTCGGGCAGACGGTCGGCACGACGGACGTGCTCGTGACCTACGGCCGTCCGGCCGTCCGCGGGCGCGCGGTCTTCGGGCCGGACTCGACCAGCCTCGTGCCCTACGGCGAGGTCTGGCGCCTTGGCGCCAACGAGGCGACGACGATCACCGTCTCCGCGCCGGTCCGCATCGCGGGGCAGCCGCTCGAGGCGGGCACCTACGCCGTCTTCGCCATCCCCGGCGCGACGGCGTGGACGGTCATCTTCAACCGGACGGCCGAGCAGTGGGGCGCCTTCCGCTACGACCCCGCGCAGGACGCGCTCCGCGTGACGGTCACGCCCGAGGATGCCCCGCACGCGCAGGAGCTGTTCACGGTCTCGTTCGACCTGGTCACCGGCGATGGCGCGACGCTCGTGCTCGGCTGGGACCGCGTCCGCGTCCCGGTCCCGATCCAGACGGCGATGTAGGCGATCTTCGGGCATCACGCGCCTCCGGACCGATGCCCGCTCGCCTCGCCCTCGTCTGTGCGGCTCTCCTCGCCGGCTGCGCGCCGGCCC
>JBBSQZ010000206.1:0-5945 GCA_038243565.1 Rhodothermales bacterium | reverse complement strand
GACGGGCGAGCTGACGGTCTTCGCCGCAGCTGTGGCAGCCGCCTGCTTCGGCTTCCTGTGGTACAACGGCCACCCGGCGCAGGTCTTCATGGGCGACACGGGCAGCCTGGCCTTGGGAGCTGCGGTCGGGACGCTCGCGATCCTGATCAAGAAGGAGCTCTACCTGCCCGTCCTCTGCGCCGTGTTCTTCGCCGAGACGCTCTCGGTGATCGTCCAGACGGGCTACTTCAAGTACTCCCGCGCCAAGACCGGGACGGGCCAGCGCGTCTTCCGGATGGCGCCGCTGCACCACCACTACGAGGCGCTGGGCGTCCACGAGTCCAAGATCGTGATCCGCTTCTGGATCGTCTCGGCGCTGCTCGTGATCCTGACGCTGTTCCTCCTCCGCATCCGATGACGGACGACCGCACCCTGCTCGACGCCTCGGTGGAGGCCCGGACACGGCACCCCGTGTCCCTACGGGACGACGCGCGCTCGGACGCCGAGGCGCCCGACGCGCTCCGCACGGGCGTCTCGGGCGCGCGCGTGACGGTCGTCGGTGCGGCGCGCTCGGGGCTCGCCGCGGCGCGGCTGCTCGCGCGCCACGGCGCGACGGTCTTCCTGACCGACTCCGGCGCGGTGCCGGCCGGCGCCGCCGAGGCCCTCGCCACGGCGGGCGTCCCGTTCGAGGCCGGCGGCCACACGCGCCGCGCGCTCGACGCCGACTGGCTCGTGGTCAGCCCGGGCGTCCCGACGGCGGCGCCGATCGTGCAGTCCGCCCTGCGGCAGCGCCTGCCGGTCTACTCCGAGATCGAGGTCGCGTCGTGGTTCTGCGCCGGCCCGATCGTCGCCATCACGGGCTCCAACGGCAAGACGACGACGACGAGCCTCGTCGGGCACCTCTTCGCGACGGCCGGGCGCCCGCACGTCGTCGCCGGCAACATCGGCTACGCCTTCGCGGACTACGCCGACACGGTGGACGCAGACGCCGCAGCCATCCTCGAGGTGTCCAGCTTCCAGTTGGACCACGTCGCGGCCTTCCGCCCGCGCGTCTCGGTCCTGCTGAACGTCACGCCGGACCACCTCGACCGCTACGACCACTCGCTCGAGCAGTACGCCGCCTCGAAGGTCCGCGTCTTCGAGAATGCCGGCGCGGGCGACTGGCTCGTCTACAACCACGACGACGCGTTCGTGCGCGCGGCCGCCGAGGCGCACCTCGCGGCGCACCCCGGCGTCGTCGCCGCGCCGTTCTCCATCGAGGCGGAGCTGCCCCAGGGCGCCTTCGTCCGCCTCGACGCCGACGGCGCCGAGCACATCGTGCTCGCTCTCCCCGACCCGTCCCCCACGTCCCCCCCCAACGTGATCCTCATGCCGACCGCCGACCTCGCCCTCCCGGGGCGCCACAACCTCTACGACTCGCTCGCGGCCGCCATCGTGGCCCGCGCGATGGAGATCCGGAGCGACATCGTGCGCGAGAGCCTGACCAGCTTCGAGGGCGTCCCGCACCGCCTCGAGAAGGTCCGCACGCTGAACGGCGTCGCCTACGTCAACGACTCCAAGGCGACGAACGTGAACGCGGTCTGGTACGCGCTCGAGTCGTTCGCCGGGCCGAGGCCAGGCGGCGGGGGCGGCGGGCGCGTCGTCCTCATCGCGGGCGGCAAGGACAAGGGCAACGACTACGGCCCGCTGCAACCGCTCGTCGAGGCCAAGGTCGGCGGCGTCGTCGCGATCGGCGAATCGGCGGAGACGGTCGAGCGCGAGCTCGGTCCGCACGCGCCGGCCGTCGCGCGGGCGTCGTCGATGGAGGAGGCGATCCAGTTCGCGCGCCTCATGGCCGAGCCCGGCGACACCGTCCTGCTGAGCCCCGCCTGCGCCTCGTTCGACATGTTCGACAACTACGAGGACCGCGGCGACACCTTCAAGCGCCTCGTCAACGCGCTCGCCTAAAATTCTGGTTTAAGGTTTAACGTTTAAGGGTCTCGTCCCAAACATTAAACCTCAAACCTTAAACCGCCTTTTCCGATGTCTTCCACCGCCGCCCTTCCCCGTCCCCAGACCGACCGCGCCGTCGTGTGGGCCGTGCTGGCCCTGTCGGCCGCGGGCGTGGTGGCCGTGTACAGCGCCGTGTCGTTCCTCGCCGAGACGAAGTCCGGCGGCGATGCGGCGAGCTTCCTCGTGCGGCACCTGTTTCGCATCGGGATGGGGCTCGGCGTGGCCGGCCTGCTGTCGGTCGTGGACTACCGGCGCCTCGCGCGGTGGTCCAAGCCGGCCCTCGTGGTCGGGCTCGGGCTGCTCGTGGCGGTCCAGCTCCTGGGGGCGGTGACGAACGGCGCGCAGCGGTGGCTCGAGGTCGGCGGCATCAGCTTCCAGCCGAGCGATTTCGCCCGCGTGGCGCTCATCCTGCACGTCGCCGTGCTGCTCGCGCGCAAGCAGGCGTACATCGAGGACTGGTCGCGCGGCTTCGTCCCGCTCCTCGTCTGGATCGCCCCGACGGTTCTGCTCATCGGCATGGAGAACCTCTCGACGGCGGCCGTGCTCGCGCTCACGATGGGCGCGATGCTGTTCGTCGGGCGCGTCCGCGTGGCGCACATCGCGATCGTCGGGCTGGCCGGCCTCGTCCTCGCCGTCGGCTTCCTGATGACGAGTCCGGCGCGCGCGAGCCGCGTCGAGTCGTTCCTCGGCATCGAGATGTTCTCGAACAACACCGGCGACGGCGTCTTCGACGCCACGGCCGAGGGCTACCAGGCGGACCAGGCCAAGATCGCGTTCGCCATGGGCGGCGTGACGGGCGTCGGCCCGGGCAAGTCGCTCCAGCGGGACTTCCTGCCGGCGCCCTACAACGACTTCATCTTCGCCATCATCGCCGAGGAATACGGCATGGTGGGAGCCATCCTGTTGCTGCTCGTGTTCGTGTGGATCCTGGGGCGCGGTTTCCTGCGCGTCGCCAAGGGCGCGCCGGACCCGTTGGGGCTCTTTCTGGCGACCGGGCTGACGGCGTCTGTCGCTTTGTACGGGTTCATCAACGCGGGCGTCGCGGTGGGCCTCTTCCCGGTGACGGGGCTGCCGATGCCGTTCGTCTCGTACGGCGGGACGTCGCTGCTCGCGACCGGCGCGATGGTCGGCATCCTGCTCAACGTGTCGCGCCATTCCAACCCGGCGGAATCGCCATCGTGAGAGAGGGGCACGGCGAGCCGTGCCCTACGGGACCTCGATAACCTTAAACGTTAAACCTTAAACCGCATTTCCGTGATCGCCTCCGCCCATCCTGCTCCCCTCGACGGGACGCCGCGCGTGCTCTTCGCGTGCGGCGGGACGGGCGGGCACGTCTACCCGGCGATCGCGATCGCGGACGCTGTGCGGGCGGCTCGGCCGGGCGTCGCGATCGCGTTTGCGGGCACGCGGGACCGGATGGAATGGACGGCCGTTCCGAAGGCCGGCTACCCGATCCACGCCATCACCGTCTCGGGCTTCCAGCGAGGCACCTCGGTGGCAGCGCTCCGCCGCAACGCGACGGTCCCGCCCAAGCTCGCCGCCGGCCTGCGCGACGCGTGGCGCCTCGTCGGCTCGTTCGACGCCGACGTCGTCGTGGGGACCGGCGGCTACGTCTCGGGGCCGGTCGGCGCCGCAGCCGTGCTTCGGCGCCGGCCGCTCGTGATCCAGGAGCAGAACGCCGTCGCCGGGGCGACCAACAAGCTCCTCGCGGTGCGCGCCGCGGCCGTCTTCGTCGGCTTTGAGGCGACGCTCCGCGACCTGCCGCGCGGCGTCGTGGCCGGCAACCCGGTGCGCGCCGATCTCGTCGTGGCGAGCGCGACGGCGGCGTCCCGACAGGCGGCGCGGGCGAAGCTGGGCATCCCGGCCGACGCGCGCGTCCTTCTCGTCACCGGCGGATCGCTCGGCGCGGCGCCGCTCAACGCGGCCGTCCGCGACAACGCCGCGGCGCTCCTCGCCGACCCCAACACCGTCGTGATCTGGGCCGCCGGGACGCGCTACCACGAGGCGCTCAGCGCCTCGGTGACGCCGAACGAGCGCCTGCGCCTCGTGCCGTACCTCGACCGGATGGACCTCGCCTACGCCGCGGCCGACCTCGCCGTGGCCCGCTCCGGCGCGCTGACGTGCTCCGAGTTGGCCGCGACGACGACGCCGAGCGTGCTCGTCCCGTCGCCCAACGTCACGGCAGACCACCAGACGCAGAACGCCGCGGCGCTCGCCGACGCCGGCGCGGCCGTCCTCCTTCCCGAGCCGCGCCTCGCCGCGTCGTTCGCCGAAACCGTCGCCACGCTGCTCCGCGACGCCGACCGCCTCGCCGCGATGCGGTCGGCCTGCGCCGCCGTCGCCCGGCCCGACGCCGCGCGCGACATCGCCGCCACCGTCCTCGCCCTCGCCTCCCGCTGACCCCCCGATGACGACGCCCACGCGCCTGCTCGCCTCCGCCCCCGCCGCCCCCTCCCGAGGCGACCAGATGGGGCGCGTGCGGACCATCCACATGGTCGGCATCGGCGGCATCGGCATGTCGTCCATCGCCGAGGTGCTGCTGCGCCGCGGCTTCCGCGTGTCAGGCTCGGACCTGCGGAAGAGCGACGTCACCGCGCACCTCGAGGAGCTCGGCGCGACCATCCGCGAGGGCCACGCCGCCGAGAACGTCCAGGACGCCGACGTCGTCGTGTACTCGTCGGCCGTCAAGAAGCCCGAGGACAACCCCGAGACGGCCGAGGCGCTGCGCCGCCGCATCCCGATCATCAAGCGCGCCGAGATGCTCGGCGAGCTCATGCGCGCCAAGCGCGGCGTCGGCGTGGCCGGCACGCACGGCAAGACGACGACCACGACGCTCGTCGGGCTCGTCCTGCAGGCCGCGGATCTGGACCCGACGATCATCGTCGGCGGCAAGGTCGCCGTGTTCGGGAGCAACGCCGTCGCGGGCCACGGTGAGGTCATCGTGGTCGAGGCCGACGAGTACGACCGGACCTTCCTGCGGCTGACGCCGATCCACGCCGTCGTCACCAACATCGAGGCCGACCACCTCGACATCTACCGCGACCTCGACGACATCAAGGACGCGTTCGTGCAGTTCGCCAACTCGGTCCCCTTCTTCGGCGCCGCGATCCTGTGCCTCGACGACGCGCAGGTCCGCGACATCCTGCCGCGCGTCGAGCGCCGCGTCGTCACCTACGGCACGAGCCGGCAGGCGATGCTCCGCGCCGAGAACGTCGAGCAGGTCGCCGCGACGACGCGCTTCGACGTCTACCAGGGGTCCGAGCGCCTCGGCGGGATCACGCTGCACGCGCCCGGCCTCCACAACGTCCGCAACGCGCTCGCGGCCGTCGCCGTGGGCCTCGAGCTCGAGGTGCCGTTCGCGACCATCGTGCGCGGACTGGCGCAGTACTCGGGCGTCGACCGGCGCTTCCAGATCAAGGGCGAGGCGCGGCTGCCCGAGGCGCCGGCCGGCAGCGCGACCGTCCTCGTCGTGGACGACTACGCGCACCACCCGACCGAGGTCGAGGCGACGCTCCAGGCGGCCGCCCGCGGCTGGCCCGAGCGCCGCATCGTCGCCGTCTTCCAGCCGCACCTCTACTCCCGCACCCAGGACCTCGCCGACGAGTTCGCCCGCGCCTTCTACGACGCCGACGTGCTCGTGCTCACGGACGTTTACCCGGCCCGCGAGGAGCCGATCGAGGGCGTGACGGGCGAGATGATCGCAGACCTCGCGCGCGCCGCGGGCCACCGCGACGTCCACTACGTCCAGGACAAGACGGAGCTGCCGGCCGAGCTCATGACGCTGGCACAGCCGGGCGACATCGTCGTCACGATGGGCGCGGGCGACATCCACCGCTTCGGCCAGGCCTTCCTGGACGGGCTTTCCGGTGACAGCGGATGAGCACTAGAACGACCCAGACGCCGCGGACGGGCCCGTGCCCCGGCCGCGCTGGCCGCCTCCTCCGCTACGCTGCACTCCTCGCGCTCGCCGTCGG
>JBBSQZ010000205.1:0-5948 GCA_038243565.1 Rhodothermales bacterium | reverse complement strand
GCGGCGGGGCCGGTGAAGAGCCCGAAAAGGGGACTGGGAAATGGGAAATGGGGACTGGCAAGAGATGCTCTGCCAGTCCCCATTCGCCACTATCCCATTCCCTCCTACCGGTTGGCCTGCGCGAGTGCCGTCGTGGCCGTGCCCCACTGCCGCATCGCGGCCTGGATCACCGGGTCGATCTGGCCGACGACCGGGAAGAACGAGTCGGAGTCGAAGAGGCGGCGGGCCATGAAGGCCTTGATGCGCGTGGCGATGGTGGTGCGAGCAGCCTCCGCCTCGCTGCGGACGAGGATGTTGACGGCGGCCGTCGTGTCCGTCCCGGCCGCCGGGCGCACGGTCACGACGCGGGCGCCGTGGCCGTTGGCGTAGTCGAGGAAGGCGTTGAAGGTGGCGTCGTCGATGCGGTAGTTGCGGACGAACTCCTTCTCGCGGCCGGCCCACTCGCGGCGGAAGCGCTCGCCGAGCTGCTCGATGTGGACGCGCGCGAACTCGTTGTCGAGGTTCTTGCCGATGACGGTCCGCTCGGCAGCCGACACCGAGTCGAGCTCGACGATGAAGTCCGGCAGGACGCCGCCGCCGCCGTAGACCGTCCGCCCGCCGTCCGTCTTGAAGACGAGCGAGTCCGGGACGTCGCCGCGGAGGCGGCCCGAGTCGACGAGGCCGCCGTCCGGCGCCACGACGTCCTCGACGGCCGCGCGGAGCGCGCGCTTGGTCTCGAAGTAGGCCTCCTCGCCGGCGCCGAGCGTGTACGGCGTCTGGATGAGGCGCCCCGACGGCGTGAAGTAGCGCGAGACCGTCATCTGGAGGACCGAGCCGTCGGAGAGCGGGAACTGCTGCTGGACGAGGCCCTTGCCGAACGTGCGGCGGCCGACGAGGAAGGCGCGGTCGTGGTCCTGCAAGGCGCCCGAGACGATCTCGCTGGCCGAGGCCGAGTTCTCGTTGACGAGCACCATCACGGGCTCCGTCTCGAAGTGGCCGCCGGCCGTGGCGCGGTACTGGCGGCGGTTGTTCGGGTGGCGCGAGTCCGTGTAGACGATCATGTCGCCCTCGGGCAGGAACTCGTCGGCGATCTCGTAGGCCTGGTCCAGGAGGCCGCCGCCGTCGTCGCGGAGGTCGAACACGAGGCGCTGCATGCCCTCGGCGCGGAGCGCGTCGATGGCGTCGCGGACCTCCTGCGCGCTCGTCCGTGCGAAGCGCTGGAGGCGGATGTAGCCCGTCTCGTCGTCGATCATGTAGGTCGCGATGACCGTGTTGAGCGGGATCTCGTCGCGGGTGATCGTGAACGGCAGCGCCTCGGGGTAGCCCGGCCGCTTCACGACGAGCTGGACCGTCGTCCCGCGCGGCCCCTTGAGGAAGCGCTGCACGTCCTCCGTTTTGAGCCCGACGGCCGTCGTGTCGCCGATCTGGACGATGCGGTCGCCGGCCATGATGCCGGCCTCGTCGGACGGCCCGCCGGCGATGGGCATCAGCACCACGAGCGAGTCGCGGCCGGCCGTGCCGGGCACGAACTCGTAGTAGATGCCGATGCCCTGGAACGAGCCCGCGAACGACTCGCGGACGCCGTTCATCTCGCTCGCGGAGATGTAGACCGAGTGCGGGTCCAGCCCGCCGAGCATGCCGTTGATGGCGTCCTCGGCGAGCTTCGCCGAGTCCACGCGCTCGACGTAGCGCTGCGTGATGTACTCGTAGGCCTCCTCGATCTTGCGCAGCGACTGGGTGTCGTCGGACGACGAGACGGCGTCGCGGACCTGCACCGACAGCGCGAGGCCGACGGCGAGGATGCCGGCTCCGGCGGCGGCGGCGAGGGCGGGGCGAGGGCGGGTCATGCGGGGGACGGAGTTGAAATGGATGGCGCTCCAACGGGAGCGCGCGAGCCGTTCGTGCATCGGCAGCAGGCGCACGCAGACGCCCGGCGGGGCGCCGCGGGTCCGCGATGCTAAGATACTGGCACCCCGGCGTGCGGCGCACTTGCCCGGGCGCCGAGGCGGCGCGCGAACCCGACCGGCCGCAGCGCCGTTGACCGGCGACGCCCCCCGCCCCGCGCCATGCGCCCGCCCGCCCCCGGCTCCATCCTCGTCGCCGAGCCGCCGATGGCAGACCCCAACTTCCGCCGCGCCGTCGTGCTCGTGTGCGAGCACACGACCGAGGGCTCGTTCGGGCTCGTCCTCAACCGGCCGTCCGGCCTGACCCTCGCCGAGGCCGCCGCCGAGACGCTGCCGTTCGACGCCGAGCTGTGGCTCGGCGGGCCCGTCCAGACGGACACGCTGCACTACCTGCACCCCTTCGGCGACGCCGTCGAGAGCGCGCTGCCGGTCCTCGACGGCGTCTTCTGGGGCGGCGCCTTCGACGAGCTCCGCCGCGGCATCGAGCACGGTATCGTCGAGGCGACGAGCGTCCGCTTCTTCGTCGGCTACTCCGGCTGGGGCCCGGGGCAGCTGGACGCCGAGGTCGACGACGGCGCCTGGATCGTCCTCGACGGAGACGAGAAGCTCGTCTTCGCCGAGTCCGACGACGCCCTCTGGCGGCGCCTGCTGCGCCGCATGGGCGGCGAGTACGCCCTCCTCTCGACGTTCCCCGACGACCCGAGCCTGAACTGAGCCGCCGGCCGTGTTTTTCTGCGATTCGGGGGAAGGCCGGATTGTTCTGGCAGAGCGTGGCCCGTAACATCACCGCACTCTCACCCACCCCGACGCGTATGCGCCGCTTCTCTACACTCCTCGCCCTGCTCGCGATCGCCGGCCCAGCCTCGGCCCAGACGGCGACGCGCACGGCGATCGAGACGAGCACGCTCTCGACTGCCGTCTACAACAACGGCGCCCTCCAGGGCAACTGCGACACGGCCCAGAACCCCTGGTTCGGCTTCAACGGCGTCGAGCTCGGCTGCGGCTCGGGCTTCGTCGTCGGCCTCTCGGCGACGCAGGTCGTCGGCGACATGTACAACCTGACGGCGAGCACAGGCTGGACGCCGGGCTCGGCCGGCGCCTCGACTGTCTTCCCGTTCCCAACGCTTACGAGCGGCGTCAGGACGTCGTTCGCGAGTGCCACGGCCGGCCTCAGCGTCGTCTCGAACCACTACTACTCCGAGGTCAACCCGGACTTCATCGTCCACCAGTACCAGATCACGAACACCGGGACGGCGGCCAGGACGGGCGTCCGCCCGGGCATGATGTTCGACTACGACATCGGCGACTCTGCCGCCAACGTCGGCGGCTACGACGGGGCGACCCAGACGATCTACACCAACGCTCCGGGAGGCCCGTTCGCTGCCATCACGGTTCTCGGCGGAACCACCTCGGGCTACCGCGTCGAGCTTCCGTACCCGCCGGCGCTCCCCCCCGGGTCGCCGCCCGGGACGCCCACGAACCCGCACGCCGCGGCCGATAAGTGGAACGGCCTGACGACGCGCATCGCGATCCCCGCGGCGCCGCGCGACTACCGCGGCATCATCGGCGCCGGGGCGTTCGACATCGCGCCCGGCGCGACCATCACGGTCGCTTTTGCGGCCGTCGCCGGCACGTCGCTGGCGGACCTGCTCGCCAACGCCGCCGCCGCTCGCGCGGCCACCGGCGTGACGACGGCCGACGAGGGCGGCCCGAACGGGACGTCCGCGCTGGGCGCGCCGCGCC
Source organism: Rhodothermales bacterium (assembly GCA_038243565.1). GTDB lineage: Bacteria > Bacteroidota > Rhodothermia > Rhodothermales > Rubricoccaceae > DASVSE01. Next base: position 2,322 of record JBBSQZ010000205.1, on the reverse strand, counting down.
CGAACCCGTCGGCCGGCGCCACGGCGCTGACGATGGCCGTCGAGCAGACGCAGGCGGTCCGCGTCGGGCTGTACGACGTGCTCGGCCGCGAGGTCTCGGTCCTGTTCGACGGCGTCGCCGCCTCGGGCCAGTCCGTCGCGCTGACCGTTGCGTCGAGCGCGCTGCCGGCCGGCGTCTACGTCGTCCGCGCCGAGGGCGCGACGTTCCGCGCGTCGCAGCGCCTGATCGTCGCCCGCTGAGCCTCGGCTCGGTAGGATCTGCGCGCCCGCTGGCCTCGTGCCGGCGGGCGCGTTTCGGTGTCGGCCGGCGCGGCGCGGCATTCCCTCACCGTGCGAGGCGCCATTCCCCGTCATTCAAGACTTGCGGAAGCTTGCCGGAAGGTTTACACTGTTAACCTGACAGGCCGACCCTCGTACCCCCGATTCTCCGCGTCCCCATGTCTGAACTTCTTGGCGTCTTCTGGGCGTTCACGCCCGTCTGGGCCGCCGTCGCCGGCGTGCTCCTCGTGCTGTTCGTGCTCGGCTTCATCGGCGCGCCGCTGTGGGCGTGGTCGGCGCTCGGGCTCGTCGCGCTCGTCGGCTTCGGCGCGCCCGTCTGGCTGACGGCCGTCTTCGTCGTGCTCAGCCTCGTCTTCCTGATCCCGCCGGTCCGCCGCGCGCTCTCGGGCGCCGTGATGGGGCTGATGGAGAAGATGCAGTTCCTGCCCGTAATCTCTCAGACCGAGCAGGAGGCCATCGACGCCGGGACGGTCTGGGTCGAGGGCGAGCTCTTCTCGGGCAAGCCCGACACGAAGCGCATCCTCGCGCAGCCCTACGCCGGCCTCACGCCCGAGGAGCAGGCGTTCATGGACGGCCCCGTCGAGGACGTCTGCCGGATGACGGACGACTGGGAGGTCTGGCAGCGCCGCGAGTTGCCGGACGCCGTCTGGCAGACGCTCAAGGACGGCCGCTTCTTCGGCCTCATCATCCCGAAGGAGTACGGCGGGCACGGCTTCAGCCCGTCCGCCAACTCGGCCGTCGTCTCCAAGGTGTCGAGCGCCTCGACCGCGCTCGGGATCACAGTGATGGTGCCGAACTCGCTCGGGCCGGCCGAGCTGCTCGTGCACTTCGGCACGCAGGCGCAGAAAGACCACTACCTGCCGCGCCTCGCGCGCGGCGAGGACATCCCGGCGTTCGCGCTGACGGAGCCCGGCGCGGGCTCCGACGCGGGCGCCATCTCGTCCAACGGCGTCGTCTTCCGCGGCGACGACGGCGACCTGTACGTCCGCCTGAACTGGAACAAGCGCTACATCACGCTCGCTGCCATCTCGACCGTCCTCGGGCTGGCGTTCAAGCTCAAGGACCCCGAGAACCTGCTCGGCACGGGCGAGGACCTCGGCATCACCTGCGCGCTCGTCCCGACGACGACCGAGGGCGTCGTGCTCGGGATGCGCCACGACCCGCTGGGCGTGCCCTTCTGGAACTGCCCGACCGAGGGCCACGACGTCGTGGTGAAGCTCGAGGACGCCATCATCGGCGGCGCGGCTGGCGCGGGCCGCGGCTGGCGGATGCTGATGCAGAGCCTCGCCGCGGGGCGCGGCATCTCGCTGCCGGCGAGCGCCACGGCGGGGACGAAGGTCGTCGCCCGCGTGGCGGGCGCGCACGCGCTCATCCGCAAGCAGTTTGGTTTGAGCATCGGCAAGTTCGAGGGCATCGAGGAGCCGCTCGCGCGCATCGGCGGCTGGGCGTACCTCCTCGAGGCGGCGCGCCGCTACACCTGCGGCGGGCTGGACCAGGGCGCCGCGCCGGCCGTCGTCACGGCCATGATGAAGTACAACACGACGGAGCTCTTCCGCAAGGCGATCAACGACGGCATGGACATCCTGGGCGGCAACGCGATCTCGCGCGGCCCCCGCAACCCGTTCGCCTCGGCATACACGGGCGTCCCGGTGTCGATCACGGTCGAGGGCGCCAACATCCTCACGCGCACGCTGATGGTGTTCGGGCAGGGCGCGATCCGCTGCCACCCGTACGCGCTCAAGGAGATGCAGGCGCTCCAGACCCACGACGTGACGGCGTTCGACGCGGCGTTCTGGCCGCACATCGGCCACGTCGTCCGCAACGCGTTCCGGGCGGTCGGGCTGAGCGTCTCGCGCGGCTGGCTCGCCGGCTCGCCGGTGCCGGGCGCCGCGGCGCCGTACTGGCGCAAGCTGCAGTGGTCGTCGGCCACGTTCGCCTTCCTCGCGGACCTCGCGATGGGCACGCTCGGCGGCGACTTGAAACGGAAGGAGAAGCTCACGGGCCGCTTCGCGGACGTCTTCTCGTACCTCTACCTCGCCTCGGC
>JBBSQZ010000204.1:0-5977 GCA_038243565.1 Rhodothermales bacterium | reverse complement strand
CAGATCGCCGTCGCCCGGGACGACGACGCGGCGGCGGCACTCGTTGCCTACGCGGCGGAGGTCGCCGCCGGCGTGCTCGTGCTGGGCACGAGCGGGCGGCGCGGCATCCAGCGGTTCCGCCTCGGGAGCGTCGCCGAGGAGGCCGTGCGGCGGTCGCGGTGCCCCGTGTTCGTCGTCCCGAACCGGAGCGCCGGCCGGGTGCCCGGCGCCTCGGCCCCGGTCCTCGTCGCCGTCGACCCGGACGAGCCCGACGCGCGCGCGATCGACGCCGCCGCCACGCTCGCGGGCCTCTTCGACGCGCCGCTCGAGGCGGTCTCCGTGGTCGGCCGGCGGGACGTAGCCCCGGCACGTGGTGCTGACGCCGGCGCGCCTACTGCCGCCGAGGTCGCCCTGCAGGCGCACGCCACGCTCGACGCCGTTCACGTGCTGAGCGGCGACCCCGCTGACGAGATCGTCCGGCTGGCCGAGGCGCGCGGGGCCGGGGCCGTCGTGATGGGGACGCAGGGGCTGCGTGGGGTCGAGCGGGCGCTGTTCGGGAGCGTCACCGAGGCCGCGCTGCGCCGGCTGGGGTGCCCCGTCCTGGCTGTCCGCCCCTCCGCCTGATCGCCGCGAGCGCGGCCGGTACGCGGCGTCGGCCGGGCCGCCGGTCAGGCGGCGAGGAGCGCGGCGAGGTCGGCGTTGTGGGTCGCGAGGAAGGCGCCGAGGAGGCGCTGGACGGCGTCGGCGTCGGTCTGCAGCAGGGCGGCCTCGGCGAGAGCCTGCGCCTCAGCGCGCGTGAACGCGCGGAGCACGCGGCGAACGAAGCCCAGCGCGGCCGGGCTCGCCGAGAGCGCGTCCACGCCCAGCCCGACGAGCAGCGGCGTCACGCGCGGGTCCGCCGCCATTTCGCCGCAGACCGACACGGGCAGCCCGGCCCGCTGCGCCGCGGCGCACGTCTGCGCGACGAGCGTGAGCACGGCCGGGTGCAGCGCCCGGTAGAGGCCGGCGACGAGGTCGTTGCCGCGGTCCACGGCCAGCGTGAACTGCGTGAGGTCGTTGGTGCCGATCGAGAAGAAGTCGACGAGCGGCGCGAAGCGGTCGGCGAGGATCGCCACGGCGGGCACCTCGACCATGATGCCGACGGGCAGGCCCGGCCGGAAGCGCGTGCCCTCGGCGGCCAGCTCGGCCTCGACGGCCACGATCGCGGCGCGCAGATCGACGACCTCGTGGACGGCCGACACCATCGGCAGCAGGATGTTCGGCGGGGCGTCGTCCAGCGCGTCGGCGGCGGCGCGGAGGATGGCGCGGAGCTGGGGCCGCAGCAGGTCCGGCTTGTCCAGGAGGATGCGGATGCCGCGCCAGCCGAGGAACGGGTTGGCCTCGCGGCGCGCGAGCGGCAGCACCTTGTCGCCGCCCAGGTCCGCGAGGCGGAACGTCACCGGGTGCGGCGCTGCGCGGCGGATGGCGTCGCGGTAGACGTCGAGCTGGTGCGCCTCGTCGAGCGCGCGGCCCTGCGAGAGGAAGAGCATCTCGGTCCGGAAGAGGCCGATGCCCTGGGCGCCGTAGGTCTCGAGCAGCGGCAGCTCCTCGCGGAACTCGACGTTGGCGCGCAGCGGGACGGCGTGGCCGTCGCGCGTCTCGGCCGGCGCGTCCGCGGCCGCGTCGTCCTCCTCGGCGAGGCGGCGGAAGCGCTCGGCGCGGCGCTCGGCGCGCACGCGCGTCTCGGCGTCGGGGCGGAGCGTGACGCTGCCCGAGAAGCCGTCGAGCACGACCGGCTCGCCGGGCACGACGTCGCCCGAGAGCCCGTGCAGGCTGACGACGGCCGGCACGCCGAGCGCGCGCGCCATGATGGAGACGTGGCTCGTCGGCCCGCCGAAGTCCAGGACGATGCCCAGCACGCCGCGGCGCGAGAACAGCAGGATGTCCGCCGCGGCGACATTCTGGGCGAAGACGACCGTCCCGGGCTCGACGATGGCGAGCGCGCGGCCTTTCTGGAGGTTGCGCAGCAGGCGGTTCTGGACGTCGAGGAAGTCCGCGGCGCGCTCGCGCAGCGCGGCCGTCGGCGCCCCCTCGAGGCGCTGCCGGATGTCCGACAGGACCTCCTGCGCGGCCCAGCCGGACCGCTCGTGGTCCCCGCGGATGCGCTCGGCGACGGCGTCGTAGAAGTCGGGGTCGCGGAGGATGAGCGCCTGCGCGTCGAAGATGCCGGCGGAGAGCTCGCCGAGCTTCTCGCGGGCGACGGTCGTGACGCGGGCCAGCTCGCGCTCGCTCCGCGAGACGCCGGCCTCGAAGCGCGCGAGCTCCGCCTCGACGGCGTCCTCGGCGATCTTCTCGGGCTCGGCGTGGTAGCCGCCGCCGGCGTAGACCGCGGCGGGCCCGATGGCCACGCCCGGCGCGACGCCGATGCCGTTCAGGCGCACCTCGCCGTTCGAGGTCTCGGTGGCGGGCGGGGCGTCGGGGGCGGTCATGGGGAAATGCGGTTTAAGGGGTAACGTTTAAGGCTGCCGTCATCGGCCCTTAAACCTTAAGCCCTCTTCGTGAACGCTTGCCACGAAGCGCCGTGCACTACAGCGCCTCGTGGAAGCCGATCTCGAACAGCGCGGCCATCGCGTCGGCGGCGTCGGCCTCGTCGGGGCCGTCGAAGAGGAGCTCGAGCGTCGAGCCCTGCTCGGCGGCGAGCGTCATCACGCCGATGATGCTCTTGCCGTTGATCTCGTAGCCGTCCTTGCGGATGAAGAACTCGGACGCGAAGCGGGAGGCCTCGCGGACGATCATCGAGGAGGGGCGGGTGTGGACGCCGGCGCGGTTGCGGACGGTGACCTCGCGGGTAATCATGCGGCTCGGGATGGCACGCGCGCAAGATAGCGGCGCGGCCGGGCGCCGGGCCTCACATCGCCCGCCCGACGAGGCCGAGCGCGAGCGCCCGCAGCGCCTCGGCCGCCGCGCCGTCGGGCAGCACGGAGAGCGCCTCGAGGCCGTCCGCGACGCACGCCTCGACGACAGCCTCCGCGTCGCTCAGCACGCCTAGTCGCTCCATCCGGGCCCGCGCCTCGGGCACGTCCGCGGCGTCCAAGCCGGCGAGGGCCTGCGTGAACCAGGCGTCGCGCTCGAGCGCGCGCAGGAGCAGGAACGTCCGTTTGCCGGCGACGAGGTCGCCGCCGATGGCCTTGCCCCAGTCGGCGTGGTCCGCCGTCAGGTCCAGCAAGTCGTCCTGGATCTGGAAGGCGCGGCCGAGGGCGTGGCCGGCCCGGCGCATCGCGGCGAGGCTGGCGTCGTCCGCCCCGCCGACGAGCGCGCCGAGTTCGAGCGACAGGTCCAGGAGCGCGCCCGTCTTGAGGTCGATCATGTCGAGGTACGCCTCCACCGAGACGTCGCTGCGCGTCTCGAAGGCGAGGTCGAGCGCCTGCCCCTCGCACAGCCGGACCACCATCCGGTCGAACAGCGCACGGGCGCGGCCGCCCCGCGGCGTCTCGGTTTCGTGGATGAGGCGCGCGGCGAGGCCGTGCATCAGGTCGCCGGCGAGGATCGCCTCGGGCTCGCCCCACGTCACGTGGACGCACGGCCGCCCGCGGCGCGTCGCGGCGCGGTCCATGATGTCGTCGTGGACGAGCGTGAAGTTGTGGAACACCTCGACGGCGAGCGCGGCCGGCAGCGCGCGCGTCCGCGCCTCATCCTCGCCGAACGCCTCGGCGGCGAGCAGGAGCGAGACCGGCCGCAGCCGCTTGCCGCCCGAGGCGAGCGCGTAGCGGATCGGGTCGTACAGCGACGCCGGCTCGGCGGGCAGGTCGAGCGCGGCCAGCGCCGCCTCGACGTCGGCACGGAGGCGCGCGGAAAGAGCGCCCGTCATGCTGCTCTCTCCTTCCCGGCGAGCGCCGCGGCGATGGCCTCCTGCACGTCGTCGAGCGGCGCCGTTCCGTCGATCTCGACGAGCGGGACGGCGGCGGCCAGCGTCGCCTCGACCGGCGCCGTGTCGGCGTGGTAGACGGTGAGGCGCGCGCGGATGGCGTCCTCGTGGTCGTCCGCGCGGTGGACGAGGCGCTCGGCGGGCACGTCCTTGGGCGGCGGGTTGAAGTCGAGGTGGTAGATCGCGCCCGTCTCCGAGTCTGTCCGGCGCCGCGAGAGGCGGCCGACGACCGTGTCGTCCGGCACGACGAGGCTGACGACGGCGTCGAGCGGCGCGTCGTGGCGGGCGAGGTAGGCGAGGAGCCACTCGGCCTGCGGGACGGTCCGCGGGAAGCCGTCGAGCACGAAGCCGTCGAAGGCCAGCGCCTCGAGGTTCTCGGCGACGAGCGCGTTCGTGACGCCGTCGGGCACGAGGCGGCCTTCGCGGAGCAGGCCTGCGACCTCCTTCCCGAGCGGCGTCCCGGCGGCGATGGCCGCGCGGAAGAGGTCGCCGGTGGAGAGGTGCACGAGGCCGTGACGCTCGGCGAGGCGCTTGGCCTGGGTGCCTTTGCCCGCGCCGGGCGGGCCGAACAGTGCGAGACGCATCGGGAGGAGGGAAACCGGCACGGAAGGTACGGGAATACGGTTTAAGGTTTAACGTTCAAGGGTAGCGCGTACACACCTTAAACATTAAACCTTAAACCGCATTTGCTTTCACGCCGCGTCCGCGACGGCGTCGATCGTGTCCGTCTTGCCCGTGAGCTTCTGCGTGAGCTGGTCCGTGCCGGCCTTCATGGCGAAGCCGACGGCCGACTTCACGGCGAAGTCTACGGCCTGGCGGACCGACGACCGGGCCTGCTGTGCGGCCTGCTGCGCCGCCGGCGGCGCGTAGACGACCGGCGTGTCGCGCAGGGTCTGCCGCACCGCCTCGGCCGTCGAGGCGCCGCGGCGGACCTTCTCGGCCGCGTCGTCGAGGAACGACGACACCTTCGCGCGGACGAGCTCGAGGTCGTGCTCGGGCTCCGGCCGGCTCCGCTTCAGGAAGCCCCACAGGATGCCGAGCGCCACGCCCGAGGCGAGCGCGATGGCCGCGTTGCGGAGGGCGTTGTCGCGCAGCACGTCCGGCAACGGCTGGTCGCCGATCATGATGGACGACGGGTTCGTGAGCTCGTCCTTGATCGCCTGGACGCGGAACTGGAGGTCGTTCTGGCGGGCGTCGAGGAGCGCGCGGAGCTCGGCCGCCGAGCGCTTCGTCGTCTCGTGGTCGGGGTCGATCCGGGCGGGGACGTTTTCGAGGGGGGTCGGAACAGCGGGCCTCTAGGCGGTGGTCTGGCGGGCGTGGGCGGCTTCCATGTCCTGAAGCTGGTGGCGCGTCTTCAGGCCCGGCGCCGAGGCGTCGGACTCGGTGAACTCGGGCGTTTTGAGGCTGGCGTCGATGGCCTTGGCCGCCTCGAGCTTGTTCTTGCCGATCAGCCCGAGGACGCCGGCGATGGCGAACAGCAGGACGGTCGTGATGAGGAGGCCCCAGAAGAGCGGCCGCAGCACCTCGGCGCCGTCGTGGCCGGCGAAGGCCCAGCCGAGGCCGACGGCGAGCAGCGCGAACAGGAAGCCGAGCCCGTACAGCGCCACGACGCCGGCCGCGGCGAGGAACGCGGCGCCGAACGCCTTGCGCTCGACGCTGGACTTCGTCTCGTCGATCTTCTCCGTCACCTCGGCTTTGACGAGGTCGATGCGCAGCTCGACCCAGTCGCGGGCATCGGCCGAGATGGCGGCGAGGTGGTCCGCGACGCGCCCGACCTTGCCGCGGTGCGGCGGCAATTGCCGCGCCGTGTCGATGCGCTGCGCATCGGGGTCGAGCACGGGCGACGGGTTCTCGACCGTGGCGGGCAGTTGGGAGCCCAGGACCGGGGGCGGGTTCCGGGGCAGTCGAGACGACGGGTCGGGCATCGGAAGACGGGTTTCGGGAGAGGAGCGAGGTCTGTACCCGCGTCCCCCCGCCCGGGTTGCCGGCCAAAGCGCGCGCCGCGGCGTTCGGATATTCCCCGACCGCTACCGCCGCTCCCGTGACCGTCTCCGTCCGCCCGACGCCCAACCCCGACGCCCTGATGTTCCGCCT
>JBBSQZ010000203.1:0-6041 GCA_038243565.1 Rhodothermales bacterium | reverse complement strand
GTCCCCGCGTTCGCGGGGATGACAACTGGAAGGAAAAGCCCAACTGCGTAACTCCTATGACATGGTACAGAGGGTGGCGGTTGGTCGTTGCCCGTCGTCCGGATCTCCCGATGCTCGTTCGCCGATAGCCATTCCCCAGTCGCCATTTTCCAGTTTCCCCGCCTCACAGCGCATCCGGCAGGTCGAGGCCGTCGGCGAGGGCGAGGAAGCGGTCGTGGAGGTCCGCGCGGGCGGCGCGGAGGCGGACGAGCGCGTCCGCGCGGCGCTCGCGCGTGGCGCGGACGCGGACGGCCCGCAGCGCCTCGTCCCACCGCTCCGAGCCCCACAGCGCCGCGACGGCGCCGAGCGCGCACAGCCCGGCCACGCCCAGCCCCATCCAGACTGACGCGGCGCTCCAGAGCGTCACGCCGAGGAAGCGCGCCCGCAGCACGGCGGCGATCGTGCCAGCGATCGCCCATGCCGTCGGGTAGAGCACGATCCCGCCGAAGACCTTGACCGTCGCCGTGTCCTTCTCGGCCTTCGAGAAGCGCGTCGCGAGGCGCTTGAGCAGCCAGTGCGGCGGGCCGCTGACGAGAAACCCGAGCGCGACAAGCGGCGACGCGAGCGCGAACGCTGCGACGAGGAGCGCCCCCGAGACGGGCCTTACGCGCGGCGGCCGGTCGAGGTCGGCGTCGTCGAGGCCGAGCGCGCGCATGCCGCGGTCGTAGTCGCGGACGTCGGCGTGGAGCGCGGCGATGGCGCCCGAGTGGGTGGTGCGGCGCGTCTGGTAGGCGGTCCAGATCTGGGCGAAGCCGAGGGCGCGGCGCGCGGCCGTCTCGCGCGGCGCCCGCGTGTCCGTGCGCACGGCGTCCTCGGCGCGCATCAGCGTCCGCGCGCGGTGCATCGTGCGGACGATCTCCCAGTCGTCCGACGCGTGCGCCGTCTGGTCCAGCGCCGCCTCGATGCGGGCCGTGAGGTCGTGGACGGCGTCGCGGTCGGCGTCGTCCAGCAAGCGGTTCTGGAGGGACGCCGGGATGTCGAGCGGCGTGTGGAAGACGACGAGCGCGCGCGAGCGGAAGGTCGCCTTGTCGTTGTAGTGCAGGCCGACCGGGACGAGGGCGGGCGGCGGGTCCAGCGTCGCCTGCGAGAGCTGGAGCGCGCGGGCGTAGAGGCGCGCGGCGCCCGTCCGGATCTCGGCCGGGTGCGGCAGGTCGTGGCTGATGCCCTCGGGGAAGAGCGCCGTGAACGAGCCCGCGGCGGCCTCGGCCGCGAGTGCGTCGAGGCTTTTCGCGTTGGCCGCGCGGCGCTCCGCCTCGTCGCCGCCGTCCTGCGCGCGGTAGATCGGGACCGTCCCCAGCCCGTGCATCAGCGCCCCGAGAAGCGGCCACTTCAGCAAGCCGTCGCGCGCGCCGAAGACGAGGCGGCCGGGAAAGTGGCTCAGGATGACGGCCGGATCGACGACGCCGTTCGGGTGCCACGCCACGAGAAGCCCGCCGCGGTCGCGCGGGACGTGCCGCAGCCCGGCCACGGCGACCTCGCGGAAGAACAGCCGCAGCGCCACGCGCACGACGCCGCGGAGCACGCGGTAGAGCAGGGGAAGCGGGTCGGTCTCTGAGGACGAACGGGTCGGCATGGGCGCACGGTCGGGGCAGAAGGGTAACGCCCGCATTCCGTTTCGGGGCCGAGTTCGGCGCACCTGCCGTTCACCCGCGCGTTTTGCGCCGCCGCGCCGCCGTGGCACGGCACTTGGTGAAGAGCCTGCCAACCCCTTAACCCCTGCCTCCCCATGGCCCAGGCTACCCCTACCGCCGTCTCGCGCCCCAACGCACTCGTCACCCTGCTCGACCGCTACGTCGCCGAGACGGTCCCGGACGCGGCCTTCGCTGCCGTCTGCGACTTCCCCGACGACGCCGACGCGACGGCGGCCGAGCGCCTCGCCTTCGCCCGCTTCTACCTCGACATCGTCGCGGCGGGCGAGCCCGACGTGAAGCTGCCCCGCCCCGAGGAGATCGCGGACGTGCTGATGATCGCGCGCGCCTGAACCGGCGCCGCGAGGCGGCGTTCGGCGGGTCCGACCCGATCCCCGCCATGCCCCTGCCCGAGACGCCCGATGGGCGCTACTTCGTCACCGGCGGCCGCCTGTGGCGCCGCTCGAACCCGAACCTGCCCGACGCCGAGCGCGAGCGCCTCGTGCACGAGCTGATGGACGCGCGCCGCGCCGTCGGAGCCGCGACGCGGGCCGGCGACGGCGAGGCGGAAAAGGCAGCACGCGCCCGCGTCCACGCGGCCAAGGTCGCCCTCGGCGAGCGCGGGCCGACGTGGTGGGGCGGCGACGACGTCAACCGCCACGCGCCGAAGAACACGCTCTACGCAGAGTGGTGGGCCGGCCTCTCGGACGCCGAGCGCGCGGCGGGATCGTGACGCCTCTGTGACGGTCTAGACTGACTGAATTCGACCGTGTGCGGACTTATGTTCGCCTTCCGAACGCCGATCCTGATACCGACGCCTCCCGGTTTCCCATGACGCCTCGCTTCGTGATGCCGCGCCTCGCCGTGGCCCTTCTCGCGCTCGTGATCTCCGGCTGCGCCTCGTCCGGCGGCGGCGCCAACGGCTGGGCGGGGCGGCGCAGCGAGGGCGCGCGCCGTGAGACGCCGCGCCCGCTGCCGCCCGTCGCGCCACCGCTCGCGGGGCACGCCCCGACGCCGCGCGCCGCGCCGCTTCCCGCCCCGCAGACGGCCTCGGGCCTGCTCATGCCCGTCGTCGGCTTCGACCCGATGGCCCTGCGCGACTCGTTCCTGTCGGGGCGCTCCGGCGGGCGCACGCACAACTCGATCGACATGGCCGCGCCGACCGGGACGCCGCTCGTCGCCGTGACCGACGGGACGGTCACCCGGATGACGTGGAACGCGCTCGGCGGGCGCACGCTCTACCTCCGCTCGGCGGACGGCCGGACGGACTACTACTACGCGCACATGGACAGCTACGCGCCGGGCCTCGCGGCGCCGCAGGCCGTCCGCCGCGGGCAGGCGCTCGGGACGGTCGGGAGCACGGGCAACGCGCGCGGCGCGCACCTCCACTTCCAGGTCCTCGACGTGACCGCCGGCGGGCGCGGGACGCCGGTCAACCCGTTCGGGCTGTTCCGCGCCGCCGAGATGGCGACGGCGCGGTAGGGCCGGGCGCGCCGTAGACTCCGGCTATGCCCGACCCCTCGCCCATCGGCCGCCGGCCGGAGCCCGACCCTCCACCCATCGGCCGCCGGCCGGACTTCGCCCGCGTCGCGGCGCTCGACCGCGACCGCGCGCGGGACGTCCCGCCGGACCACGCGCGCAACCTCGCCATCGCCGAGGCGCTCCTCGCCGAGGCGATCGCGCTGGGCGTGTGGCCGCCGGCCGACCCGCTCGGTGGGCTCGACGCGAAGATCCGGATCGCGCGGGCGATCAACACCCGTGTTTGAGTCGCTCATCGCGCGCCTCGCGGCGGCCCTCGACGCCGCCAGCCTGCCCTACATGGTCATCGGCGGGCAGGCCGTCCTGCTCTACGGAGAGCCCCGGCTCACGCGAGATGTTGACGTCACGCTCGGCGCCGACCCGTCGCGGGTCGGAGACGTTCTGGACCTGTGCGCGCGCCTCGGGCTGACGCCGCCGCCGGACCCGGCGTCGTTTGCGGCCGAGACGCTCGTCCTGCCTGCCACCGAAGAGGCGACGGGACTCCGGGTCGACTTCATCTTCTCCTATGAGGGCTATGAACGTGCCGCAATCGCACGCGCCCAAACAGTTCGCCTCGGGGGTGTAGACGTGCAGTTCGTCTCGCCCGAGGACCTCATCATCCTCAAAGTCGTCGCCGGACGGCCGCGTGACCTCGAGGATGTCCAGGGTGTGCTCGTGCAGCATCCGTCGCTCGACACGGCGCACGTCCGCCACTGGCTCGGCTTGTTCGAAGAAGCCATCGAGGCGCCGCTTCTCGAGCGGTTTGACCGCGTCCATCGCGACGCCTCGAAATAGCCAGCAGGTCAGGCGTAGGCCTCCATCGGCGGGCAGGAGCAGACGAGGTTGCGGTCGCCGAAGGCGTTGTCGACGCGGGCGACGGTGGGCCAGAGCTTGCGCTCGCGCGTCCACGGCGCGGGCCAGGCGGCCTGCGAGCGCGGGTAGGCGTGGTCCCAGTCGTCCGCGGTGACCTCGGCGAGCGTGTGCGGCGCGTTCTTGAGCGCGTTGTCCGCGGCGTCGGCCGTGCCGATCTCGAGCTCCTGGATCTCGGTCCGGATCGCGATCATGGCGTCGCAGAAGCGGTCCATCTCGCCCTGCGCCTCGCTCTCCGTCGGCTCGACCATGAGCGTGCCCGTGACGGGCCACGACATCGTCGGCGCGTGGAAGCCGTAGTCGATGAGCCGCTTCGCGATGTCCTCGGCCGAGACGCCGGCCTTCGAGAACGGGCGCACGTCGAGGATGAACTCGTGGGCGACGAAGCCGCCCGGCCCGTGGAAGAGGACGTCGTAGTGGCCCTCGAGGCGCCGGGCCATGTAGTTGGCGTTCAGGACCGCGATGAGCGACGCGCGGCGCAGGCCGTCCGGCCCCATCATCGCGATGTAGGCCCACGAGATGAGCAGGATGAGGGCGCTGCCGAAGGGCGCCGCGGCGACCGGCCCGATGGCCTCGCTCCCGCCCGTTTTGCACAGCGGGTGGCCCGGCAGGAACGGCGCGAGCGCATCCGTACAGGCGATCGGGCCCATGCCCGGCCCGCCGCCGCCGTGCGGGATGGCGAACGTCTTGTGCAGGTTGAGGTGGCACACGTCCATCCCGAAGTCGCCCGGCCGGCACAGGCCGACCTGCGCGTTGAGGTTGGCGCCGTCCATGTAGACCAGCCCGCCGTTCGCGTGGACGATGTCCGCGATCTCGCGGATCGTCGGCTCGAAGACGCCGTGCGTGGACGGGTACGTGATCATGAGGCACGCGAGGCGCTCGGCGTGCTGCTCGGCCTTCGCCCGCAGGTCGTCCACGTCTACGTCGCCGTCCGCCGTCACCTTGACGGCTACGACCTCCATGCCGGCCATGACGGCGGACGCCGGGTTGGTGCCGTGCGCGGACGTCGGGATGAGGCAGACGGTCCGGGCGTCGTCGCCGCGGCTCTGGTGGTACGCGCGGATCGTGAGCAGGCCGGTGTACTCGCCCATCGCGCCCGAGTTGGGCTGCAGCGAGACGGCTGCGAAGCCGGTGATCTCGGCGAGCCACGCGCTCAGCTCCTCGACGATGGTCGCGTAGCCCGTCGCCTGCGCCTGGGGCGCGAACGGGTGCACGTTCGCCCAGCCGGGCATCGTGATCGGCATCATCTCGGCCGCCGCGTTGAGCTTCATCGTGCAGCTCCCGAGCGGGATCATCGCGTGCGCGAGCGAGAGGTCCTTGTTCTCGAGGCGCTTCAGGAAGCGCATCATCTCGGTCTCGGAGCGGTAGCTGTGGAAGACCGGGTGCGTGAGGAAGTCGGTCGAGCGCGGGAGGGCGCCGGCGTAGGCCGCAGCCTCGAAGGCGCCGTCCCACTCTGCGCCGAAGGCGCCGGCGATCGCCGCGAGGACCGGCGCCGTCACCGTCTCGTCGAGCGCGATGCCGACGGTCCCGTCGTCGAACAGGCGCAGGTTGATCGCGGCGTCGCGTGCGGCGTCGAGGACCTCTTCGGCGGAGCGGCCGGCCGGCCGGATGCGGAGCGTGTCGAAATAATCGCCGTTCAGGACCTCGTGGCCCGCGTCGGCGAGCGCTGACGCCAGGCTGCGCGTCGCGCCGTGGACGAACCGGGCGATCTTCGTCAGGCCCTCGGGGCCGTGGTAGACGGCGTAGAAGGCGGCCATGTTGGCGAGGAGCGCCTGGGCCGTGCAGATGTTCGAGGTCGCCTTCTCGCGGCGGATGTGCTGCTCGCGCGTCTGGAGCGCCATCCGCAGCGCCGGGTTGCCGAGGCGGTCCTTCGAGACGCCGATGATGCGGCCCGGCAGCTGCCGCTTGAACGCGTCGGCGGTGGCGAAGAAGGCGGCGTGCGGGCCGCCGTAGCCCATCGGGACGCCGAAGCGCTGGCTGTTGCCG
>JBBSQZ010000202.1:0-6092 GCA_038243565.1 Rhodothermales bacterium | reverse complement strand
GCGCAAGCTGCAGTGGTCGTCGGCCACGTTCGCCTTCCTCGCGGACCTCGCGATGGGCACGCTCGGCGGCGACTTGAAACGGAAGGAGAAGCTCACGGGCCGCTTCGCGGACGTCTTCTCGTACCTCTACCTCGCCTCGGCGGCGCTCGTCCGCTTCGAGGCCGAGGGCCAGAAGAAGGAGGACATCCCATTCCTCGTGTGGTCCATGGACTACTCCTTCGCCCGCATCCAGGACGCCTTCGACGGCCTCTTCGCCAACCTCGAGGTGCCGGGCGCGACGTGGCTCTTCCGCGGTCCGCTCGCGGCGTGGTCCCGCTTCAACCGCATCTCCGCCGAGCCGTCGGACACGACGGGCCACCGCGTCGCCCAGGCCATGCAGGTGCCGGGCGAGCAGCGCGACCGCCTCTTCGGCGGCGTCTTCGTCCCGACGGACCCCGAGACGGCCATCGGCCGCTTCGAGCACGCGATGGTGCTGGCGTACCAGGCCGAAGGCATCGTGTCAAAGGTCAAGGACGCGATCCGCAAGAAGCTGCTGCCGCGCGCCAACCCGGCGACGCTCATCGGCACCGCCGTCGAGGCTGGCATCATCACCGCGGACGAGGCGGCGCTGCTGAAGCGCGCCGAGGACGCGCGCGCCGACGCCATTCAGGTCGACTCGTTCACGACCGAGGAGTACTTCGCCTCGGCCGTCGAGCCCGCGGGCCGGCCGGCGAGCGAGGTGATGGGCGACGGTGCGGGCGACGGCGCCTCGGCCGGTGCGGTCGGCTTCGGCGAGCCGATGGGGCTGTCGAACTCGCCCGATGCCGGGGCAGTCGCCTACGGCGCGGCCGTCGAGGACGAGCCGAGAGCGAGCTAGCCGATCACCGGATTTGGCCGCAGAAAGTCCTTGAAACGAGGCGGGGCAGGTGGTACCGTGGTGCGGTCCCCTGCCCCGCTTTCCTATGCGCGTTGCGTCGCCCGCCGGCTTCAGTCTCTCGCTCCTGTTCGCCTGTGTGCTGAGTGTCGTCATCGCCACCCGCGCCGAGGCGCAGACGGACAGCACCGCGGCGCCGCGCGTCCGCGCCGTGCGCCTCGCCGAGGGGCAGCGCGTCCACGTCGACGGCCGCATCGACGAGGCGGCTTGGGCCGGCGCCCCGGTGGCCGACCACTTCACCCAGACGCTGCCGACGCCCGGCGCGCCGTCCGAGGAGCGGACCGAGGCGCGCGTGCTCTACGACCGCGAGGCGCTCTACGTCTCGATGAGGTGCTTCTCCCACGATCCGGCGACGATCGTCCGCCGCCTTTCACGGCGCGACGTGGGCACGACCTCGGACGGCGTCTACATCGAGGTCGGCTCGCCGGGCGACTCGCGGACCGCCTTCTCGTTCGGCGTCAACGCCGCGGGCGTGCAGCAGGACGCCGTCCTGTCGGACGACCGCGCCGAGGGCGACGGCTCGTGGGACGCCGTCTGGGAGAGCGCCGTTCAGCCGTTCTCCGGCCCCGACGGCGCCGGCTACGCCGTCGAGGTCCGCATCCCGTTCTCGCAGCTCCGCTACGACCCGCGCTCCGGGCGGCCGTGGCAGATCGAGTTCCAGCGCGACGTCGCCGCGACGGGCGAGCGCGCCTACTGGGCGCCGATCCCGGCGAG
The DNA here is from genome assembly GCA_038243565.1 of Rhodothermales bacterium. Taxonomy (GTDB): domain Bacteria; phylum Bacteroidota; class Rhodothermia; order Rhodothermales; family Rubricoccaceae; genus DASVSE01. Next base: position 4,465 of record JBBSQZ010000202.1, on the reverse strand, counting down.
CCAGGACGGCTACGTCTCCCACTTCGGCATCCTCGACGGCCTCGACGGCCTGCGCGCGCCGCGGCGCGTCGAGCTCGTGCCGTACGCCTCGACGCGCCTCACGCGCGCGCCCGGCGACGCCGAGGACCCGTTCTACGACGCCAACGCGCTCTCGCCCAACGTCGGCCTCGACGCGCGCGTCGGCCTGACGGCGGGCCTCACGCTGACGGCGACCGTCAACCCGGACTTCGGACAGGTCGAGGCAGATCCAGCGGTCCTGAACCTCTCCCAGTTCGAGAACCGCTTCGAGGAGCGCCGCCCGTTCTTCGTCGAGGCGCAGGACCTCTTCGCCTTCGGCTCGGCCCCGCCGTACAACACCGCCTCGGAGCGGCCGACGTTCTTCTACTCGCGGCGCATCGGCCAGACGCCCGCCGCCTTCCGCTCGCTCTACTCGCAGACCGCCGCCTCGGTCGCCTACCTCGACATCCCCGAGCAGACGACGATCGCGGGCGCGGCGAAGGTCTCGGGCCAGGTCGGCGGCTGGACGCTCGGCGTCCTCGACGCGGCGACGACCGACGAGACGTCGCGCTTCCTCACGCTTGACGGCACGCGCGGCGCGCTCCCGGTCGCCGCCTTCGCCAACTACGCCGTCGCGCGGGCCCGGCGCGGGTGGAGAGACGGCCGCGTCCTCGCCGGCGCCTTCGCCTCGAACGTGATCCGCGACACGCGCCGCGACGCCTTCCGCGCCGTCCTTCCCTCAACTGCAACTGTGGGCGGGCTGGACCTCGAGGTGGCGTCCCCGACGCGGGCGTGGACGGCGACGGGCCTCGTCGCCGGAAGCGTGGTCAACGGCGAGACGAGCGTCATCACGAGCCTCCAGCGGGCGCCGCAGCGCTACTTCCAGCGGACCGACGCGGACTACCTCGAGGTCAACCCGTACCAGCACAGCCTCTCGGGCTACCGCGCCGAGGCGGCCGTCGCGAGGACGGGCGGCGGGCGGCACTGGCGCGGCGCGCTCTCGCTCGGCGCCACGAGCCCCGGCTTCGAGTCCAACGACTTGGGCTTCCAGACGCGCGCCGACTTCCTCACGGCCGATTTCTACGCGGCCTACCTCGCGCCGACGCCCGGCCCGTCGTGGCTGCGCGCGCTGCGGCAGGCCGTCTACGCCAACAAGGGCTTCAACTACGGCGGCAACCGGATCTACGACCGCTACACCAGTCTCACGCGCGCGACCTTCTCGAACCTCTGGAACGCGTCCGCGACGCTCTCGGCGCGGCCGACGCAGCTCAACGACCGCCTCACGCGCGGCGGCCCCATCGCCGGCCGCCCGGCCGACTACTCGGTCGTGACGACGCTCTCGACCAACTTCGCGCGGCGCGTCGCAGGCGGCCTCACGCTCTCGGGCCGCCGCGAGTTCGCCCACGATTTCGCGGCGGTGGGCACCGAGTGGACGCGCGTCGTGGAGCCCTTCGTCTCGGTCCGCCCGACCGACGCCGTCGAGCTCTACCTCTCGCCGTCGTACACCGGCGCGCGCAACACGGACCAGTACCTCGGGCGCGTGGCCGCGGGCGACGGGCTCGGCATCGGCGGCCGGCGCTACCTCTTCTCGGACACGCGCATCGAGCAGCTCAAACTCGAGATGCGCGCCGACTGGGCATTCTCGCCGGACCTCACGCTCCAGCTCGTCCTCGTCCCGACCGTCTTCTCGGTCACGTTCCAGGACTTCCGCGAGCTCAAGGCCGCCCGCTCCTACGACTTCGTCCGCTACGGCGAGACGCGCGGCCAGATCACGCCGGGCCTGTACATCCGGGGCGATTCGGGCGAGCTCGTGGTCGATGCCAACGACGAGCCGATTCTCGAACCGACGGCGGGCGTTCCTGACGCATACGACGTCATCCCGGGCGACGGCGGGGATCGGTTCACGGTCTCGAACGACGACTTCACGCAGCTCTCGCTGCGCGGCAACGCCGTCCTCCGCTGGCAGTGGCGCCCCGGCTCGACGCTCTTCTTCGTCTGGCAGCAGGTCCGCGACGCCGTCGGCCCGTTCTCCGGCTACGACGTCCTCTCGGACGTGCCCGACGTGTTCTCGGCCGAGGTCCGCAACGTGTTCCTGCTGAAAGCGACGTACTGGTTCGGCCTCTGAGGGCGGAGGGCGGAGGGTGGAGGGTGGAGGGTGGAAGTTCTTTGCATCTGTCCGCCTTCTGCCCTCCGCCTTCTGCATTTTTCAGCGTTCTCGCCTCCCATCCCCGTGCCCTACCTCGACCACGCTGCCACGACGCCGCTCCGCGGCGAGGCCTTCGCCGCGATGGAGCCGTGGCTGCGCGGGCCGGCGGCCAATGCGTCGTCGCTGCACGCTGCCGGGCGGCGGGCGCGCGTCGCCGTCGATGCGGCCCGCGAGGCGGTGGCGCGCGTGCTCCGGTGCGAGCCGGCCGAGGTCGTGTTCACGTCGGGCGGGACCGAGGCGGACAACGCGGCCGTCGCCGGGACGCTCACCGAGTCGCGGCCAGGCATAGTGACGAGTGCGGCCGAGCACCACGCCGTCCTCTCCCCCGCTCACGCCCGCGCCGAGGCGGGTTTTCCAGTGGCGGTCGTGGCGCCCGGGCCTGGCGGCGCGCCGTCCGCCGGCGCCATCGCAGCGGCACTCGACGCCTCGACGGGCCTCGTCTCCGTGATGCGCGTCAACAACGAGGTCGGGACGGTCGCAGACATTCCGGCCATCGCCGCGGCGGCGCACGACGCCGGCGCGCTCTGCCACACGGACGCCGTGCAGGCGGCGGGACTTCTGGACCTCGACGTCGAGGCGCTCGGCGTGGACCTGCTCTCGCTCTCGGCGCACAAGCTCGGCGGGCCGGTCGGCGCAGGGGCGCTGTTCGTGCGGCAGGGGACGCCGTTCGCGCCGTTCGTCCGCGGCGGGGCGCAGGAGCGCGGGCGCCGCGGCGGGACCGAGAACGTCGCCGCGATCGTCGGCTTCGCCGAGGCGCTGCGCCTCGCCGATGCGGAGCGCATCGGGCACGCGGTGCGCATGGCCGGACTTCAGGAACGCCTCGCCGGGCACATCCGGGAGCGGTTCGGCGACGGCGTCCGCTTCAACACGCCGCTCGCCGGCTTCGCCGAGCACGCGGCAGACGTGGCGCCGCACATCCTCAGCGTCTCGTTCCGCCCGGCAGGCGGCGAGGCGCTCGACGGGCAGATGCTCCTCGTGGGGCTAGACATGGAGGGCGTCGCCGTGTCGGCGGGCAGCGCGTGCACGTCGGGCGCGCTCGAGCCGAGCCACGTGCTCCTCGCGATGGGCGTCCCGCGCGAGACGGCCGGCGCGACGGTCCGCTTCTCCTTTGGCCGAGACACGACCGAAGCGGACGTGGACGCGGCGGCCGAGGCGCTCGGGCGCGTCGCCGGACGGATGGCTGCGGCGCTCGGCTAGGCCGCAGCGCGGCGGCGGCGGTCGAACAGCGCGTAGACGGGCAGGCCGAGCGCGATCAGGCCGAGCCCGACGAGCGAGTTCGTCGGCGACGTGATGAGCGTGTTGACCAGCAGGAAGGCCGTCACGATGAGGAAGAGCGCCGGGACGACCGGGTAGCCCCACGCGCGGTACGGCCGCTCGGCGTCCGGCATCGTCCGCCGCAGCACGAACACGGCCGAGATGGTGAGGCCGTAGAAGATCCACGAGCCGAAGATGACGTAGTCCGTGAGCGTGTCGAACGACCCTGTAAGCGCGAGCACGCTCGCCCACGCACCCTGCGCGACGATGCTCCAGATCGGGACGCGCGTGCGCGGCGTGACGCGCGCGAGGACGGGCGGCAGCAGGCGGTCCTCGGCCAAGCGGTACGGGATGCGCGAGCCCGAGAGGACGGACGAGTGGAGCGTCCCGAACGACGACGCCATGAGCCCGCCGGCCATGATGCTCACGCCGAGCGGCCCGAGCACGCGGCGCATCACCTCGATCGCGACCACGCCGTCTTTCGGCACCGACGCGATCTCGGCCGGCGACATCGCGAAGAAGTAGGCGAGGTTGATGAACACGTACAGCGCCATCACGCCGCCGACGCCGAGGAACAGGCCGCGCGGGATGTTGCGGCCGGGGTCCTTGATCTCGCCCGCGACGAGCGCCATGTTGTTCCAGCCGTCGTAGCCCCAGAGCGCCGCGAGCATCGCCGCTCCGAAGCCGCCGATGCCGAGCTTCGTCGACGCCGCGACGCCCTCGCAGGCGCCCGCCGCGCCGGACGTCCCGAAGTGGCCCCAGGAGCCGTCGATGTACGTGAACGCCGCGACGGCGACGCCGACGACGAGGGCGACCTTGACGGCCGTCAGGACGGTCAGGATCGCGCCCGAGGTGGCGACGGACGCGAGGTTGAGGACGGTCACGAACGCGATCAGCCCGACGGCGACGAGCTGGAGGCTGGTCAGCGAGAAGCCGCCGAGGGTCACGACGGGCGCGGCCAGCCCGGCGCCGAGGATGCCGGCCAGCGCGCTCGCGAAGGCGACGGCG
>JBBSQZ010000201.1:0-6101 GCA_038243565.1 Rhodothermales bacterium | reverse complement strand
GGCGCGTTCACGCCCGAGGCGGTCCGTCCGCTCGTCGAGACGTACCTCGCGAGCCTACCGGCCACGAACCGGACCGAGACGGCGCGCGACATCACCATCACGCCGCCGCCGGGCGTCGTCGAGAAGACGGTCTACGCGGGCACCGCGCCGCAGGCGCAGGTCTCGGTCGTCTTCCACGGCCCGATGCCCGACGCCGACGACCGTGCGGCGCGCGTCCGCTTCCAGGCCATGGCCGACGTGCTCTCGAAGATGCTCCGCGAGGAGCTCCGCGAGGACCGCGGCGGCGTCTACGGCGTCGGCGCACGGCCGATCATCTCCCGCGACCCCGTCGGGCAGTACCAGCTCCGCATCGACTTCGGGGCGGACCCGGCGCGCGTGGACGAGCTCGTCGCGGCCGTCTTCGAGCGCGTCCAGGCGCTGAAGGACGGGCAGGCGTCGCCGGCGCACCTCGCGGCGTTCAAGGAGCAGCAGCGCCGCGCGCGCGAGACGAACGTCCAGGACAACCGCTTCTGGACGACGATTCTCATCGACGCCGCACGCCGCGACGAGCCCGCCGAGGCCTATCTCACCGACGCCGCCCTCGCCGCGGCGCTGACCGATGCGGACATCGCGGCCGAGGCGCGGCAGTTCCTCGACACCGGCCGGGTCGTCCGCGTGACGCGCCTGCCCGTTGCGGAGTAGCGGGGCCGTTTGCGCGCTCCAATCTCCCTGCATCGTCATCCCGCGCTGAAGGCCGGCGCAGCCCATGGAGCGAGCGTCAGCGAGCGCAGTTGAGGGACCTCGACGCGGTGACTCTGACCGCGACGGCTTCGGTTGTGCGTTGAGATCCCTCGACAAGCTCGGGATGACGTTGGTTTGAGTGTGTGGTCGTCTCGGGCGTACCCGTGACCGGGAATCGAGGCGCGATCTTCCGTCCTCCATCCTCCGTCTTCCGCCCGTGTCCGATTCCCCGCTCGAGGCCCGGCCGCTCGTGCTCCGCGCGTCGGGCCTCGTCAAGCGCTACCGCCGCCGGACCGTTGTCGACGGCGTGTCGCTGCACGTCGAGCAGGGCGCGTGCGTCGGGCTGCTCGGGCCCAACGGGGCCGGCAAGACGACGACGTTCCACATGGTCGTCGGGATGGTCCGGCCGGACAAGGGCGACGTGTTCCTCGGGCACGAGGGCGAGGAGCCGACGCGCATCACGCGCATGCCGATGTACCAGCGCGCGCGCCGCGGCGTGGGCTACCTCGCGCAGGAGGCGTCCGTCTTCGCCTCGATGACCGTCGAGGGCAACCTCCGCGCCGTCCTCGACTTCCAGAAGATGACCAAGGCCGACCGCGACGTGCGCGTGGACGAGCTCATCCAGGAGTTCGGGCTGGAAAAGGTCCGCCGCTCGAAGGGCCACCAGCTCTCGGGCGGCGAGCGCCGGCGCACCGAGATCGCCCGCGCCCTCGCCACGCGCCCCGGCTTCATCCTGCTCGACGAGCCCTTCGCCGGCGTGGACCCGATCGCCGTCGAGGACATCATGGCGGTCGTCGCGCGCCTGAAGCGCCGCGGCATCGGCGTGCTCATCACGGACCACAACGTCCACGAGACGCTCGCGATCACAGACCGCGCGTACCTCCTCTACGACGGCCAGATCTTTACGCAGGGCACGGCCGAGGAGCTCGCGGACAACGAGGAGGTCCGCAAGCGGTACCTCGGCAAGAGCTTCAAGCTCGAGCGCTATACCGGCTGAGGCCCGCTCAGCGCGCGACCGTTACGGTGCGGGCGAGGCGCACCGAGGCGCCCGTGGCGCGGAGCAGGTACGTGCCCGCAGGGAGCGCGCCGGCGTCGAGCGCGAACGTGTGCGCGCCGGCCGCGAGCGGGGCGTCGTGAACCGTGAGGACGCGCCGGCCGAGCACGTCGAACAGCTCGACGCGGACGTGCTCGCCCTGCGGCGTCTCGAGCCGCACCTCGGCGCGCCCGCGGACCGGGTTCGGCAAGACGGAGAGCCTCGTCGCGCGGCCAGCGAGCGGCTCGGTCGCGACCGAGCCGTCGGAAAGAAGCCGCACCACAGAGGCGTCATACGCCAGAAACGAGGTGCCCGCGAGCCCGGCGACGAGGATGCGCCCCTCGGCGTCGAGCGCGAGCGACCGCACGCTCACGTAGCCGGCGCGGCCTACGACGGCCAGCCCGTTCGCTCCGAATGTGCCGTCGAGCTCGCCCGAGGCGCTCAGACGGACGACCGAGATCGCCGCAGGGTCGTCGATGCGCACGGCATAGCCGGCGGCGACGAGGCGGCCGGCGGCGTCAATGGCGAGCGTCTCGGCGCCGCCCTGAGACACGAGATCGAGCGAGACGCGCCCCCCGACGCCGAACGCGCCGTCGAGCGCGCCCGACTCCGTCAGACGTGCGAACGCCGTCGTCCCGCCGCCGCCGTCGGGGGGGCTCACACGGCCTGCGAGCACGAGCCGCCCGTCGTGCAGGACCCCGAGCGCGTGTGCGCGCGCACTCGCTCCGTCGAAGCCGACGGTCGCCACACCGTCGGTCCCGAACGCCCTGTCAGGCGATCCATCGGGAAGCCAGCGTATGGCGAGCATCAGGCTCTCGGCGCCTTCCAGCGTGCCCACGACGACGATCCGCCCGGCAGCGTCCAGCGCGAGTGCTCCGATCCCGGCGAAGGAGTCGCCCAGGTCGATCCCGACGCGTCCGTCCGTGCCGAACGAGGCGTCGAGCCGTCCGTCTGGCTCCAGGCGCACAACGCCGATCTGGTTCTCGAACCGTCCAGCCACGACGATCCGCCCGTCGGGCTGAAACGCGATCTCCTGCGGGTACGACGGCACCGACGTCAGCCCCGGCGTCAGGCCACCCGTCCCGAAGGTCGGGTCGAGGCGCCCATCTGCCGTGATTCGGGCGACCTGGAGGCTTCCCTGGCCGCCGATGCCGGACAGGGGAAGCCAGCCCGCGAGGACGGTCCGACCGTCGAGCTGGAACGCCATGGCGGTGGGCGCGAGCGCCGAGCGCACAGGCAGTGCAGCCGAGCCGTCGCTGCCGAAGGTGGCGTCGAGCGCCCCGGTGGCCGTCAGGCGGGCGAGCACGACGTAGCTCTCCCCGTCGCGCAGGGCGGTCCCGACGACGAGCGTCTTGCCACCCAGCAACGGCTGCACCATCTGCGCCTCGGAGAGGCCGTCTCCGACGCCGCCGAGGCGCACGAGGCCGGCCGTGCCGAACGCGACGTCGAGCGCCCCGGCGGGGGTAAACCGGGCAACGGTCATGTCGGTCGTGCTGGGCGGGGCGTTGGCGATCACCTGCACGGCCGTCCCGGCGATCAGCGGGGCCCCGTCCGGCTGCAGCGCGAGCGCGCTGACGCCGCGGTCGAACCGGTTGCTCAGGTCGATATCGGCTCGCCCGCCCTGCCCGAACGAGGCGTCCGGTGCGCCGTCGGGGAGCAGCCGCACGACGACCGCGCTGGAGAGGGGCGGCGTGGAGCTGATTCCCGCCAGGACGGTCCGTCCGGCGGCGTCGATCTCGAGCGCCGCAGTGATGTTCGACGTGCCCTCGTACACGGCCGTCGCGCGCCCGCCCTGTCCAAACGAGGCGTCGAGCGCGCCGTCGGCCGTGAACCGGACGGCCGTCATCTGGTTGCGGGGGCCCGCGATCGGGTTGTCGTACGTCCCGGCGACGACGACACGTCCAGAACCGTCGATCCGCATCCCGGCGACCCAGACCGAGGCGCTCGGCCATGTCTCGGTGGTCTGCCCGTTCTGTCCGAACGACGGGTCGGGCGCGCCATCGGGGAGCAGCCGTGCCACGCCGATGCCCGAGCCCGAAAACTGGCCGCGCGCCTCGCCAGCGACGACGATGCGTCCGGCAGTATCGACCGCGACCGCTTTCAGGTTCTCCGTTCTGCCAGTTCCGGAGCCGAAGAAGCTGAACACTAACGTGCCCGCCTCAGCGAACAACGCGTCCGGCGCGCCGTCCGGGAGCAGGCGTGTGACGGCGGGCGCAGGCGTGCCGTCGCTCGTCAGTTGCGTGCCTGCGATGACGAGGCGCCCGGCCGCGTCGCGCGCCACGGCCACAGCGGCTTCCGACTCCGTTCGGACGAGTCCTCCCACGCCGAACGAGACGTCGAGGCGTCCTGCGGATGTGAGCCGGGCCACGAACGCCCGCAGACGCGTGCTTCCAGGATCGCCGGCGGCGCCGACGACTACGATGCGACCGTCCGCGAGCACGAGCAGGTCATCGACGTATTCGGCCGCCCCGGCGACGTCGAACGAGGCGCGCCCGTTACGTCCGAACGACGGGTCCGGTGACCCGTCGGCGAGCAGCCGCACCACGGCGACATCGACCGTGCCAAAGTCGCCGGTCGTCCCGGCGACGACGAGGCGGCCATCCGCCATCCGCGCCAGCGTCGTCGCCGCCTCGTTTGCGCTCGTGCCGAGTGGGAGCGTCACACGGCCGTTGGTGCCGAAGGCGGGGTCGGGCGTGCCGTCCTGCGCCGCAGCGAGGGCCGGGAGCAAGACGAGCGAGAGAAGAAGTGCGCGCATTGGGAGCGGAGAGCCAGCGCCGTCGCTGCGAAGTCGTGTGAAGCTATCCCGTACCCCTGTGCACGCAAGTGCAGATAGCGTGCACCAACGATGCGCGCCTCGACGTGCGCGCCTCGGCAATGTTGGCATCGAGGCGCGCACGATAGACCTGCCAGGTCTTCGAGACCTGGCAGGTCGCACATCGGTAGTTTTCGCGCCCCGCCTCCACGTCCCCGATATGCCCGCCTCGACGCCCCGCACCGCCGCCGCGATCCGCCAGGACTTCCTGGACTTCTTCCGCGAGAAGGGCCACACCATCGTGCCGTCCGCGCCGCTCGTGCCCGAGGACGACCCGACGCTGCTGTTCATCAACGCCGGCATGAACCCGTTCAAGGACGTGTTCCTCGGGACGGGCACGCGCCCGTTCGTCCGCGCGGCAGACACGCAGAAGTGCCTCCGCGTCTCGGGCAAGCACAACGACCTCGACGAGGTGGGGCTGGACACGTACCACCACACGTTCTTCGAGATGCTCGGCAACTGGTCCTTCGGGGACTACTTCAAGGCCGAGGCGATCCGCTGGGCGTGGGAGCTGCTCGTCGACCGCTGGGGCCTCGATCCGGCGCGCCTCTACGCCACGGTTCACGCCGGCGACGAGGCGCTCGGGCTGGGGCCGGACGACGAGGCGGCGGCCCTCTGGACGTCCGAGACGGGGCTCGCACCGGAGAACATCCTCTACCAGCCCTCGAAGGACAACTTCTGGATGATGGGCGACACCGGCCCCTGCGGCCCGTGCACCGAGATCCACGTCGACCTCCGCGACGCCCGCGAGCGCGCCATCGTGCCCGGCTCCGCGCTCGTCAACAAGGACGACCCGCGGGTGATGGAGATCTGGAACCTCGTCTTCATCCAGTACAACGCGCGGAAGGGGAATGGGGAATGGGGGATGGGGGATGGGGAAAAGGCGAATGCAGGCCAGGAACCGACGACCGTCCTCGAGGCGCTCGACGCGCGCCACGTCGACACCGGGATGGGCTTCGAGCGCGTCTGCGCCGTCCTGCAGGGCAAGAGCTCGAACTACGACACGGACCTCTTCGCGCCGACCCTCGCCGAGACGGCGCGCCTCGCCGGCCTCGACGGCCGCGGCAGCCTCTCGGCGTACGACGCCCTCGACGAGAGCGAGCCGGCCGAGAAGGTGACGCGGATCGCGATGCGCGTCGTGGCGGACCACGTGCGGACGCTCGTCTTCGCGATCACCGACGGCGCCGCGCCGTCCAACACCGGCCGCGGCTACGTCGTGCGGCGCATCCTGCGCCGGGCCGTCCGCTACGGCTACCAGGGCCTCGGCCTGCGCGAGCCGTTCCTGTACGCGCTCGTGCCGGCCGTCGTCAAGGAGATGGGCGCCGCCTTCCCCGAGATCGTCGCCTCGCAGGACATGGTGATGCGGACGGTCCGCGCCGAGGAGGAGGCGTTCCTCAAAACCCTCGGCACGGGCATCGACCTGTTCGAGGCGCTCGTCCCGCTCCTCGCCGACCCGGACGACGCCGACCGCGCCGCGGTCTCGCTCCTCGACCGCGCCTACCCCGGCCAGACGTCGGAGGCAGCTCTGGCGGACGT
>JBBSQZ010000200.1:0-6197 GCA_038243565.1 Rhodothermales bacterium | reverse complement strand
CGGGCAGAGTCCGCAGGAGACGGCGGCGCGGCAGATCGCGATCGAGCTCTCGCGCGTCGCGACCGAGGTGATCCGCCGCGGGCTCGACGTGCAGCCGACCGTCTCGGTGCGGCCGGGCTTCCGGTTCTACGTCTTCCTCGCGCGCGACCTCGCCTTCGCCGCGCCGTACCGCGAGCGGGTAGATGTCGCCCGCTTCCCGCGGTCGCCGCAGGCCCGCCGGTAGGCGTGCAGACGGCCGCCCCGTCGTCCCGGTCGCCGCTCGGGCTCATCGCGCTCGCGGCCGTACCCGCGGCCGTCGCAGGCCTCTACGCCGCGGCCATGCTCGCATGGCGCGCCGGCTTCCACCCCGCCCTCGGTGCGCCCCTGTGGGCCGCCGAGGACGGGGTGCTTCTTCTCGTACGCGTGGTACTCGGCGCGGCCACCATCGCGGCGCTCGGGCTCGCGGTCGCGCGGCGCAAGAGCGCCTCGGTGGGGCTCATGCTCGCCGTCGTACTCGCCGCACCGGCTGCGCTAGTGGGTCGGTTGACATAGCGGTTGCCGATCGATGCCGCGTGGCGTACGCTCGCTCGACCGAGCCACACCGCCATGTCGCGCCGACCCGATCATCCTCTCCGCACGCTCTCCGACACCGAGCGCGACGCACTCGCCGCCATCAGCCGCAGCCGCTCCGAGCCTGCCGAGCACGTCACCCGCGCCAAGGTGCTGCTCGAAGTCAGCACCGGTGCCTCGTTCTCCGAAGCCGCCCGCTGCGTCGGGCGCAAGAGCGGCGACGCCGTCGGGCACCTCGTCGCACGCTTCAACGACGAGGGGATCGCCGCGTTGGCGCCGCGCACGAGCACCGGCCGGCCGCCGACTTACTCCGACGAGGACCGCGCGCGCATCCTTGCCGAGTTCGAGCGTGCGCCCGACCGCGAGGACGACGGCACGGCCACGTGGTCGCTCGTGACGCTCCGCGACGCGCTGCGCCGCGCGCCCGACGGCTTGCCGGCCGTCAGCACCCACACGGTCCTGATGGTGCTCCACGCGGCGGGCTACTCGTGGCAGCGCGACCGGACGTGGTGCCCGACCGGGACGGCCGTCCGCAAGCGAAAGGCCGGGCTCGTCACGGTGGCCGACCCCGACGCGGCACCCAAAAAAAGCTGATCGAGGACGCCTACACGCTCGGCGAGGCGATGGGGCTGACCGTGCTGTGCGAGGACGAGGCCGGTCCGTTTCAGACGGTCCCGTATCCGGGGCAGAGTTGGCAGCGCGAGACCGAGCCGGCGCGCGTGCCGCACGAGTACGTCCGCAACGGGACGGCGAAGCTGCTGACGCTCTTTCACCCGGCGAGCGGGCAGGTGCGCGTCGCGGGGACGCAGAGCTGCACCAACACGGTGCTGCATCCGTGGATCGAGGAGCAGATCACCGAGGCGCTCGGGCCTGCCGAGACGGCGTCGGCGGAGCACCGCCCGGCGTGGTTGCGGTGGCAACACGGGCTCACGCTACCGTTTACGCTGGCTGCGGAAGTCCCGCCGCTGCGGTCGCTGCTGGTACTCGACAACCTGACAGGCCATAAGACGCCGTCGCTGGTGCGGTGGCTGGTCGCGCACGGGGTGATGCCGCTCTACACGCCGCTGAGTGGGTCGTGGTTGAACATGGCGGAGTCGATCCAGCGGATCCTGATCCGCCGCGGTCTCGGCGGGCAGCATCCACAGACGCCGGCTGAGATCATGGAGGCACTGGAGGCAACCGCGCGAGGCTGGAACGCGCACCCAACGCCATTCGAGTGGGGTGGCCAGCGTGCGTCTCGTCGTCGTCGTAGCCGGGAGCGTCGGCACGGGCTTGGCGGGTCCGGTGCGGTCACGCGGCGGCCGGTCCGGCGCATCCCGTCAGCGCTCGACCAATGGATGCGTCTTTGACAACCGACCCACTAGGACCAGTCTACACGCCGGCCGCCGGCGTCCGCTGGGCCATCCAGGCATCTCAGCGCGGCCGAGATGACGACGTGCAAGCGGCCGTGCTCGCCGCGTCGCTCGGAGGGCTCGCCGCGCTCGCGCTCCTGGCAGCGCTCACATCGCCAGAGCCGCTCCGTCCGTCGGGGAGCCACGGGACCGCCGAGTGGGGCGGCACCGAGGCGCTCGAAGAGGCCGAGCGTGGGATCGTGCTCGGCCGCGCCTCGGCGAAGAAGAAACCGCTGCTCCGCTACGACGGGCCGGGCCACGCGCTCACGGTTGCCCCGACGCGGGCCGGCAAGGGCGTCGGCGCCGTCGTGCCGAACCTCCTGGACCATCCCGGCCCCGTCCTCGTGACCGACCCAAAGGGTGAGAACCTCGTCCTCACGGCGCGCTACCGTGCCGGCGTGCTCGGCCACCGCGTCATCGCGCTCGATCCGTTCGGGCTCGCACCGGCGAGTCTGTTCGGGCGGGTAGGGGAGGGGAGCGTCGAGCGCGGCGCGCTCAACCCCCTCGACCTGCTCCGCCCCGGATCAACGGACGCCTCGGACGATGCGGCCGGCATCGCCGAGATGCTCGTCGTGGACGACGACGGCGGCAACCGGTTCTGGAACGACGAGGCGCGTGCGCTGCTCGGGGGCCTCGTGCTCCACGTCGCGCTCGCCGAGACGGGCGCGCGCCGCTCGCTGCTCACGGTCCGCGAGCACCTCACGGCCGCGCCCGACGACTTCGAGGCCGTCCTCGCGGCCATGGCCGGCTCGTCCAACTCCGTCGTGCAGCGGACGGCCAACCGGATCCGGCAGAAGCACGACAAGGAGCGAAGCGCCGTCGTGTCGACGGCGCAGAGCCACACGCACTTTCTGGACTCGCCTCGCATGGCAGGCGTGCTCGGCCACTCGACGTTCTCCCTCGAGGCGCTCCGGGGAGGGCGGGCCGGCGGCTCCGGCCGGCTCTCGGTCTACCTCCTGCTCCCGCCTGACCGTCTCGACGCGTTCTCGCGCTGGTTGAGGCTGATGGTCGCGACGGCGCTCGCCGAGGTCGCACGCCTCGGCCCACTACCGGGCGGCGCGCCGCCCGAAGGAGGCCGGGCGCTGTTCCTGCTCGACGAGTTCGCGCAGCTCGGTCCGATGGCGCCCGTCCGGCGGGCCGTGAGCCTCATGGCCGGCTACGGCGTCCAGGTGTGGACGTTCTTGCAGGACCTCGGGCAGCTCCGCCGGCTCTACCCGAAGGACTGGGAGTCGTTCGTCGCCAACGCTGACGTTGTGCAGGCCTTCGGCGTCACGGACCAGTTCACGGCCGAGTACCTCTCGAAGATGGCCGGGACGGCGACCGTCTTCGACCGCTCGACCGGGTCGGGCCGCAGCCGGGGTAAGCAGACCTCGCGCTCGACCAACGTCGGCTCGCGCGAGACGGCCCGGGCGCTCGTGACGCCGGACGAGCTGAGGCGTCTCGGCACCGGCGAGCAGCTGCTCGTCGTGCGCGGGAGCCAGCCCGTGCGCGCCCGTCGCGTCGCGTTCTACGCCGATGCTGTCTTCAAGCCGCGAGCGGACAGCTCGGGTTGAGCGGACGAAGCTCAATGGACCTTCGATTGCGATCTTCGTGGTGCCCGCTTTTGGGTGCCCTCGGGTGGGGCGGTCTGACTCCACCTTTGATCGACCGTCGTGTCCTTCCGTTGACGTGTCGACCGCCACGCCCGGGGAGCTGTTTGGTCCAAGCCCGCGATCCGTGTGACCTCATAGGAGCCTGATTTCCACCAGAGATCCCTTCGCAGTCATGTCCGCTGGATCGGGCATGGGGCCGCCCGTTCATCTTCCGGTCGCCGTCATGCCCAGCCTTCATCTCCAGAGAACCGACGTCGTCGTCGGGGTCGACACGCACAAAGACGCGCACGTCGCCGTCGCGCTCGACGGCATCGGGGGACGGCTCGGCGCGCACGCCTTCGCAGCAACCCCCGCCGGATACGCAGAACTCGTCTCGTGGGCAAACAACCACGGCCGGGTCGTCGCCTTCGGCGTCGAGGGGACCGGGACGCGCGCGTCTGCGCGCGCACGGCAGCGGGCTCGCGCGCGACCTTCGGCATCGAGGCGCGAGGATGTACGAGGTCTCGCGCCCGCCGCGGCGAGGTGCGCGCCGCGCCGCAGGGAAGTCGGACCTGGTCGACGCCGAGCACGCGGCCCGAGAGGTGCTTTCCGGCGAGGCGACCTCGATTCCGAAGGCGGCCGATGGGAGCGTCGAAGTGCTCCGACTCATCAAAGTCGCGCGCGATACAGTCGTTAAGGCACGAACGCAGGCTATGAACACACTCAAGGCTACCCTCGTGACGTCGCCCGACGCGTTCCGAGCGGAGCTGGAGATCCTGAGCAGCGCTCGTCTGATCGCTGCCTGCGCGAAGCTGCCCGAGGGTCCACCGATGGACCCCGCGAGCGCATCGAACTACGTGCTCCGCTCGATCGCGCGGCGTTGGATCGTGCTCGACGAGGAGGCCAAGGCGCACATGCGGCATCTCAAGCGCGTCGCTGACGAGGCCGCACCACAGCTCATGTCGGCGTTCGGGCTCGGCCCCGACTCCGCGTCCGAACTGCTGATCGCGGCCGGCGACAACTGCGAGCGGATTCGTAGCGAGTCCGCCTTCGCCAAGCTCTGCGGCGCGTGCCCGATTCCCGCATCATCAGGTCGGACGACGGGGCGCCACCGGCTGAACCGTGGAGGGAATCGGCAGGCGAACGCGGCGTTGCACCGGATCGTGATCGTGCGGCTGCGCTGGCACCAGCCGACGATGGACTACATGGCCCGGCGCACGTCAGAGGGCCGTACGAAAAAAGAGGTCATCCGGTGTCTCAAACGCTACGTCGCGCGTGAGGTCTTTCACCTGCTCCCAGGATCGGCGGAGAGGGTCGCCGAGAAATGTGCCGGCAGGGCTTGACAACTATAGGAGCATCAACGGCGCTTCTTGGACGTATGGAGAGCTTTGCTACCGGTCACACCCCGTCGAGCGGGCTCACGACGCCGCGCACGCCTCGGTTGAGCACGTGCGTGTAGATCTCCGTCGTCCGCACGTCCTTGTGGCCGAGCAGCTCCTGCACCGTCCGGATGTCCGCGCCGCGCTCCAGCATATGCGTCGCGAACGAGTGCCGGAACGCGTGCGGGCTGACCGGCTTCTCCACCCCCGCCGCCCGCGCCGCGTGCCGAACCGCCTTCTGGACCGGCGACTCCGAGAGGTGGTGCCGCCGCCGGACGCCCGTGCGCGGGTCGATGGCCGTCGCGGACGCTGGGAAGACGTACTGCCAGCCCGTCTCGGTCGCGGCGTTGGGGTATTTGTGCGCGAGCGCGTGCGGCAGGTGGACCGCGCCGCAGCCGTCGTCGAGGTCCTGTCGGTGCAGCCGGCGCACGCTCTCGATCTGGTCGCGGAGCGCGTCCTCGACCGACGACGGCAAGAGCGCGATGCGGTCGCGGTCGCCCTTGCCCTCGCGGACGACGAGATGCGCGCCCGACGCCACCGTCCCGGAGGCGCCGCTCGCGAACTGGACGTCCTTGACGCGCAGCCGGAGACCTTCGAGCAGGCGCAAGCCCGAGCCGTAGAGCAGCTGCGCGACGAGGCGCTGCGTGCCGTGCATCCGCGAGAGGACCGCCTCGACCTCCTGCCGCGTGAGCACGACGGGCAGGCGCTTCGGGCGCTTGGCGCGCGGGAAGGCGTCGACGAGCCCGAGCGGCGTGCCGAGCGCGGCGTCGTAGAGGAAGAGCAGCGCGGCAAGCGCCTGGTTCTGCGTCGACGCGGCGACGTTGCGGTCTTCGGCGAGATAGGCCAGGAACGCGGCGACCTCGGGTGCGCCCATCGCGGTGGGGTGCCGGGGGCGTCCGGACGGGTCGCGGTGGAAGAGGCAGAAGCGCCGTGCCCACGAGGTGTAGGCGGCCTCGGTGCGGATGGAGTAGTGGCGGATGCGGCAGGCGGAGCGGACGGCGTCGAGGAGTCGTCCGGGCGCGGGCACGGCGGTGGCGTGCGTATCGGGCATATGCGTCAGGGCGCGGGATAAATCCGGGCGGGCGGGTGTATCCCATAGACGCACAGGGAGATCGTTCGTAACCTTGGAGCGTTATCCGTCGCGCCGGCCCGGGTTTATCCGGCCGAGCGACGCCCAATACTTGTTATGTCTACGTCGCGAATATGGGGCTTGTGATGCACGTGAAAGCGCCTTGACTACCGACCGACATTGTAGTATTGTAGTCTTATCCTCCGCCGCGCCGCATAACGGAGTTGATGCGGCGCGG
>JBBSQZ010000199.1:0-6207 GCA_038243565.1 Rhodothermales bacterium | reverse complement strand
CGTCCGGGTCGCACCCCTCGAAAGAGGCCGTTTCTTCGGAGACGGCCTCTTTCGCTTTGTGCCTAAATAGGTCCGAATCGCCGGTTATGAGGCTCACGAGGGGGCTCGGAGGAGAGTTCAATTGGCCACTAGTGCAAGGGCGCGCAGCGTGCCGCAAACGAGCGTTTCCGAGACGGCAGCCAATCCACCGCCGGCCATCGGGACGACGGACAGATCCAATCTGCCCGAGCGTTTGCTTTTGGCCCCTCCTGGCCCCGTGGGGCCCAATTGCGGGAGCCGCCTGGAGTTTGACGCATCGACGGGCCGGCCGACGAGCCGACATGCCCGCTGGCTCATCCGGTAGGGGTGGCGGGTCGCTGGCCGCTCCAGCATGGCATCTTCGCCGGTCCGAGGTTTTGTCGCGGGAGATTTAAGTCCGGCCAGACCCCGGCCGATTATTCGGCGTCGCCCCGGATCAGCGCCGACCGCTATGCCATCTCCGGCGAGCTGTAGGCCCGGACCTCCCCGAATGGGGCCATGCCGCCCCATTACAAAGTCAGCACATGAACCACTCATACATCGGCCCCAATGTGCCGACTCCTCGGCCGTGGAGTTCTCGCGCGCTCGGCCTCGCGGTCGCGATGGCCCTCGTGTTCCCGGCCATCGCTTCCGCTCAGGAAGGACCGGCCCCCGTCCTCCTCGGGGCCGCGGAGAACTACGTCGTCCTCGCGAAGACGGGGATCTCGACGGTCCCGGCCTCGGTCATCACCGGAAACATCGGGGTCAGTCCGGCGGCCGCGACCGCTATCACCGGGTTCAGCCTGACGCTTGCGACAGGCTACGCGACGTCGTCCCAGCTGACGGGCCGGGCGTACGCCGCCGACATGGCGACCCCCACCCCGACCAACCTGACCACGGCCATCGGCAACATGGAGGCCGCCTTCACGGACGCGGCCGGACGGGTGGGCCCGGACTTTACCGAGCTCCACGTCGGCAACATCGGCGGGCAGGTGCTCGCCCCGGGCCTCTACAAGTGGTCCGGGACAGTTACGGCCCCGACCAGCTTTGAGATCGCCGGTGGCCCGGACGACGTCTGGATCTTCCAGATCGCCGGCAACCTCGCCGTGGGTTCGGACGTGATCGTGACCCTGAGCGGGGGCGCCCAGCCGCAGAACATCTTCTGGCAGGTGTCCGGGGCGGCGAACGTCGGGACAAACTCGCATTTTGAGGGCGTCATTCTCTCGATGACCGGCATCACGCTCCAGCAGGGGGCGTCGCTGAACGGGCGGGCCCTGGCGCAGACGGCCGTGGTCCTGGACCGGAACACGGTCAGCGCTCCTCTGAACACCCGCGTCCAGGGCTCGGACGGGTGGCGCATGTTCGCCGCGCCCGCCGCGGACCTCAGCATCGGCGACGTCCTCGGCTCGCTCTGGACCCAGGGGTACCCCGGCGCCGACGACGAAGGCGGCCTGCCCAACGTCTACTCGTACACCGAGTCCACGCCGGGCGAGCTGGTGGCCGGCTACGTCCCGGCGCCCTCGCAGGCTGCGGCGTGGGCGCCCGGCACGGGCCGGTTCGTCTACGTCTACGAGGACGACGACTACAGGGCGCCCGGGGTCCAGGGCGGCTTCCCGAAGCTGTTCTCCATCGGCGGCGCGCCGCTCGTGCCGCCGTTCACGTTCGACCTCTCGTACACGGACGATCCCAACTCCTCGGCCGACCTCGACGGGTGGAACCTGCTCGGCAACCCCTTCGGGACGTCCCTGGACTGGGACGCCGTCCAGATCGGGGGGAGCCTCGACGCGGCGGTCTATGCCTACGACCCGGCGTATCTCGGCGGCAGCTACCGGGCCTACGCCGGCGGCGTCGGCGCGCTGACGGACGGCGTCGTCGCCCCGATGCAGGGGTTCTGGGTCCACACGACGGCGCCGGGCGCGAGCCTCGTCGCGCCGGCGGCCTCCCAGACGACGGGGGGGACGCTCTACCGCGACGCCACGGCGTCCGCGGGGACGCTCCGCTTCGAGCTCCGCGAGGGCGGCACGGCCGGCGCCGAGGCGTTCGTCTCGGCCTCGTCCGGCGGCACGATCGGCCTCGACGCCTTCGATGCCTACGCGCTCGACCCGCCCCGGGCGGGCTTCCTGCGCCTGGCCACCGAGGCCGTCACCGAGTCGTCCCGCCTCGCCATCCAGTCGCTCCCCGATGCCCTGAGCGGCGAGACGCGCCTGCCTCTCGCCGCCGAAGTCGTCGGCGGCCCGTCGGGTGCGCGGTCGCTCGTGCTGGCGTGGGACGCCGCGGCGCTGCCCACCGGCTGGGGCGCACGGCTCGTCGACACTGAGACGGGCGAGAGCCTGGGCCTCGCCGCCACCGGGACGTACGCCTTCGAGGTGACGGCCGGCGCGGCGCGGGCCGTGGAGAGCCCCATGGTGGCCGTCTCGCGCGGCGGCTCCGCGCGGTTCCAGGTCGTGCTCACGCCGGCGGTCGTCGCCGCCGAGCCGGGGGCCACCGGGGCGCTCGCGCTCGACGTCATGCCGAACCCGCTCTCGGGCCGGGGGACGGTCCGCGTCTCAGTCCCGACGGCCGGTCACGTCCGCGTCGCGGTCTATGACGTGCTCGGCCGTGAGGTCGCCGTCCTCGTAGACGGGGAGCGGCCGGCCGGGCCCTACGACGTCGCACTGGACACGGGCCGCCTGTCCCCCGGCGTGTACGTCGTCCGGCTCGTCGCCGGGCCCGAGGCGACCGCCCGCCGTGTGACCGTGACCCGGTAAGGAACCCAACGCGGAGGTCAAGAGCGCCCCGCCCCGGCACGTCCGGGGCGGGGCGCTCCCCGTTTCGCGCTCCGAACTCCCGCGGCGTCAGAAGGGGACGCCCCCTCCAGAACGCGACCTCGGCGCCCTGGCGCTTCTTCTGGAACGTCTCCGAGGTGCGGTCCACGCCGTGCGCCTCGCGGAGCGCGTCGTAGCGGCCGCGCAGCCGCCCGCCGGGCGCCTGCTCGGCGACGGAGCGCGTCACCCACTCGGGCGTGTAGAACACGCCGTCCTGGCTCCGCTTCGAGCGCGCCTCGGCGCCCGGACCTGCCGCGTCTCCGGCACGCGTGCCCTCGAGATCGGCGTCGACCCGGCACAGGTGTCCCGCGCCGAGCGCAACGACTACCGCGGCGTCACGGCCGACCGTGCCCGGCGCGTCATGGAAGCGCTCGGGGTCCGGTTCACGGCGGAGGCGGAGAGCCTCCTCGTCGCCGACGACGCGGAGGTTGCGTGATCGGCCCGTGTTCGGTCAACAGGCTGATGCTTCGTCGGTGCGCTGAGCCGCTCGGCTACCTTCCACCGACCGAATACGAAGACGCTTTCTACCGTCGCCTGGAGGCTCCGTCATCGAGGCGGCCCTCACGTAATTCGGTCTCCGGTAAACCTCGTCGATTCAGTCCCTTTCATCCCCGAATAGGGGAGTTGTCCCGGTTCGGAGGATAGGGCCAGCCCCGGATTCAGGCGGGCCATCTTCCGTCCCCACCGCTCCCCCGAGGAGTATCCTGGCCGCTCTCCCCGATCCAATGCGCGTCGTCACCGCTGCCGGCCTCGCGGCCCTCCTCATCGCGTCGCTCCCGGCGGCGGCCCAGGTGCCGGCGGCCCGGGCGCCGGCCGACACGACGGCGCACCCGCTCGGCACTGCCGTGGTCACGGCGACCCCGTTCGCCATCGCCACCGCTGACGCCCCGTTCGCCGTCAGCGCCCGGACGCGCTCCGAGGCCGAGGTCGGCCGGTCGGCCCCGCTGACCCTCGACGAGATCACGCGCGGCATCCCCGGCCTCCACGTCGCCGACCGCGAGAACCCGTCGCAGGGCGAGCGGATCACGATGCGCGGCGTCGGCTGGCGGGCCGGCTTCGGCGTCCGCGGCGTGCAGGTGCTGCTCGACGGCATCCCGCTGACGATGGCCGACGGGCAGGCCGTGCTGAACGTGCTCGACCCGGCGTTCGTCCGGCGCGTCGAGGTGATCCGAGGGCCGGCGTCGGTGTTCTGGGGCAACGCCTCGGGCGGCGTCCTCGCGCTCTCGACGCTGCCCGAGGGCCCCGGCCCGACGGCGCGCGTGCGGCAGACCGTCGGCTCGTTCGGGCTCACGAAGACGGACGCGCAGGTCGCACTCACGCCCGGGGTGCACGCCGTGAGCGCGTACGCGTCCTTCGTCGACCAGGGCGGCTACCGCGCGCACAGCCGCTTCCGGGCGCTCCGCGCCGGCGTCTCGTCGCGGCTCCGGCTCGGCGACGGGCGCGGCATCGAGGTCGTCGGCGGCATCGCGCACGTGCCCCGGGCCGAGGCGCCGGGTGCCCTCTCGCGCGACCTCCTCGACGCCGACCCGCGGCAGGCAGACCCGCGCAGCGCCGGCACCGGTGCCGGCAAGACGGTCGAGCAGGGCCAGCTCGGCGTCACCTACTTCGACCGCCTCGGGGGCGCGGCCGTGCGGGCGACGGCGTACGGCGTCGCCCGGGCGCTCGGCAACGCGCTCCCGTTCGGCTACATCGACCTCGACCGGCGCGCGGGCGGCGCGCGGCTGACGGCCGAGGGCAGCGCCGGGGGGATCGCGTGGGGCGTCGGCGCCGAGGCGGACCTCCAGCACGACGACCGGACGGAGTTCGCCAACGTCGACGGCGGCCCCGGCCCGACGGCCCGCGTCGACCAGCGCGAGCGGGCGACCGACGCCGCCGCCTTCGCGCGGGCGACGCTCCCCGTCGGTCCGCTCCGCCTCAGCGGCGGCCTCCGCTACGACCGCATCCGCTACTCGGTCGACGACCGCCTCGGCGCGGGCGACGGCGCGGGCGACGGCGCGCGGACGCTCCATGCGCTCAGCCCGTCGGCCGGCGTGCTGCTGCCCTACGCGGGCGGGCGGGCGTACGCCCGCGTCGGCACGGCGCTCGACGCGCCGACGACGCAGGAGCTCGGCAACCGGCCCGACGGGCAGGGCGGCTTCAACCTCGGCCTCCGCCCCGAGGCGACCGTCGGCGTCGAGGCCGGCGCGGCGGGCCGGCTGCGGCACCTCGAGTACGACGTGGCCGTGTTCGCCGCGCGCGTCGACGACCTGCTCGCGCCGTACCAGACCGAGGCCGGCGGGCCGACGTTCTACCGCAACGAGGGCGCGACGCGCCACGCCGGGGCCGAGGTGTCGCTCGCGTGGTCGCACCCGGCGGGCGTCTCGCTCACGGCCGCCTACACCGTCCTCGACGCGGCGTTCACCGCCGGTGCCTCCGCCGGGCGGCGGGTGCCCGGCGTGCCGGCGCACCGCGCGAGCGGCGCGCTCGAGTGGCAGCCCGGCCCGCTCCGCCTCGCCCTCGAGGCCGAGGCGGCGAGCGGGTACTACGTCGACAGCGCCAACACGGCCGAGAGCGCGGGCTACGTCGTCGCCGACGTGCGCGCGAGCCACGCCGGGTGGCCCCTCGGGCGCGGCGTGACGGCCGTCCCGTTCGTCGCCGTCCAGAACGTTCTCGACGCGCGGTACAGCGCCTCGGTGGTGGTCAACGCCGCCGGCGGGCGCTACTTCGAGCCGGCCGCCGGGCGGAGCTGGCGCCTCGGGGTCTCCCTGGACCTCCGCTGACCCGGTGGACCGCCCCCTCCGCGCCGCGCTCGCCGCGCTCGCCGCGCTCGCGCTCAGCGCGCCGGCCTCGGCGCAGGTCGCCTCCGACACGCTCCGGATGCTGCCCGAGGTCGAGGTCGTCGGCGTGACGTCCGTGCCGGCGGTGCCGAGCCTCACGTGCTCGCGCTCGCCAGGGCGACGGCGAGGACACGCCTTACAGGCCGGTCACGCCGTGCTGGCGCACGAACGCCTCAAACGAGAGCGTCTCGGGTCGAAGCGCCCGCGCTGAGGCCTCCCAGAAGGAGGGGCGTCTCGGCGTCGGCCGACATCTCTTCCTCCATCCGGGCGTCGAACCCGCCCGGTGCGACTCGGTGGAGCCGCGGCGTGACCGGGTTACCGCCGTGGTGGCTCTGAACGGTGGTAAGGACGACCGATCCGGCGTTAGGGCCGGCCATTTTGCCTCACGAGCGGCTCCATCGTAACGACGAGTCCAGCGGGATCGGGCCATGCGAGCACGGTGGGGCCTCACCTGCCACGGATGCCCGCAGACCGCATGAGACGTCAGGAGTCGCGCAGAGGAGATTCTGCTGCGCCCCAACGTGCGGTCTGCGCCACGGCGTGCAGGCTCTCGGCCTCCCCCCAGCGTAGCGCTCCGCCAGCATCCCCGT
>JBBSQZ010000198.1:0-6313 GCA_038243565.1 Rhodothermales bacterium | reverse complement strand
CGCGACCGGCCTGGAGGACGGCACGGTCAGCGTCTCGCTCGACGTCGAGGTCAACGATGGCGGCGTTGGTCTCGTGGGTCCGTTCTCCGACGGCATGTCCGAGGGCAGGTGGACCGTCGGAACGATCGTCGGCCCCGTCCCGGGCGGCACGTTCCGCGCCGAGCGGCAGTAGGCACGTCCTGAACACACGAGCGCCCCGGCAGCCGAAGCCGCCGGGGCGCTCAGAATCCGTCGAGACGGGATTACGCGGTCGGCTCCGCGTCGCCCTCGTCGACGACCTCGAAGTCTGCGTCCTCGACCGATCCGTCCACCGGGGGCGGCGTGCCCGCGTCGGCCGTGGCGGAGCCTGCCTCGGCCCCCGAGCCGGGGTCGCCGGCGGCGGCCTCCTGGGCGCGGTAGAGGTCTTCGGAGGCGGCGCTCCACGCCGCGTTGAGCTGCTCCATCGCGGACTCGACCTGCTCGCCGTCCTGGGCGGTGTGGACCGTCTTCAGGCGCTCGAGGCCGGCCTCGATGGCCGCCTTCTTGTCGGCCGGGAGCTTGTCGCCGTAGTCGGCGAGGTTCTTCTCGGACGAGAAGATCAGCGAGTCCGCCTGGTTGAGCTTGCCGATCTGGTCCTTGCGCTTCTGGTCTTCGGAGGAGTGCTCGCGGGCCGACTTGCGCATGGCCTCGATCTCCTGCTCCGAGAGGCCCGAGGACGCCTCGATGCGGATCGACTGCTCCTTGCCCGTCGCCTTGTCCTTGGCCGAGACCGACAGGATGCCGTTGGCGTCGATGTCGAACGTGACCTCGACCTGCGGGAGGCCGCGCGGGGCCGGCGGGATGCCGTCGAGGTGGAAGCGGCCGATGGTCCGGTTGTCGATCGCCATGGCGCGGTCGCCCTGGAGCACGTGGATCTCGACGCTGGGCTGGTTGTCGCTGGCCGTCGAGAACGTCTCGGACTTCTTGGTCGGGATGGTCGTGTTGGCCGTGATGAGCGGCGTCATGACCGAGCCGAGCGTCTCGATGCCGAGGTTCAGCGGCGTCACGTCGAGCAGCAGGACGCCCGTGACGTCGCCCGAGAGGACGCCGCCCTGGATCGCGGCGCCGACGGCCACGACCTCGTCCGGGTTGACCGAGCGGTTCGGCTTCTTGCCGAAGAACTGCTCGACGACCTCCTGGATCTTCGGGATGCGGGTCGAGCCGCCGACGAGGATGATCTCGTCCACCTGCTCCTTCTTGAGGCCCGCGTCGGAGAGCGCCTTCTGCATCGGCGGGATCGTGCGCTGGACCAGGTCATCGACGAGCTGCTCGAACTTGGCGCGCGTGAGGTCCAGCGTGAGGTGCTTTGGGCCGTCCTGCGTGGCCGTGATGAACGGCAGGTTGATCGTCGTCTGAGCCGCGCTCGACAGCTCGATCTTGGCCTTCTCGGCGGCCTCCTTGAGGCGCTGGAGCGCCATCGGGTCCGTGCGGAGGTCGATGCCCTCGTCGCGCTTGAACTCGTCGGCGATGAAGTCGATGAGGCGCTGGTCGAAGTCGTCGCCGCCGAGGTGCGTGTCGCCATTCGTGGACTTGACCTCGAAGACGCCGTCGCCGAGCTCGAGCACCGAGATGTCGTAGGTGCCGCCGCCGAGGTCGTAGACGGCCACGATCTCGTCCTCGCTCTTCTTGTCGAGGCCGTAGGCGAGCGCCGCCGCCGTCGGCTCGTTGAGGATGCGCTTGACGTCGAGCCCGGCGATCTGGCCGGCCTCCTGCGTCGCCTTGCGCTGCCCGTCGTTGAAGTACGCCGGGACGGTGATGACGGCTTCGGTCACGCGCTCACCGAGGTAGTCCTCGGCGGTCTGCTTGAGCTTGCCGAGGATCATCGCCGAGATCTCCTGCGGCGTGTACATCTTGGTGTCGCCGCCGGTCTGGACCTCGATGCGGGCCACGCCGCCGTCGCCGGCGACGACGGTGTACGGGACGGTCTTCATCTCCTCGGAGACCTCGGAGAACTGGCGGCCCATGAAGCGCTTCGCCGAGAAGATGGTGTTCTGCGGGTTCGTGATGGCCTGCCGCTTGGCCGGCGCGCCGACGAGGCGCTCGCCGTCCTTCTTGAACGCGACGACGGAGGGCGTCGTGCGCCCGCCCTCGGCGTTGGGGATGACGACGGGCTCGTCGCCTTCCATCACGGAGACGACCGAGTTGGTCGTGCCCAGGTCGATACCAATAATCTTTGCCATGTCTGGAGTGGTCGGGTCTGGTGAGAGGGCAGCCGTGGGGGGGGGGGCGGCGCCTCGTGGTAGAGGGGCGGGGCCGCTACGCGCTCCGCTGAGGCAGGATCCACGCGCGGCGCCACGGACTGCCGTTCCGGCAGCCGGTTTTGCTTTGACTTCAAATGCCCAAGCACCGTGCCACGTGGTTTGAATTGCCGTTATGGCAGAACGTGATGGCGAAGACTCTGCCTCGAGGATTCATCCCGCTCGGCACAGGTTGGAGTTTGCAGTTTGAAGAGGAGCGAGACCACGCCCGAAGCGGCCTCCCTCTGCAAACTTCAAACTCCAAGCTCTCCCGCCACCGAGTCCGGTATGGAACGCGCTCGCTGTGAGACGCTCGCGGCGCGCCCTCAGGGATCGCCGGGCGCCGGGGTATCTTCGCGTGCCCCTCGAACCCCCGATGAAGCACGTCCCCAACACGCTGACCTTCGGGCGCATCGTCGCCGCGCCGGTCGCGCTGTACCTCCTCTGGCGCGGCTCGACGGACGGCGCCCCGTGGGAGCTCGTCGCCGGGACGGCGCTGTTCATCGTCGCCGCGATCACGGACTACGTGGACGGCTACCTCGCGCGGCGCCACGGCACGACCTCGCGCCTCGGCCAGTTCATGGACCCGCTCGCGGACAAGATCCTGGTCCTCGGCGGCTTCGCGCTCGTCCCCTTCCTGACGCCCATCGGCGAGGGCCTCGCGGCGCCGGCCGGCGCGTGGCTCCCGTGGGCCGCCATCGCCGCCATCGCCGCCCGCGACGCCGCCGTGACGTGGCTCCGTACACGCTACGAGCGCCGCGGCGTCTCGCTCCAGACCTCGAGTGCGGCCAAGTGGAAGACGGCGTGGCAGCTCACGTTCCTCATCACCGCCTTCGTCTTCCTCTCGGCGACGCACCTGCGCCCGCTCGGCGGGCCGCTCGGTGCCCTCGGCGACGCCCTCAACGCGGTCCTGCTGAGCCCCGCCGCGCTCGTCTTCCTGCTCGCGACGGCCGCCGTGACGGTCTACACGGGCTGGCTCTACTTCCGCCCCGCGTCATGATGACCGCCGTCGCCCGCGACCTGCTCCGCATCGGGGCCGTCACGCTGCGCCCGGACGCCCCGTTCACGTGGGCCTCGGGCCGCCTCGCGCCCGTCTACACCGACACGCGCCTCGCGCTCTCCTACGCCGACGTCCGCACGCGCATCGCGGACGGCCTCTCGGACCTCGCCGTCCCCTTCGAGCCGCAGGCCATCTCGGGCGTCGCCACGGCCGGCATCCCGCACGCGGCCCTCGTCGCCGAGCACCTCGGCCTGCCGATGGGCTACGTCCGCGCCGCGGCGAAGGGCCACGGCCAGCAGAACCGCATCGAGGGCCGCGTGGTGCCGGGGCAGCGCGTGGTCCTCGTCGAAGACCTCGTCTCGACGGGTGGCTCCGTCCTCGAGGCAGCCGCGGCACTTCGCGAGGCGGGCGCCGAGCCGGTCGCCGCGCTCGCCGTCTTCTCCTACGGCTTCGCCGAGGCCGACGCCGCCTTCGCCGCGGCCGGCCTCCCGCTCGTCACGCTGACGACCTTCGCCGCCCTCGCCGACGCCGCCCGCCTCGACGGCGCTCTCTCGGACGCCGACCTCGAGACGCTCGCCGCCTGGCGCGCCGACGCCGCGGGTTGGAGCGAGGAAAGGCAGGGTTGAAAGGCAGGGTTACAGGGTGGAAGGGTACAGGGGTGGAAGGGGAAACACCCGCGTGTTCGGGCGTAACGCTCGGCCGAAACCGCCTTTCCCCTTCAACCTTTCCACCCTCCAACCCTTCAACCACCCGATGACTGCCCTTCTGCTCACCATCGGCGACGAGATCCTGCTCGGGCAGATCGTCGACACCAACGCGGCGTGGCTCGGCGAGCGCCTCGCCGAGGCGGGCATGGACCTCGTGCGGTGCGAGACAGTCCGCGACACCGAGGACGCGATCGTGGGCGCGCTCGAGCGGGCGGCGGGCGAGGGCATCGGGCTCGTCGTGGCGACGGGCGGGCTCGGGCCGACGACGGACGACCTCACGCGCGAGGCCGTCGCCCGCTTTTTCGGCGTGCCGGTCGAGGAGGACGCCGCCGTCGTGCAGCGCCTCGAGGCGCTCTACGCGTCGCGCGGCCGTGAACTGACGCCCATCGGCCGGCGCATGGCCGGCGCGCCCCGCGGCTTCGACGTGCTCGACAACCCCGTCGGGACGGCGCCGGGCCTGTGGGGCGAAACGGAGCGGAACGGCCGCGCGCTGCGCGTGGCGCTCATGCCAGGCGTCCCGCGCGAGATGACGGCCATCTGGGACGGCAGCCTCGCCGCCCGCGTCGGTGCCCTCCGCGACGGCGCCGTCGTCTCGCGGACGCTCGTCACGGCCGGATACGGCGAGACGGACCTCGCCGCGCGCCACGGCGACCTCTCGGACGTGCTCCCGCAGGACGACCTCGCCCGCGTCGGCATCGCGTACCTGCCCGGCCTCGGGACGGTCCGCCTGCGCGTCACCGCCCGCGGCAGCGACGAGGCGGCCGCCCGCGCCCGCGTCGACCGCGCCGCGGAGCGTCTGCGCGAGCGCCTCGGCGATGCCGTCTTCGGCGAAGGATCGGACACGCTCGAAGGCGTCGTGCTGGACGGGCTCGCGGCGCGCGGCCTCACGCTCGCGACGGCCGAGAGCTGTACGGGCGGAAGCGTCGCGGCGCGCCTCACGGCCATTCCTGGGGCGAGCCGCGCCTTCCTCGGCGGCGTCGTGGCCTACGACAACCGCGTCAAGACGGACCTGCTCGGCGTCTCGCCCGAGACGCTCCGCGACTACGGCGCTGTCTCCGAGGCGACGGTGCGCGAGATGGCGGCGGGTGCCCGCGCGCGCCTCAGGGCGGACGTCGCCGTCGCCACGAGCGGCGTCGCCGGGCCGACGGGCGGGACGCCCGAGAAGCCGGTCGGCACGGTCTGGATCGCGGCCGAGTGGCCCGGCGGCTCGGACGCGGTCCTGCTGCGCCTCTCGCACAACCGCGGCGTCACCATCGGCCTGAGCACGGTCGCGGCGCTCAACCTCGTCCGCCGCCGCGTGCTCGATGTCAACAACTGACATCCCGGGGCGTTGGAGCTAGTCTCGCGCCTGACCCTGCCGCTCCTCCGATGAACGTCTCCCTGCCCCCGCACCTCGACACCTACGTCCGCGATCTCGTTCAGGGCGGTGACTACGGCTCCGCCTCCGAGGTCGTTCGCGACGGTCTGCGGCTGCTCCGGCAGAAGCAGGAGCAGGACCGCGCGGTCGCAACCATCCAGCGTCTGATGGCCGACGGACTGGAAAGCCCGGTCGTCCGGATGACACGAGTCGACCTTCGGGACATGATCGGCCAGCAGATGGAGTGGGTGCAGGAGGCCGGGCAGGCCTCCTGATGCGTTACTACGACCTGCACGAGGCTGCGCGGCTCGACATTCTGAGCCTCGTCGAGGTCGTGGCCGGCGGACGTGCAGACGCAGAAGGCGCCCGCGATGCGCTGACGGACGCCCTGGTCGAGTGCTTCGAGCGGCTAGCCGAGTTTCCCGAGCTGGGGCGCGCACGTCCAGTCAGGTCGGGGTCGAGCAGGACCGGCGTCGCCGTCTGGTTCGTGCCCGTCAGGTCGAACGAGTAGACGCCGTCGCCGAGGGGCACCGCGCCGCCTGCTGGCGGGTCGTTGAGGAGGTCCTGGACGGCGGCGTAGATGCGCCCGTCCACGACGACGACGCCCGTGATGCCGTCGCCCGCGCCCGCCGGGCTCGTGACGAGCTACGGGAGCGGGTCGTTTGTCACCTCGTCGGTGCCGATGGCAAACACGAAGTCGACGTCGTTGGCCGTCGAGAGGACGAAGACGGCGGTGTCGGTCTAGCCGTCGTAGTCGGCGGCGCGGCAGCGGACGGCGTCGACGCCCACGAGCGCGTCGAGCTCGGCGGCCGAGTACACCTCGAGCGCGTACGACCCGCCGACCTCCTGACCTGAGACGAAGATGGACTGCGTCGTCCGGTCGAACCACCCGACGATGTTGTCGACGGCGAAGGCGCAGTCGACGTTCGGATTAGCGACGAGGCCGCCGCCTCTGAGGTCGATCTCGCTCGGGGCGACGGTCTGCGCCGAGGCG
>JBBSQZ010000197.1:0-6380 GCA_038243565.1 Rhodothermales bacterium | reverse complement strand
CGCGTCGATGCCGTCGTCGTTGGAGAGCAGGATGAGCGGCCGGTCTACGGGCGCGTCGAGGGGGGAAGACATGTAAATGCGGTTTAAGGTTTATCCGTCAGCCCAGCCATACGCCGACATTAAACATTAAACATTAAACCCTTCTATCAGTAGCTCTCCTCCTCGCTCGGGAACGTGCCCGCCCGCACGTCCGAGACGTAGTGCTGGACGGCCTCGGCGATGGTGTCCGCGAGCGCGGCGTAGCGGCGGACGAAGCGCGGGTGGAACTCCTTGGTGAGCCCGAGCATGTCGTGGGTGACGAGGACCTGGCCCGAGCACTCCGGCCCGGCGCCGATGCCGATCGTCGGCGCGTTCAGCATGGCCGTCGCCTCGGCTGCGAGCGCGGCGGGGATCTTCTCGAGCACGATCGCGAAGACGCCCGTCTCGTCGAGCGCGAGCAGGTCGGCGCGCAGCTTGTCCGCCTCGTCGTCCTCGCGGGCGCGGACGCGGTACGTCCCGAACTGGTAGATCGACTGCGGCGTGAGGCCGAGGTGGCCCATCACCGGGATGCCGGCGTCGAGGATGCGCCGGACCGACTCCACGACCTCGCGGCCGCCCTCGAGCTTGATCGCGTGCGCGCCGGTCTCCTTCATCACGCGGATGGCCGAGGCGAGCGCCTCGCGCGAGTTGCCCTGGTAGCTCCCGAAGGGCAGGTCCACGACGACGAGCGCGCGCGTGACGCCGCGGACGACGCACTGCGCGTGGTACACCATCTGGTCCAGCGTGATCGGCAGCGTCGTCTCGTGGCCGGCCATCACGTTGGACGCCGAGTCGCCGACGAGCAGCACGTCGGCGCCGGCGGCGTCGAGCAGGCGGGCGGACGTGTAGTCGTAGGCCGTCAGCATCGCGATGCGCGTGCCGGCGGCCTTCATCTCGTGGAGCGTCTGCGTCGTGACGCGGCGCGTGGTGTCGTTGCCCGTCACGCCGAGCGGTTGGGCGGTGGGCGTCGGGGCAACGGTCTGCGTGCTCACGGGCGGCATGCCTCTCGGGCGGCGGGTGGCCGGGCAGGATACGCGCGCGGGCACCGGCCCGGCGGCCGGTGCCCGCGCAGACGAGGCGAAGCCGATGCAGAGCATCGGGGGGGATGGGGCATGGGCCATGAGGCGTGGGGCAAAAGGCCGTTCGCCCATGCCCAGGCCCGGGTTCACCCGGCGTGCCTCACCCCCCATGCCCTCCCACTCAGTTGCCCGGCGCGGACACCGGCGCCTGCTGCGGCGCGCCCTGCGCGGCCGGGGCGGGCGTGTTCGGGTCGATGCCGAGGCGCCGCATCACCGCCTCGGTGATGTCGACGAGGCGGTCGCTCGCGTAGAGCACGACCGGCGCGTTGTTGGCCGTGTTCGGGATCACGAGGTCGATGTTCTGCGCGGCCGCCTCGGCGCGGATGCCGCCGTCGACGCGGTCGAGGATCGGCTGGTAGAGCTGCGCCTCGCGGTACGAGAGGAACTGGAGGCCCTGCTGCTCGGCCTGCTCGATGGCGCCCTGCAGCTGGAGCATGTCGGACTCGCGCTCGCGGCGCGCGTCCGGCGTAGCGACGGCCGACGTGCGGAACGTCTCGTAGTCGGCGAGCTTCGTCTGGAGGACCGTGTTGAGCGAGTCCTGCACGAAGCGGACGCGCGTGCCGACGGCCTGCTGCTCCTGGCGGAGCTGCTGCTGCGCCTGCGCGTACTCGGGCGTGCGGACGACGATCTGGTCGGTGTCGATGTAGGCGACCTTGAAGGCGCCCTGCGCCTGGGCAGCGGCCGGGACGAGGACGACGAGCGCGAGCGCGCTGAGGAGTCTGAGGGTCATCGAGAAGCGGGTCATCGAGAGGCGAGTCGGGTTGGAGGTTAGAGGTCGCCCGCGGGCGTGCCTGAGGGTGCGCCCGCGGCAGGCCGCGTGCCGCCCGGCCCGACCGTGAGGCCGAGCCGGTCCAGGACGCGGTCCGTGAGGTCGTTGCGCGAGCGGGCGTAGAGGAAGACGACGTCGCCGGTGCGGTCGAAGACGAAGTCGTAGTCGCCGTCCGTCGCGACCGTCTCGACGGCCGTCAGCAAGCGCTCCTGGACGGTGCGCAGGCGCTGCTGCTGCTCGCGGAAGAGCTCGCCGTCGGGGCCGAAGTAGCGGCGGCGGAGCGCCTCGGCGGCCTGCCGGCGGGCGGTGATGTCGGCGAGGGCGCGCGTGCGCTCCTCGGCGGTGTAGAGGAGCTCGCGGGCGGAGAAGTCCGCCTGGAGGGCGTCCGCCTCCTGCGTCGTCGCGTCGACCTCGGCCTGCCACTGCGACGCGAGGCGGTCGACGTCCTGCAGGGCCGTGCGGTACTCGGGCATGAGCGCGAGGATGCGCTCGGAGTCCACGTAGCCGACCTTCTGCTGCGCCGCGGCGGGCGCCGCGGCGGCGAGGAGGACGAGGGCGGGCAGGACGTAGCGCATGGTCAAAGAAGGGGACAGGTGTCAGGTGAAGCAGATGTCAGGTGAGGGAGGCCGGTACGCCGCCACCTGCCACGTGTCACCCTCTCAGGAGCCGCCGCCGAGCGTGAACTGGAAGTTCCACTTCGGCAGCCCGCTCTCGGTGGTGCCGGGCAGCGGCGTGTAGGCGTCGATCTGGCGGCCGTACGTGAGGTCTACCAGGCCGACGATGGGCAGGAACAGGCGCGCGCCGAAGCCGGCCGAGCGGAAAAGCCGCGCCGGGTCGTAGTCCGAGAAGCTGTCGTACGTGTTGGCCGCGTCGAGGAAGATGTACGGGGCGACCGTAAGCTGCGGCGACTGGAGCGCGAGCCACTGCACCTCGGCCTGGTACTTGTTCAGGATGCGCCCGCCGACGGGCGCGCCCTCGAGGCGCGGGCCGATGGACTCGACCGGGTAGCCGCGCATGAACACGAGGTCCTTGCCGAAGCCGCGGATGCCGCCCGAGGCGCTGGACGCCTCGAGGGCCGTCCCGCCGATGAGGTACCGCTGGAACTGGACGTCGTCGCCGGTGAGCGAGCCGATGTAGCCGAACTGCGTGCGGATGCTCGCCGAGAGGCGCGGCGCGATGGGCGTGTACCAGCCGTTGCGGAAGTCCGCCTTGACGTACTGGATGAAGCCCGGGATCGGCGGCGCGATGGTCAGCGTGAGGCCGAGGTTGGAGCCGGCCTGCGGCAGCTGCGGGTTGTCGAGCGCGTTGCGCGTGAGCGACTGCGCGACCGTGAACTCGCGGCTGATGCCCTCGGGCAGCCCGCTGAAGTTCTGGTTGCCCCCGATGCCCGAGATGTTGTAGATCTGGAGCCCGAGGTCCGTCCCGGTCTGGAAGTAGTCGTCCGGGAAGCGCAGGCGCTGGCGGTAGAACACGCGCCCGAAGCCGCGGGCGATGTGGTACGGGTTGGTCGAGAGGCCGTTGGAGCTCGAGTAGCCGACGGAGAAGCCGGCGGGCGTCTGGCGCCCACGGAACCACGGCTCCGTGAACGAGAGCGAATAAATCTGCTGGCGCTTGCCGTACGTCTGGACCTGGAGCGAGAGCTGCTGCCCGTCGCCCGAGGGCATCGGGTTGCCGCGGCCCTTGAGCAGGTTCTGGACCGAGAAGTTGGCGAACGTGACGCGGGCCGTCAGGATGAGGCCCGTGCCGGAGCCGCCCCAGCCGCCCGAGAGCTCGAGCTGGTCCGAGCTCTTCTCGGCGAGGCGGTACGTCAGCGCGACGGTGTGGTCGTCGTCGTCGACGTCCATCGCCGGGCCGTTGCCGAACGAGGCCGGGTCGAAGTAGTTGAGCGTCGAGAGCTCGCGGATGCTGCGCTCGACGGCGGAGCGGCTGTACGGCTGGCCGGGGATCGTGCGGAGCTCGCGCCGGATGACGTGGTCCTTGGTGCGCGTGTTGCCCGCGATGTTGACCTGCCCGAACTCGTAGACGTCGCCCTCGTTGACCTCGAAGGCGAGGTCGAGCGAGTCGCCGGGGGCGACGGTGATCTGAGGGACGGCGTTGAACTGGAGGTAGCCGCGGTCGTTGTAGAGGCTCCGGACGTCGGTGTGGGCCGCGTTGTAGTTCAGGTTGCGGTCGACGCGCGAGGCGTTGTACGTGTCGCCGCGCTGGACCTCGAGCGCCTGCCTCAGCTGGGCGTCCGTAAAGAGCGTGTTGCCCTCGAAGTCGACGTTGCGGACGGCGTACTTCGGCCCCTCCTCGACGCCGATGCGCACCACGACGCCGTTGGAGGCCGTGAACACCGAGTCGCTGACGATGCGCGCGCCGTAGTAGCCGCGGTCGTTGTAGAACGCGACGAGGCTCGTGAGGTCCTCCTGGAAGGCGGCGTCGCGGAACGTCGAGCGCTTCCAGAAGCGCCACCACCGGCGCTCGGGCGTGCCCTTGAGCTGGCGCCGCAGCGTGCGGTCCGAGAAGGCCGTGTTGCCCGCGAACTCGATCGAGGCGATGGACTCGCGGCTGCCGCGCTGGACGGTGTACGTGAGGTCCACGCGGCCGTCCTGGGCGGGCGCCTGGGCGACGGTGACGGTCGGCGCGCGGTAGCCCTTGCCGCGCAGGAAGGCCTCGATGGCGAGGCGCCCGCGCTCGACGTCGGACGGCCGGACGGCGCGCCCGCGGAGCAGCGGGATCTCGTCGCGGAGCTCGTTCTGGTCGCTCGAGCTCAGCCCCTCGATGGCGTACTGCGCGAGCTTCGGCTGCTCGGTCACCTTCAGCGTCAGGAAGACGCCCTGCCCGACGACCTGCGACACGACGACGGCGGCGTCGGAGTAGTACCCGCGCACGTAGAGGCCGCGGACGGCCTCGGAGAAGCTGGGGTCCCACGGCAGCTGCACCTGCATGCCGGGCCGGAGGCCGGCGATCTGGCGCGCGAGGCTGGCGCTGGACTCGTCGGCCGCGCCCTCGACGGTTACGGCGAGGATCTCGTAGGGCGCCGGAGCGGCGGCGGGCATGCCGGCAGGCGGCGCGGGCGTCTGCGCCTCGGCGGGCCCGAACGCGAGCAGGAGGCAGACGAGCAGCGCGGCGAGGCGCGGCAGACCAGGGACGGATCGCAAAACGGGCGGCGGGGGCAGGTCGGGCGGACCGCGCGAAGCTAGGCGCGGCCTCCGCGAGCGGGGTGCAGGAATCGGCGAAGACGGCCGGCGGACGGGTCCGGCGGCGCGCTTCGCGTTCCAACGGGACCTCTGCCGGCTTATTGCCGCGGCGCCGCGGCGTGCCCTGCGGGCGCCGGGCCACGGTGCACTCGGACGATCATCGCGCGACCTGCGGGCTGGTGGCATTCGGAAAGCAGGGCACAGCACGCTGTGCCTCTACGTGTCGGCCGGCGGTCCGTCGCAACTCGACGGCGGAACAATCCACGGCGCCTCGTTCACCCAATCACCAATCACCAATCCGCGTCCTTCGTAGCTTCACAGTCCATCTCTGACTCCCGCGCCCATGAAGATCCCGTCCCTCGTTCTCCGGCAGCTCTACACCAACGGCTCGCTCACGCCGACGGACGGCGGCGTCGTGTTCAGCCTCAAGAACCGGCTCATGGACACGGCGCTCACCGGCCTCACCTGCGTCACCATCGATGGGACCGAGGTCGGCGCGGACGAGATCTCGCTCTCGCTCGACGACGCTGCGCCCGTGCCCGCCGCGAGCGTCTCGACGACGTGCCCGCTCGCGTTCCCGCTGCGCTGCGTCGTGACGGTCCACGTGCCGGGCGTCGAGGCGGGCGAGGGCGTCCACGAGATCGCGCTGCGCTTCGAGATCGACGGCATGGGCGAGATCGAGTTCGACGTCAAGGACTCGGTCCAGGCGGAGCGGGCGGACCTCACGCGCGTCCCGCGCGACCCCGACGACGACTACTCCGAGGTGGCCGTCGCCGCGCGGCAGCGCTTCGCCGAGCAGTACTCGGGCGAGACGTTCACGCACATCAAGAGCTACTCCTTCGACCCGTGTACGCTCACCGGCAACGTCGAGGCGTTCACGGGCGTCGCCCAGATCCCGCTCGGCATCGCCGGCCCGCTCACGGTCAACGGCGAGCACGCGACCGGCGACTTCCTCATCCCGATGGCCACGACCGAGGGCACGCTCGTCGCGTCGTACAACCGCGGGATGAAGGTGCTGAACCTCTCCGGCGGCGTCACCTGCACCGTCTCGGACGACCAGATGCAGCGCGCGCCGGTCTTCATCTTCGAGACGGCCCGCGAGGCGCGCGACTTCCGCGGCTGGCTCGACGAGAACATGGACCGGATCCGGACGCACGCCGAGTCCACGACGTCCGTCGGCAAGCTGCTGGGCATCGACACGTACCTCTCGAACCACTTCGCCTTCTGCCGCTTCAACTTCTCGACCGGCGACGCGGCGGGGCAGAACATGGTCGGCCGCGCCACCTTCGCGGCGTGCTCGTGGATCCTGGACACGCACACCGAGATCCGGCG
>JBBSQZ010000196.1:0-6383 GCA_038243565.1 Rhodothermales bacterium | reverse complement strand
TCGGCGACGGCTACCTCGTCGTCGGGGCGGACACGGCGAACCCGGCCGACCCGCAGCAGGATTACCAGAGCGGAGCCGCCTACGTCTTCGAACCGGCCGGCGGCGCATGGGCGCTCACGGCGACGCTCGTCAACAGCGACACCGAGGTGCAGCGTCTCGAACACTTCGGCTCGGCCCTCGCGACCGCGGACGATCCCGCTGGCCGCACCATCATGGTCGGGGCGTATGGCGAGAGCGGCGTCGGCGCCGAGGCGCGCGGCGCAGTCTACGTCTTTGAGCGGCAGGGCGAGACGTGGGCCGAGCGCGCCAAGCTGCTCTGCCCCGGCGCTGGCCAGAGCGCGCTGTGCGGAGAGTTGATCGGCTCGGGCGATGGCGCGCTCGCCGTCGCGTCCGAGACCGCCGTCTACCCGCTCACCCGCGAGGCGGGACCGTGGCAGATCGGCGAGGCGCTGACGCCGCCAGGCTTCCAGACGTACGGCATGGCGCGGTGGGGCGCGACCATCGTCGCCCTCAGCCAGCCGAGCGGGGCGTACCCGGACCAGCGTCACGCCGCGCTCGTCTTCACCGAGACGAATGGCGCGTGGGTGCAGCAGCCGAGCCGGTCCGTCCCGATCATCAACCAGCAGACGTCCATCGTCGTCAGCGCGAACAGCACGACGCTCTTTCTCGGCCGCCCGGCGTCGTACCCCCGCCCTAACTATGTGCTCGTCGAGCGCATCGACGGCACGACGGCGGCGGAGCCCGCGCCGGCATCGCCGCTCGCGCTGACGCTCGCCCCGAACCCGACGGCCGGCACGGCCCGCGCCCGCTTCTCGACGGCCGCCGCCGGCCCGGCGCGCCTCGTCGTCTCGGACGCGCTCGGGCGGCGCGTCGCCGAGCAGGACCTCGGCGCGCTCGGCGCCGGCCCTCACGACGTGGCGCTCGGCCTCGGGCGGCTGGCGCCGGGCGTCTACATCGTCCGCCTCGCCACGGCCGACGGCGAGGCATCGGGCCGCCTCGTCCGGCAGTAGGTCGGGAAACAAGCGCCGCGCCGCGGGTACACACCGCGCACCCGCCCCGTCTCCGATGAAGCCGACCCTCGCCCTCACGCTCGCCGTCGCGCTCGCGCCCGCCCTCTCCGCCTGCGGCGACCGCGAGCCCTCGCCAGCCCTCTCCGAGAGCGCCGCCGCGTTCCAGAGGAACGTGAACACGGACACGCTGATGGTGGACGGCCAGCCGGTCCCGATCACGTTCCACGAGTTCAAGGGCGGCGCCACGTTCCCGGCGCAGTTCCAGGTCCGCTACCCCGAGGGCATGGCCGTGACGGCCGACCGCGCCGCGATGGGCGACGTCGTCCAACTGACGCAGAGCGCGGACACGTCTGCCGGCGTGTGGAGCCTCACGTTCCTGCCCGAGGGCACGACCGAGGACGCCGCCAAAACCACCGCGAAGACCGCCGCCGAGGCGCTCGGCACGGCCACCGACGACCCGGCGGCCGGCGCGCTCGCCGCCTTCGGCGTGGCCGGCGCCGGCACCACGGGCCGCGTCTGGCTCGGGCAGCATGCCGGCCGCTACGTCGTCGTCCGGAGCAGCGCCGCCGACGCTGCGTGGGGCGCCTTCGAGCCGCGCGCCGACTTCGTCGAGCAGCACTGGACGTGGACTGACGACGGCTCCACCCTCGCTGGCTGACGCGCTACCACAGCCACGCCGCGACCTGCTTGCCGAGCAGCACGTACGCCACCACGAGCGGCGCCTCGCCGAGCAGCAGGCCCGCGACGAGCCGCCCGAGCGGCATCCGCACCAGGCCGGCCGTGTAGCACACGAGGTCCGTCGGGACGGCCGGGAAGAAGGCCCACGCCGCGACGGCCCACGGCGCGTACGGCGCCTCGAGGTGCCGCCGCAGGCGCGCCATCTTCTCGGGGTGCCGTGCCGCGAGGCGCGCGTCGAAGCCGCCGACGCTCGGGAATCGGTGCAGCAGCGTGCCCGTCGCGACGATGCCGACGAGCGACACGGCCACGACGGCCGCCGGCGTGTGCGGGAACAGCGCCCCGCCGGCCAGCACGATGGGCGTGCTCGGCACGAACAGCAGCCCGCGCACGAGCGACACGCCGATGAACGCGGCGGACGCCCACGGCCCGCACGCCCGCAGCGCGTGCTCGACGGCAGGCTCGGTGAAGAGCGCCGGCCGTGCCAGCCACAGCCCGAGCAGGGCGGCGGCGAGCGCGAGCCAGAGAGCCGTGAGGCCGCGTGCGAGCGACATGAAGGCAGAACGCGTGAAGAGTCCACTGTCGAGCGGGCGGGTACGGGCCGGCCACGCGCCGGCCACGCGCCGGTTACGCGGCGGCGGTGCATCTTTCACGGCCCGGACCCACCCTGCCCGATGACGCCTGACGCACCGCCCGACCTGCCCTCCGACCCGCCGCCGACCACGCCGCCCATCGTCCCACACAGCGACCTCGGCCTTGGGCGCGTCCTCTCGGACGAGAGCCGCCAGCGCGTGCTCCGCCCCGACGGCTCGTTCAACGCCCGCCGGACCGGCACGGGCCTCTTCCGCTCGCACCGCCTCTACCACGACCTCGTCGCGATGTCGTGGACGGCCTTCATCGCGACGCTCGCCGCGAGCTACGCCGTGCTCGTGGGCGCGTTCGGCGCTGCGTTCTGGGCGCTGGGCCCGGCCGCGCTCGACGCACCGTCCAGCGACGCCGGCGGCCTGATGCGCGCGCTCTCGTTCTCCGTCCAGACCTTCGCGACCATTGGCTACGGCCGCATCGCGCCCGTCTCGGCCGGCGCCGAGGCGCTCGTCGCGGTCGAGGCCTTCGTCGGCATCCTCTTCACGGCCCTCGCGACCGGCGTGACGTTCGCGCGCGTCGCGCGGCCCGACGCGGACCTCGTCTTCTCGAAGCAGATGCTCGTCGCGCCGTACGGCGGCGGCTGGGCGCTGATGTTCCGCCTCGTCAACGCCCGCCGCGGCGAGCTCTCGGACGTCACGGCCGAGGTCGTGTTCTCGATCCTCGAACCGGACGCCGAGAAAGGCCACCGCGTGCGCCGCTACGCGCGGCTCACCCTCGAGCGCGAGCGCGTCGCGCTGCTCCCGCTCACGTGGACCGTCGTCCACCCGCTTACGCCCGAGAGCCCGGCCTGGGGCTACACCGACGCCGACCTGCGCGCCGGCGACGCCGAGGTCTTCGTCCGCATCGCCGCGGTCGACGAGACGACGATGCAGACCGTCCACGTCCGCACGTCGTACCGGCCGTCGGACGGCGACCTGCTGTGGCATGCCCGCTTCCGCGACCTCTTCGACCGCTCCGGCGACGTTCTCACCGTCGACGTGTCGCGCCTCGACGAGACGGACCCGGTCGAGACGCCCGCGTCGGGACATTCCGCATCGTAGGGAGGGGGTGAACCCTGCACGGAATGGGTGGTTGAACAGACACGTCGGCACATCCGCCGAGGCCACTCTCTTTCCCGCTCTCAGATGCCCAAGATCACGTCGTCCAGCACGACCCCCGAAGCCGAGATTTTCTACCAGGACACGGGCGGCGACGGCCCCGCCGTCGTCCTCGTCCACGGCTGGCCGCTCAGCGGCCGCATGTGGGAGCCGCAGGTCGGCCCGCTCCGCGACGCCGGCTACCGCGTGATCACGTACGACCGTCGCGGCTTCGGCCACTCCGCCTTCCCCAACGGCGGCTACGACTACGACACGATGGCCGCCGACCTCAAGGCGCTCCTCGACGAGCTCGACCTGCGGGACGTGACGCTCGTCGGCTTCTCGATGGGCGGCGGCGAGGTCGCGCGCTACATCGGCACGTACGGCACGGACCGCGTCGCGAAGGCGGCCCTCGTCTCGTCCGTCACGCCGTTCATGCTCAAGACCGGCGACAACCCGGACGGGGTCGACCGGAGCGTGTTCGACGACATGATCGACAACCTCAAGAAGGACCGCCCGGCCTTCCTCCGGTCGTTCGGCAAGAAGTTCGTCGGCTGGGGCCTCATGGACCACCCCGTCAGCGAGGAGATGCTGGACTACGCGTGGTCCATCGCCGTGATGGCGCAGCCGCAGGCGACGATCGACTGCGTGACGGCCTTCGGCATGACCGACTTCCGCGACGACGTCCGCAAGATGACCGTCCCGACGCTCGTCGTCCATGGCGAGTCCGACGACATCGTCCCGCTCAAGGTGGGCGGCAAAGCCGCCGACGCGCTCCTGCCGAACAGCCAGCTCGTCGTCGTCGACGGCGCCCCGCACGGCCTCACGATGACCAACACCGAGGACTTCAACCGTCTCCTGCTGGACTTCCTGAAGGACGGCACGCACCGCGCCCCGATGCCCGCCGGCGCGACGATGTGAGGGAAAGGGGATGAGGCATGGGAGAAAGACACCCATGCCTCATAGCCCATGCCCCATTCCTCGTCTAACGCCGGAAACCGGGCTGAGGCGGCACACATACACCGCGCCCCCAGCCCGCCCGCCGATGCCTGAAGGCCCCGAGGTCCGCCGAGCTGCGGACGCGCTCCACGATGCTCTCGCCGGACAGCCGATCACGGCTTTCTCGGCGCGGACGAAGGGTGCGAAGGCATGGCTCGCGGAGCACCCGGACGCCTTTCCGGGGCGGCACGTCGCGCGCGTCTGGAGCCACGGCAAGATCCTCGTCGGCCAGACTGAGCCGGACGACGCGGGCGAATCGGCGTACTTCTCGTCCCACTTCATGATGTGGGGCCGCTGGCACGTCGTCGACCCCACGGACGAGATCGCGACCACGCGCGACCGCCGCGAGCGCGCCCGCATCGAGACGCCTACAGCCGTCGCCGTCCTCTTCTCGGCGCCCGTCTTCGAGGTCGGCCTGGGAGACCCGTACGCCGGCGTCGCGCACCTGCCGACGCTCGGGCCGGACGTGCTCCCGCTGGGCGGCGCGGCGTACGACGCCGAAGAAGTCCACCGGCGCATGATGATGACGCCCGAGCGGACCGTCGGCGCCGTGCTTCTCGACCAGACGGTCGTCGCGGGCATCGGCAACTACCTGCGCGCCGAGATCCTGTGGCAGTGCCGGATCGACCCGTGGCGCCTCGTGGGCGACCTCACCGAGGCGGACCGGGACTGCCTCGACTGCGAGATCCCGCGCGTCTGCGGGCTCGCCTACCGCGAGGCGGGCCGGACCGTCAGCGAACCCGAGCAGCTGCGGATGCACGAGCCGGGGATGACCTACAACGCGCCCCAGGACTGGTCCACGCGCCACGCCGTCTTCCGGCGCACCAACCTGCCGTGCCTGCGCTGCGGCGGCGTCGTGCGCCAGAAGCGCCAGACGACGCGCGAGGGGGACGACGGCGACGACAAGCAGCGGATCATCTACTTCTGCCCGGACTGCCAGAACACGACCGTCGACCTGCCGCCGGCGAAACCGCGCCGCATCGTCCCGGCCGAGGCGCCGGACCGCGCCTCAGAGTCCGACGCCCTCGATGACGAAACCGATGCCTGACGCCCGCTTCTCCGACTTCGCCGCGGCCCTCCGCGACATCGAGGCCGCCTCGGGGCGCCTCGAGAAGGCCGACCGCCTCGTCGCGTTCGCCGACGGCACGGCGGACGACGACCTCGCCCGCGCCGCGCGCTACGCCTCCGGCCGCGTCTTCCCGCTCGCCGACGAGCGGACCGTCGATGTCGGCTTCGCCGCCATCCGGAACGGCATCGCGGACCTCACCGGCGCGGAGCCCGACGCGCTCCGCGCCGCCCTCGTGCGCCTGGGCGACCCGGGCGACGTGGCGGCCGAGTTTCTGGGCGAGCGGCCCGCGTCGGATCTCTCGCTCGGGCAGATCGAACACGCGTTCGAGGCCATCGCCGGGACGCGCGGCTCGAAAGCGCGTACCGCGCTCGTCGGCGAGACGCTCGGGCGCCTCGGGACCGACGAGGCGCGCTTCTTCGTCCGCCTCCTCTCCGGCGACCTCCGCACCGGGATGCTCGCCGGCGGCGTCGAGCTCGCCCTGTCGCGCGCCTTCGACGCGGCGATCGGGGACGTGCAGCGGGCGCACATGCTGACGGGCGACATCGGCGAGACGGCCGTCCTGGCGCGCCACGGACGCCTCGAGACAGCCGCGATGCGGCCGTTCCACCCGGTCCGCTTCATGCTCGCGAGCCCCGCCGAGGACGCCGCCGACGTGGCGCGGCAGATCGAGGCGCCGTTTCTCGTCGAGGACAAGTTCGACGGCATCCGTGCGCAGGCGCACGTCGCTCTCGACGCGCCGGGCGAGGCAGCACCTGGCGTCGAGGGGGCCGCCGACCTGCATGGCGAGACCGTGGACACCGCGGCGGGGCCGGTCCGCGTGGCGCTCTTCTCGCGGACGCTCGACGCCATCGGAGGATCGTTCCCGGACCTCACCGGCCCGCTCGCGGAGCTCGAGGCGCGCGCGCCCGG
>JBBSQZ010000195.1:0-6430 GCA_038243565.1 Rhodothermales bacterium | reverse complement strand
ATGCCCAGCGCCGCGACGTGCTCGGGCTTGTAGACGCGGTTGTCGAGGCGGTCCAGCACGACGGCCAGGCCGAGGCCGCCGGCGAGCCCGAAGGCCAGCGCGAGGCCGAGCACGCGCAGCCAGCCCGGCCCGCCCGGCATGACCGGCACCGACGCGCTGCGGAGCACGCGCGCATAGCCCGGCTCCGACGCCTCCTGCACGCGGACGCGCTCGAGCTGCTGCGCGACGGTCGAGTAGGTCTGCGAGGCCGCCTCGCGGTCCTGCGACGCGCGCTCGACCGAGATCGTCTGCGACGGCGCGCGGCCGGCCTCGCCCGAGACCTGCGCGATGCGCGACGAGAGCTGCGAAATCTTGCCGTTGAGGCCCGAGATGGCGATGCGCTCCTGCGCGGCCTGCCCCTGGAGGTCCGTGACGTACGAGAGCGCCTCGGTCGGGGCGGCGATGCCGCCGGCGCTCATCACCTCATTCACGTAGCGCGCGCCGATGGTCACCTTGCGGGCCTCGAGCGCCGCGATGCGGCTGCGGATGGCGCCCGCCTGCGTCTCGTCGATGGCGCGGCCGGCAGACTGGCGCTGGTCGAACGTCCTCAGCTGCGCCTCGAGCGCCGTGATCTCCTGCTCGACCTGCGCCATCTCGCGGTCCGTGCTCGACGAGACGCGCTCGGCGAGCTTCGGCGTGATGTCGCTGAGCTGCGAGTTGATCGAGGCGAGGCGGTTCGTCCGCATCTGGCGGTCGATCTGGGCCTCGCCGAGCTCGCCGCGCAGCGCCGAGAGCTGGCTCAGCAAGGGGCCACTGCCGACGCCCGCCGCGCCTGCGGCGGACATCCGCCCGACGACGGCCGCGTCAGCCGACGCGACCTGCCCGCGCAGGCGGCCTGCCTGCTGCTCGAGAAACTCGCGCGTCTCGGTGAGGTAGCTCCGGCTGGCGAGCTGCGTCTGCGCGACGTACTCCTCGGCGTAGGCGTTGGCGAGCGCCGCCGCGGCGTTGGGGTCCGGGCCGACCGCGTCGATCCGGATACCGCTCGCGACGTTGCGGTCGGCGAGCGAGAACGAGACGGCGCCGGGCGGCAGCCGGCCCTTGTCGTCGCCGAGGCGCGCCTGGACGCGCTCGCGGATGCCGCGCGACGAGTTGAGCACGAACAGCTCGGTCTGGACCGAGCGGCTTCTGCTGGCCGTGACCGTTCCCGGCGCGACAGACCCGTCGGGGCCCGCCGTGGCCGCGCCGGCGCCGGCGCCGCCGCCGTCGGTCGCCCGGTCCAGGTCCACGAGCACGAGCGCCGACGTCGAATACATCGGCGTCCGCGTGTAGGCGTAACCGGCGGCGGCGAGGCCTGCGAGCACGACCGCGGACAGGATGAGCCACCGCCGCCGGTTCAGCAGGTCGACCGTCTCCTCGACGTAGGGATTGCCGCGGGGCTTTCGGGCGGCTCCGGCGCGCGCCGAGCCGGGGCGGGCGGTGCGCTGGGGCGAGGTCGTGTAAGGCCGCATGTCGATAAAATCCGGATCGGACGGGAAATGAGATATCGCAGAGACGATACGGCGTCCCACTGCAAAGCGCGGGCCAGAACGGATTAAGGTCCCGTGGGGCTTTGGCGCATCTCGAGGGACGTGGCACCCACCGTGCCAGCCGCCGCCGCGGGCTAATCCGTCACAACGCCGTCACGGTGCGGTGACGCTGGTGAAGAATGAAGCCGCCGATGCTCGGGATGAGACGAACCCGCCGATACCGGCGCACCGCCTGCCCCGCCCGGTCGATGTTCAGTCTCCTGCTCGCGTCCGTCTTCGCCCTCGCCGGGGCGCCCGCCCCGCCCCCGGCGTGCCCCGCGCCGACCGGCGCCTCGGCGACCGTCATCCTCCCGGCGCGCCCGGCGCTCACCTTGCCCGCCGGCCCACTCGGCCCGGGCGACGTCGTGACGGTCGTGACCGCAACTGGCACCTGCGTCGGCGGGGCGACGTGGGACGGCGCCGGGCTCGCGCTCACGCTCTGGGCCGACGACCCGTTCACGCCCGCCGTCGACGGCTTCGTGCCGGGCGACGTCCCCAGCGTCCGCGTCTACGACGTTTCGACAGGCACGGACTACACGGCCGGCATCGACGTCTCCTTCCTGGTCGGCTTCGACCTCGCGGAGGGGCTCGCCGCGGACCGCCTCTACATCGTCGCCGAGGCTGCGGCGGCCCGTGCCTGGATCAGCGAGGTCGACGCCGTCGCCGGAGACGCCGGCAGCGCCTTCGTCGAGATCGGCGGCGTCGCGCCGGGCGAGACGCTGCGCGCGGTGACGCTCGTCGCCATCGACGCCCAGGCGCGCGTGACGGGGTCGGTCACCCTCCATGGCATCGTGGCCGACGCCGGCGGCTTCGCCGTCGTCCGGGCGGACGGCGCCGCGCCGCCGGCCGATGCGACGCTGACTGGCGTCGCCCGCTTCGACACGACAGCCGCAGCCTTCGCCCTCTACGCCGCCGCCCAGGCGCCGCCCGTCGGCGCCACGGCCGGGCAGGCCGGCCTCCTCGACGCCGTCGCCTACGGCGGGCCGTCGGCGTCGCGTGCGCCGGCGCTCCTCGCGGCACTCGGCCTGACCGTCCAGTTCCGAGACACGCCCGAGACGTCGCTCGTGCGCCTCACGGGCTCGGTGGCCGGCCCCGGCCGCCTCGCCTACGCCGCCGCGCCGACGCCCGGCACGATGAACCCGGCGCTCGTCGCCGTCGCCGCCTCCGCCCAGCCGGCCGGCTTCCGCCTCATCTCGACGCCCGTCCTCACCGCCGAGGGCACGCCGCTCACCGTCGCCGACCTGATGCCGCTCGGGCCAGTC
Organism: Rhodothermales bacterium; assembly: GCA_038243565.1. Lineage (GTDB taxonomy): Bacteria > Bacteroidota > Rhodothermia > Rhodothermales > Rubricoccaceae > DASVSE01. The sequence goes on along the minus strand of JBBSQZ010000195.1, from coordinate 3,624 downwards.
CGCGGCATCCCCGGCTCGCCCGAGCCCGGCGCCGCGCCGACCATCTGGACGGGCATCGCCGGCGGCACCTTCGTCGCCCCGGCCTCGACGGGCGTGCCGCTGCCGCCGGGCGCGGGCGCGCTGTGGCAGACCGACGGCGCGCCGCTCGTCCTCGCCGGCGCCCCGCTCGACGACGCCCGCGCCGGCGGCCCGACCGTCCGCGCCGTCGCGACGGCCGCGGACGGCCTCTACCTCGTCGGCAACCCGTATGCGTACCCGTTCCACGTCAGCGGCCTCTCCGTCCAGGGCGGGACGCTCCAGACGTCGGTCGCCGCGTGGGACACCGCCGCGCAGACCTACGTCGACCTCTTCGACCGCGACGGCGCGCCAGCCGACGTCCTCGCCGCGTGGGACGGCGCCATCGCCGAGGTCTCGGACGCGACCGGACCGACGCTCGACCTCGTCACGACCTCGGCCGCGACGGACCCGTCGGCCCCGACCGGGCCCGCTCCGGACGCCGTGCCGGCGCTGAACTTCGCCCTCGCCGGCCTCCTCGCCGACGGCACGGCCGTCGCGGACCGCTCCGCGCACGTCCGCTGGCTCGACGGCGCCACGGACGGCTGGGACCGCCACGACGCGACGAAGCTCATGCCGCCGATGGCCGCTTACGCGCTCGTCGCGCCGGTCGGCACGCGCGGCGGCGCGGCGCGGCGGCAGCGCGTGCTCTCGCTCGCGCCCGGCGCGGCGGAGCCCGTCCGCCTCGCCTTCTCTGCGACCGCCGCCGGCACCTTCACCCTCCGCTGGGATGCCACGGCCGATGTCGCGGGCCTCGAGCTCGTCGACCTCGACCGGAACGTGCGCGTCCGCCTCGCCGACGTCTCGGAGTACCCCTTCACCACGGCCGGCCCGGCCGCCTGGTCCGAGCGCTTCGAGATCCGCTCGGCCGGGACGATCGCCACCGAGCCGCCTGCCGTCGCCGAGGCGACAGTCGGGCTGCCGTTCCCGAACCCGACGCGCGCGACCGCGACGCTGAGCGTCCGCGTGCCGGCCCCGCAGCGCGTCGTCGCCGAGGTCTTCGACGCGCTCGGCCGCCGCGTCGCCGTGCCGTTCGACGGCGAGGTGACGCTGGCCGGCGTCGACGTGCGCCTCGACGCGCAGCGGATGCCGCCGGGCCTGTACGTCGTTCGCGTTCGCGGCGAATCGTTCACCGAGACGCGCCGCGTGACCGTCGTCCGCTAAAGCGCGGCCGTACGTTTCGGCGGCATCCAGTGCGCCCGGCGCGCTCCCAGAACCGAATGTGCGGCTTCGCGACGACGTTTTCTTATGGCGAGCGCCCCGACGGCCCGGAGGCCGTCCTGCGCGCGTGCGACTCCATGCGCCTGCGCGGGCCCGACGGCTCGGGCGAGTGGGCGAGCCCGTGCGGGCGTGTCCACATGGGCCACCGCCGCCTCGCCATCATCGACCTCAGCGCCGGCGGCGCGCAGCCGATGGCCGTCGAGACGCCGGCGGGCCCGCTCGAGGTCGTCTTCAACGGCGAGATCTACAACCACGCCGAGCTGCGCCGCGGCCTCGAGGCGCGCGGCCACGCGTTCCGGTCGACGTCGGACACCGAGGTGCTGCTGCGGCTCTACGCCGAGCACGGCCCGGCCTTCGCCGAGCGCCTCCGCGGCATGTTCGCCTTCTCAATCTGGGACGGCCGCGACGGGGCCGGAGCGGACGGCCGTGGCGGGATGCTCCTCGGGCGCGACCCGTACGGCATCAAGCCGCTCTACGTCGCCGACGACGGGCGGACGCTGCGCGCGGCGTCGCAGGTGACCGCGCTGCTCGCGATGGGCGGCATCAACACGTCTCCGGAGCCGGCCGGCCACGCCGGCTTCTTCCTCTGGGGCCACGTCCCCGAGCCGTTCACGCTCTACCGCGGCATCCGCGCGTTCCCGCCGGGCCACACGCAGTGGATCGACGCCGACGGCCCGCGCGCGCCGCAGGCGTTCGCTACCATCCCGGACCTCCTGCGTGCCGCCGAGGCCGCGCCCGACCACCGGCCCGACACCGACGCCGCCGTCCGCGAGGCGCTCCTCGACACCGTCCGCGCGCACCTCGTCGCCGACGTCGACGTCGGCGTGTTCCTCTCGGCCGGCCGCGACTCGACGACGCTCGCCGCGCTCGCGACCGAGGCCGGCGGGCGCGTCCGCTCCGTCACCCTCGGCTTCGACGCCTTCGCCGGGACCGAGAACGACGAGGTGCCGCTCGCCGAGGCCGCCGCCCGCCACTACGGGACCGACCACCGGACGGTCCGCGTCGGCCGAGAGGAGTTCGCGGGCCTCGCCGACGACTTCTTCGCCGCGATGGACCAGCCGTCGATGGACGGGCTCAACACGTTCTTGGTGACGCGCGCCGCGGCACAGGCCGGCCTCAAGGTCGTCCTGTCCGGGCTGGGCGGCGACGAGCTCTTCGGCGGCTACCCGAGCTTCCGCGACGTCCCGCGGCTGGCCGCCGCCGTCTCGGCCGTCCCCGGCCACCGCGTAATCGGCCGTGTACTCCGCGCAGCGACCGCGGGCCTCGTCGGCCGCGTCGCGTCGCCCAAGGCGGCGGGGCTCGTCGAATATGGCGGGACCGTCGCCGGGGCGTACCTGCTGCGGCGGGCGCTGTTCATGCCGTACGAGCTGGACCGCGTGCTCGGGCCGGACCTCGCCCGCGCCGGCCTCGCCGACCTCGATCCGCTCGGGATGCTCACCGAAACCGCGCGCGGCCTCGAGACGGACCGCCTCCGCCTCACGGCGCTCGAGTCCTGCCACTACATGCGCTCGCAGCTGCTCCGCGACTCGGACTGGGCGAGCATGGCGCACTCGGTCGAGCTGCGCGTGCCGCTCGTGGACGCCGAGCTGCTCCGGCGCGTCGCGCCCCTCATCGCCGCGTCGCCGACGTGCGTCGACAAGGCGGCGATGGCGCGCGCGGCACGGCCGGCGTTGCCGGATGCCATCGCGCACCGCCCCAAGACCGGCTTCACGACGCCCGTCCGCGACTGGCTCGCCGAGGACGAGGCGGCCCGCGGCGCCGCGCCCGTCGCCGAGCGCGGCCTGCGCGGCTGGGCGCGCCACGTCTACGCCCGCCTCACCGCGCCCGTCGCCGTATGACGCTGCTCGCCCTCCTGCCGGACGCCTACGGCGCCGACGGCGGCATCGCCAAGGTCAACCGCGACCTGCTCGCGGCGCTCGCCGCGCACCCGGCCGTCGACGGCGTCGACGTGCTCGCGCGCGTCCCCGCCTCGGGCGACGCGAACATTCCGCCCGGCGTCTCCCTCGACGCTGTAGCCGGCGGCGGCGCGGCGGCATACGTCCGCGCTGTCGGACGGGCTGTCCGCCACGGTGGATACGACGGCGTCGTGTGCGGGCACCTGCACCTCGCGCCGCTCGCGGCGATGGCCGCGGCTCTGCGGCGCGTGCCGTTCGTGCTCGTCGTCCACGGCATCGAGGCGAGGGGCCCGCCGCACTGGCCCGCCACGCGCGGACGCCTCGCGACGGCCGTGCTCGGCGCCGCCGCGCGGCGCCCGCTCCGCGTCGTCGCCTTCTCGGCGCACACGCGCGGGCGCTTCGCCGCGCGCTTCCGCGTCCCCGAGGCGCGCATCACCGTCGTCCCCAACCGCGT